>NZ_JADPJJ010000007.1:0-189965 GCF_023073375.1 Bradyrhizobium sp. 197 | reverse complement strand
CGGCCTGCTGATCGACCAGATCGGCGAGGTGCTGCGGCTTGCCGAAGACAACATGGAAGAAAACCCCGTCAACCTCGATCCCCGCATGGCCAAGCTCGCTGGCGGCGTCCACCGCCTCGACGGACAGCTCATGGTCGTCCTCGACGTCGATCGCGTCCTCGAGCTCGCGCCCGAGATGATGGCGGCCTGATACGGCGGCACTACCGCCGACGTACCTGCAATTGGAAGTGCCCCCGCAAAGGGGGTAGAAGCAGAGGTTCACATGCGAACTTGTCTCGTCGTTGATGATTCCAGCGTCATCCGCAAGGTTGCGCGCCGGATCCTGGAGGGCCTCGACTTCCAGATCCTCGAAGCGGAAGATGGTGAGAAAGCGCTGGAAGCCTGCAAGCGCGGCCTGCCCGACGCAGTGCTGCTCGACTGGAACATGCCCGTGATGGACGGCTACGAGTTCCTCGGCCATCTCAGGCGCATGCCCGGTGGCGACCAGCCCAAGGTCGTGTTCTGCACCACCGAGAACGACGTCGCGCACATCGCGCGCGCACTGCACGCCGGCGCCAACGAGTATATCATGAAGCCGTTCGACAAAGACATCGTGACGGCGAAATTCCAGGAAGTCGGGCTTATCTGAGCGACCGCCCGGAGGCTGAACGGATCCTTCGGCGTTTGTTTTCAACTGAACCGTTTCAGTCCGAGTTGGTGAGTAATGAGCGTTGCGTTCGCAGGTAATTCGACCACGGGTTCGTCGCGCGAAGCCGGCCCGTTGCGGGTGATGATCGTCGACGACTCCGTCGTCATCCGCGGTCTGATCTCGCGCTGGATCGGTGCCGAGCACGACATGGAGGTCGCGGCCTCGCTGCGCACCGGGCTCGAGGCGGTCAACCAGATCGAACGCATCAACCCTGATGTTGCCGTGCTCGACATCGAAATGCCCGAGCTGGACGGCATCTCGGCGCTGCCGCAATTGCTGGCGAAGAAGCGCGATCTCGTCATCATCATGGCCTCGACGCTGACCCGCCGTAACGCGGAGATCAGCTTCAAGGCGCTGTCGCTCGGCGCGGCCGACTACATTCCGAAGCCGGAATCGACGCGCGAGGCGTCGGCTGCGGACATCTTCCATCACGACCTGATCCAGAAGATCCGCCACCTCGGCGCACGTCTGCGCCGGAAGCCCGCCGTTGCGAGCCCGCCGCTGGCGCCCGCAAGCCCGGCATCAGTCGCACGTGGACCGGCTGTCGCGCGGCCTGTTACGCCCTCACCGGCTCCGGCCATACATGCCCTGTCGTCGGGGCCGCTGACCACGCGTCCGTTCTCGACCCAGGCGCCGAAGGTGCTGCTGATCGGCTCGTCGACCGGCGGTCCTCAGGCGCTGATGGCGCTTGTCACCGAGCTCGGTCCGGTGATCGACCGCTTCCCGGTGCTGATCACCCAGCACATGCCGCCGACCTTCACGACCATCCTTGCCGAGCATCTGGCACGCACGAGCCGCAAGCCAGCGGCCGAGGCGGTCGATGGCGAGCCGGTAAAGCCGGGCCGCATCTATCTTGCGCCGGGCGGCAAGCACATGCGCGTCGTGCGCAGCGGCGCCGACGTGGCGATCGCGCTCGACGACGGCCCCGCCGTCAATTTCTGCAAGCCCGCGGTCGACCCGCTGTTCACCTCCGCCATCGACATCTGGCATGGCGCCATCCTCTCCGTCATCCTGACGGGCATGGGCTCGGACGGCATGCGCGGCGGCAAGGACGTCGTTGCCGCCGGCGGCAGCGTCATCGCGCAGGACGAAGCCACGAGCGTGGTCTGGGGCATGCCGGGCGCGGCGGCCCATGCCGGCATCTGCGCGGCGATCCTGCCGCTCAACCAGATCGGCGCCCGGGTCAATCGCCTGTTCGCAGGAGACCGCTCGTGACGCCGGTCGACTACGACTATCTGCGCAAGTTCCTGAAAGAGCGCTCCGGCCTCGATCTCTCCCCGGACAAGCAGTATCTGGTTGAGAGCCGTCTGCTGCCGCTGGCCCGCAAGGCTAGTCTTCCCGGCATTCCCGATCTCGTGCTGAAGATCAGGAACGGCGACGGGCGGCTTGCGACCGACGTGGTCGAAGCGATGACCACCAACGAGACCTTCTTCTACCGCGACAAGATTCCGTTCGATCACTTACGCGAAACCATCCTGCCGGGTCTGCTTCGGGCGCGCGCGGCGCGCAGATCGCTGCGCATCTGGTCGGCGGCGTCGTCGACGGGGCAGGAGCCCTATTCGATCGCGATGTGCGTGAAGGAGATGGGCACAGCCTTCGCCGGCTGGCGCATCGAGATCGTCGCCACCGATCTGTCGCAGGAGGTGCTGGAGAAATCCAAGGCCGGCGTCTACAGCCAGTTCGAGGTGCAGCGCGGCCTGCCGATCCAGCACCTGATGAAATACTTCACGCAATCGGGCGACATCTGGCAGCTCAATGCCGACATTCGCGCGATGGTGCAGTTCCGCCAGCTCAATCTGTTGCAGGACTTCTCCCATCTCGGCACGTTCGACGTGATCTTCTGCCGCAACGTGCTGATCTATTTCGACCAGGACACCAAGGCGGTGATCTTCGAGCGCATGACGAAGGGACTGGAAGTCGACGGCACGCTGCTGCTTGGCGCCGCCGAATCCGTCGTCGGCATCACCGACGCGTTCCGTCCGATCGCCGACCGCCGCGGTCTCTATCAGCTCAACCCGACGCGCTCCGGCCGCCCGATGGGCGGATTCATGCCGCCGTCGTTGAAGGTCGCCGCGGCGCGGTAAACTCTCTTCCTTGTCCCCACAAGGTGAGGGGGAAGAGCGTAACTCACAAAATCGCATGCGGCAGAAACCGCGAGCCGTTGCCGGTGATCGGGCTTTCATCCTCGCGGATCGACAGGCCGCAGGGTTCGTGATTCACCAGCCAGCTTCCCACCACCGGATAGAAGCCTGAAAAATTCGGCAGCGGTGACAATGCCTGCCGCACAAATCCTTCGGCGCCGTAAGGGCCGGCCTGCTCGTCGAGCGGCATGCCGTCAGACACCAGCGTGACATTGGCGCCTTCGCGCGACAGCAGCGGCTTGCGCACATAGGAGCTTCCGAGCTCGGCCGCCCGCGGATCGTCCTCGAAGAAGGCCGGCAGCAGATGGGGATGGTTCGGAAACATCTCCCAGAGCAGCGGCAGGATGCCCTTGTTCGAGAGCACCGCCTTCCACGGCGGTTCGATCCAGCGCGTCGCTGCGTCCTTGAGCTTCGCGCCGAAGGCGTCGTGGAACATCCATTCCCAGGGATAGAGCTTGAAGGCGAGCGCTATGTCGCGGCCGTCGATATCGACGAAGCCGCCGGCCTGGTCGCGCCAGCCGATCGCCTCGATGTCGAGCAGTGTGGTTGTCAGTCCCGCCTGGCGCGCCGTGTCTTCGAGATAGGCGAGCGTGCCGGCGTCCTCGTCATTGCCTGTGGTGCCGGCGAGATGGACATGGCGACCTGCGGCAATCTGCTTCCACGCTTCGATCAGCCGCTCGTGGATGGAGTTGAACTGGTCAGCGCGTGACGGGATGATTTGGCGATCGATCGCCTGTTCGACCCAGGTCCATTGAAACACCGCGGCTTCGAAAACCGAGGTCGGCGTA
Organism: Bradyrhizobium sp. 197; assembly: GCF_023073375.1. Taxonomy (NCBI): domain Bacteria; kingdom Pseudomonadati; phylum Pseudomonadota; class Alphaproteobacteria; order Hyphomicrobiales; family Nitrobacteraceae; genus Bradyrhizobium; species Bradyrhizobium sp. 197. Next base: position 186,348 of record NZ_JADPJJ010000007.1, on the reverse strand, counting down.
TCCGCGTTGTATTCGAGCAGCTTTGCCGGCCCCTTGCCGTCGAATTTCAGATCGAGCCGGCCATAGAGGCTGCGGTCGTCTCGTGCCCAGCTTTCGGCGATCAAGCTCCAGAACGCGTCCGATATCTTCAAGCGCTGCAGATGGCGCTCGTCGCCGATCACGCGGCCGGCAAGCTCCAGGCACATCGCGTCGATCTCGCCGGTCGGCGTCTCGATGCCGCGCTCGATCTCGTCGAGCGTGAAGGCGTAGTAGGCGCGCTCGTCCCAATAGCGCTCGCCGTCGATGGTGTGGAAGGCGAAGCCGTATTGTTCGGCAGTCTGCCGCCAGTCGTCGCGCTCGGGGCAGACGATGCGTCGCATGGATCAGCCGCCACCCGAAAAGCCGTGACCAAACGAGCCGAACCCGCCGCGGCTCACGCCGCCGGAGCCTGAATCGGACGACGTTCCCGACGAGGAATGGCTCGAGGAGTCGCTGCTGAAGAAACTCGATCGCGACGACCAGCGCGAGCCGCCGCCTGACGATCCGCTTCTGCTGCTGCACGCGGCGCTTGCCTGCACCGGCGCGGCTCCGTGGACTGTCGCCCCGGGAGCAGAGGGCTCGCAATTCTGCCGCGGCATCACCGTGTAGGCGGTGGCGCCGACCGCGATTGTGCCCATCACCAGCAGCGCGACATGGCCGGAGCGCTTTACCGGCTGTTGCGGAGGCGGCGGTCCCGCCGCCGGCCGGTGTTTGCCGAACTCCTTTTTGGAGGGCCTGTCGGCCATGTCAGTAGATCATGCAGGCGGCGTTGAGCAGGCCCGCGGCGAGCGACGACAGCCCGAGCCAGATCGCGGGCGCGAGCTCGCCGGCGGCGATCCGCGCCGACAGGTTCGGCACCGGCACCTTCACCAGAAAGAACACGACGATCTGAACGAGCAGCCCGATCATCGCCCAGATCAGGCAGTCCAGCACATTGGCCGAATGCGCGATGGCGCTAACCAGCGGCGCCACGAAGCCCAGCAGGCTGAGGCCGAGCGCGATCGCGGCAGCCGGATCGTTGTCGCGGATCAGCTGGAATTCGTTGTGCGCCGTGATGCGGGTGTAGACGAACAGATACGCCACGATCGCGACCAGCCCGGTGCAGAAATAGACCAGGAAGACGGGCAAGCCGGCCAGTGATTGCAGGATCATCGTTCCCCCATCGTGCAGCGACCATTCGTCGGCGGGGGAAGGATAGCGGTTCAATGGCGGGAGGACGATCAGGCCGCGTTCGTGTCCCCAAAAAACAAAAACCCCGCCATTTGCGGCGGGGTCCAGGCTGGGAGGAGCAAGCCCCTGGGGCTTGCGACGTAAACTGATCAGGCGGGAATGCGCTCTTCGACCTCGTGCGGCTCGCGCAGCACGTAGCCGCGGCCCCACACGGTCTCGATAAAGTTGCGGCCTTCCGAGGCATTCGCGAGCTTCTTGCGGAGCTTGCAGATGAAGACGTCGATGATCTTCAGCTCCGGCTCGTCCATGCCGCCGTAGAGGTGGTTGAGGAACATTTCCTTGGTGAGGGTCGTACCCTTGCGGAGCGAGAGCAGCTCCAGCATCTGGTATTCCTTACCGGTCAGATGCACGCGCTGGCCGCCGACTTCGACCGTCTTGGTGTCGAGGTTGACAACGAGGTCGCCGGTCTGGATGACCGACTGGGCATGGCCCTTGGAACGGCGCACGATCGCGTGGATGCGGGCAACCAGCTCGTCCTTGTGGAAGGGCTTGGTCATGTAGTCGTCGGCGCCGACGCCGAGACCCTTGACCTTGTCCTCGATGCCGGCGAGGCCGGAGAGGATCAGAATTGGTGTCTTGATCTTGGAGACCCGGAGCTGCTTGAGCACGTCGTAGCCGGACATGTCGGGCAGGTTGAGGTCGAGAAGGATAATGTCGTAATCGTATAATTTACCGAGATCGACGCCTTCTTCCCCCAAATCGGTCGTGTAGACGTTGAAGCTCTCAGACTTCAGCATCAGCTCGATCGACTGCGCGACGGCGCTGTCATCTTCAATCAGCAAAACGCGCATGCCAGTTCCCCATAGTCGCCGCTCCTGGGCGTCAGGTCGGCCGCATTCGCGGCACACAACAAAACGCCTTTGAACAACTGATTCGGATCCTGACAACAGATGGTTAACAAATTCTGATTCTGGAACGCAAGCCCTGTAGATGCAATTTTGGTCGAATCGCCCTAAGGTCTTGTGCGCGAAGCAGCTTTCGTTATCCGGTTGCGTTCAAGTTCCACTTTAAGAGACGGGCCTAACCGACTCCCGCGACTCAACCTTCTTCTGAAGGGGAGCCACGCTCAGTCACAAAGACAGTGACGCAATGATTAACGATGCGGGTAAACACGAAGTTAAGCGCCGTTCAGAAATATGGCGAAATTTAAGGTTTTCGCCACGAACCCCCGGGATCACGCAGGCGATCACCCCATCAAGGCCCTCTTGTGAAGGCACTCTCTTAATGAAAGCTCTTGCCGAATGAAGGCGCTGGCCGAACAGATCGGCGATATCGACGGCGTCAATATTTATGGCCGTGTGGTCGGCGTGCGCGGCCTGATGGTCGAGGTGGCCGGCCCGATCCACGCGATGTCGGTCGGCGCGCGGCTCGTGATCGAGACCGGCGGCAACCGTTCCATCCCCTGCGAGGTGATCGGCTTCTCCGGCAACAATGCCGTCGTGATGCCGTTCGCCGGCCTCGACGGCGTGCGGCGCGGCTGCAAGGCCGTTGTCGCCAATTCCGCAAATCAGGTGCGGCCTTGCGCGGCCTGGCTCGGCCGCGTCGTCAATGCACTGGGCGAGCCGATCGACGGCAAGGGGCCGCTGCCGCAGGGCCCGGCGCCGATGCCGTACCGCAATTCGCCGCCGCCGGCGCACTCGCGCAAGCGCGTCGGCGCGCCGCTCGATCTCGGCGTGCGCGCGATGAACACCTTTCTCACCTGTTGCCGCGGCCAGCGCATGGGCATCTTCGCAGGTTCCGGCGTCGGCAAATCGGTGCTGCTGTCGATGCTCGCGCGCAATGTCGATGCCGCGGTCAGCGTGATCGGGCTGATCGGCGAACGTGGCCGCGAGGTGCAGGAGTTCTTGCAGGACGACCTCGGAGAGGAGGGCCTGGCGCGCTCCGTCGTCGTGGTCGCGACCTCCGACGAGCCGGCGCTGATGCGCCGTCAGGCCGCGTATCTCACGCTCGCGGTCGCCGAATATTTTCGCGACGAGGAGCAGGACGTCCTGTGCCTGATGGATTCGGTGACGCGCTTTGCCATGGCTCAGCGCGAGATCGGTCTGTCCGCCGGCGAACCGCCGACCGCCAAGGGCTACACGCCGACCGTGTTCACCGAGCTGCCGAAGCTTCTGGAGCGCGCCGGACCGGGCCTGGGCGAGGGCGCCATCACCGCGATCTTCACCGTGCTGGTCGACGGCGACGACCATAACGAGCCGATCGCGGATGCTGTCCGCGGTATCCTCGACGGCCACATCGTGATGCAGCGCTCGATCGCCGAGCGCGGCCGCTACCCCGCCATCAACATCCTCAAATCCGTCTCCCGCACCATGCCGAAATCGGCCGACCCGCAATTCTGGCCGACCATCCAGCGGGCGCGCCAGGTAATGGCGACCTATGCCGACATGGAGGAATTGATCCGGCTCGGGGCCTACCGCGCCGGCTCCAGCCCCGAGGTCGACGAGGCGATCCGCCTGCACGAGCCGCTGGAGGCCTTCCTGCGCCAGCGCAAGGACGAAAATGCATCACTGGCGGACGGCTACCGCCAGTTGGCGCTAATCCTCGGCAATTTGGAAACGGAACGCTAACTTTGTCCCGTCATCATCCCATCCCACAGAGTAGCAGAGCCGGTCTTGGCCCCAGTCGGGCCCGTGGGGAGACCGGTGTTGTCCCACGTGCAGCCAAGGGACTTCTGGGGAGTACGAGTCGATGAAGTCACGTGATACCCTCATTCGCCTGAAGAAATTTCAGGTCGACGAGAAGCGCCGCCGGGTCACCCAGATCGAGACCATGATTGCCGACTTCCAGCGGATGTCGACCGATCTCGAACGCGAGATCTCGACCGAGCAGGAGCGTGCCGGGATCAACGATCCCTCGCACTTCGCCTATCCGACCTATGCCAAGGCGGCGATCCAGCGCCGCGAGAACCTGACCCGTTCGGCCGACGAGCTGAAGGGCCAGCTCGACGAAGCCAAGGCCGCGCTGGCCGAAGCCTTCGAGGAACTGAAGAAGGTCGAGCTCCTCGACGAGCGCGACCAGGCCCGCGAACGCGCCGAGGAAAACGCCCGCGAGCAGGCCGACCTCGACAGCATCGGCCTGATGCGTGCCCGCATGGGCGCCGTTGCCTGAGGCACTAGCCGCCAGACCTGCGAGAATTTTGCAGAACCCGGACCCGCAAGGGCCGGGTTTTCGCATGTGCTGTCCACAGCGTGGCGACGCGCCCCCTTGGTGGTCGGCTTTGTCGCGCGCTATGGTGGCGGAGTGCCAGAGCCTGCGCGGAACGCGACGGGCCGCGCATTGGGGGGCTGAATGCTGACGCCAGCAGAGCTGGTCGGGCTGATTGGGGCGGTAGCGCAGGGCGATCAGGCCGCGTTCGAACGCCTCTACGTCGCCACGCGCGCGAAACTCTTTGGCGTCGTGCTCCGTATCTTACGCCAACAGGATATCGCAGAGGAGGTCATTCAGGAGACCTACGTCAAGATCTGGAACCGCGCCGGCCAGTTCAATCCCGCTCTGTCGTCGCCGATTACGTGGATGGCGTCGATCGCGCGCAACCGCGCCATCGACATCGTGCGCAAGAAGACGGAAGTCTCCATCGAGGAAGAGCCGCAGGCGATGGAAGTCGCAGGCGACAGCCCCGATCCGCTGGCGCGGAGGGAGATGACCGAGGAATTGAAGCGGCTCCTGGAATGTATCGGCCGGCTCGAGCCGGACCGTCAAAGACTCGTGCTTCTCGCCTATTACAACGGCTGGAGCCGCGAGCAATTGGCGGAGAAATTCGCGGTGCCCGTCAACACGGTGAAGACGTGGCTCCGCCGCAGCATGTTGGATATTCGCGCATGTCTTGGACTATGAGGGCTTGGACTATGAGGCTTGGGCTATGAGGGCTTGGGCAATGAGAGCTCATACTGTGAGGGTGGGTCTGGACTGCAAGTGATGGCCTATACGGAGGACCATATCGCGCTCGCCGCGGAATATGCGCTCGGTACGCTCGACGCCGACGAGCGCGCGCAGGTCGAGACCATGATGGCGGTGGACAAGGCGTTCGCCGAGATCGTGCAGGCGTGGGCGTACCGGATCGGGGTGCTCAACCAGATGGTCGGCTCGATCGAGCCGCGTCCGATCGTGTGGGAGAACATCAGGTCCGAGCTCGCGCGGACGGACTTTGCGCAGGAGCCGCCGGCGCTGCAGGACGTCGCGCCGCCGCTACCGCCATCTGTGCCGGAATTTTCCTCGCTCGACACCGTGCCTCCGGAGCTGCCGTCGCAGGATATGCAACAACCGGGGCCGCAGCCTCCCGAAGCGGAGCAGGGCGAAGCGGTGCGCTCCGAGCGCGACGCGATTCCCGACGTCGTGCCGATATTCATGCCGCAGGTCCATGCGCCAGACCCGCAGGTCGCGCGTGTGCCGCCGGCGCCGGTCGCCGACAACAGCAATGTGATTCGGCTCGAGGGCCGTGTGAAGCGCTGGCGCACCATCGCATCCGCCGTCGGTGCACTCGCGGCCGCGCTGCTCGTGACGCTGTCGCTTCAGATATTCCGGCCCGAGGCGCTGCCGGGCGGCTTGCGTCCGCCCGTGCGCATCCAGACGGTCGAGGTGAAGACACCGGCGTCGCTTCCGCCTTCGTCGCAATACGTCGCGCTGTTGCAGGGCCAGGGCGGCGGTCCCGCCTTCATCCTCACCATCGACGGTGCGTCCAGGAATTTTACCGTGCGCAAGGTCGGCGCGACGCCGGAGCCCGGCAAGAGTTTCGAGCTCTGGCTGATCTCCGACAGGCTGCCGGGCCCGCGCTCGCTGGGCGTGATCGGCGCAGGCGATTTCACCGCACGACCGGTGCTCGGTTCGTACGATGCCGACGTCGTCAACGGCGCGACCTACGCCGTCACTGTCGAGCAGACGGGCGGCTCGCCCAACGGGCAGCCGACCTCGGCGCCGGTATTTTCCGGCAAGCTGATCGAGACCGTGCCGCCGTCCCAGCCGCAGGCGCCCGCGAAGAAGTAGACGCGCGCTGTCGCCACGGTCCGTCCCGCCGTCGCATCCCGACAAGTCCCGCCGAATCCGCCCTCGATTTGAACCTCTGCGCATTTCGCCGCGTCAAATGCCCGGAATTTGCAGTCGGCGCCGCCGATCATGGTGCCGGAGAGGGGCGAGAAATCAGATGGATGCAGCGAAAACGTCGGGCATCTTCGTTCACCAATATGCAGGGCTGCCACACGGCCCGGCCTTCGAACATTGGCGCGAGCGGACCTTCGGTTGCTGCGGCCTGGATATCGGGCCGAGCCGGGGCGACAGCATCGATTGCCGGCTCCAGGTCAGCGTGGTCGATAATATCGCGCTCGCCATTCCCGAAGGTGCCTCCGCGCAATATTCACGCACCCAGAGCCACCTTGCCGACGGCAGCGACGATCTCGTCCTGATCGCGGGCCATGCGGGCCTCGTCCGCGTCGGGCAGAACGGCCATGCCGTGGAGCTTGCACCCGCGCAGATGGTGCTCGTCGACATGGGCATCACCGGCACCGTCGGCCATAGCGACGAAGATCGCTTCACCACCATCCGCATGCCGCGTCGCGCCCTGCTCGAGATCAATCCGCGCGCCGAGGACAAGCTGTCGCAAGTGCTCTCGGACGGCGCGGTCGCCGAGACGATCTTCCGCTACCATTCCCTTGCCGCCCATCAGGCGCCGCATCTCGATGCCGTCGGCCAGCGCCTCACCGCGCAGCACATGGTCGATCTCGTCGGCCTCCTGCTCGGCACCGACGCCGAACATGCAAGTCTCGCGCGCGGCCGCGGGCAGGCGGCGGCCCGCCTCGATCTCATGCGCGCCGACGTGATGGCTGCGCTTGGCCGCAACGATCTCTGCCTGTCCGAGATCGCCACGCGCTCCGGCCTGAGCCCGCGCCAGGCACAGCGCCTGTTCGAGCAGGCCGGAACGACCTTTACCGAATTCGTGCTGGAGCAGCGCCTGCTGCAAGCGCGCAAGCTGCTCGGCGATCCTCGCGCCAGGGCCCGCAAGATCAGCGACATCGCGCACTCATCAGGCTTCTCCGATCTGTCCTATTTCAACCGTGCCTTCCGCAAGCGCTTTGGCGCGACGCCGTCGGAACTGCGCGAGGCCTGAGCCGCGCTGAGAATTTGTGCTGCGCGCCGGTGCCACCGCAGTTGGTCCGCCCGGCCGGATGAGCTATACCTGTCTGAATGGTCAGACGGCTTGATCGTTCGTCGCTTCGTCGTCGCTCTCTTGGGAATGCAGTCAACGGACATGGCGCGTATTGTCGTGCTCGGCGCCGGGTTTGCAGGTCTGTGGGCGGCCATCGGTGCCGCACGCAAGCGCGACGAGATCGGTGCGGCCGGTCGTGACATCGAGATCTGTGTCGTCGATCGCAATCCCTATCACAACATCCGCGTTCGCAATTACGAGGCCGACCTCAGCGAGGTCGCGCTTCCGCTATCGCAACTGCTCGATCCGATCGGCGTCCGTCACGGGATCGGCGAGGTCGAAGCCATCGATCCGGCCCGGCGCGAGATTTCGCTGGTCACGGGTAGCGGCGACGAGACGCTGGCTTATGACCGGCTGGTGCTGGCGCTCGGCAGCGAAGTGATGCGTCCCGCCATTCCCGGCCTTGTCGAGCATGCTTTCGATGTCGACACCTATCCTGCCGCGCTCCGCCTCGAGGATCATCTCACTTCGCTCGGACGCAGCGCGCCTTCGCCGGGGCGCTCGACGGTCGTCGTGGTCGGCGCCGGCTTCACCGGCATCGAGGTCGCGGCCGAGATGCCCGACAGGCTGGCGCGCGCCGGCATCACCGGCAGCCGCCGTATCATCCTGGTCGATCCCAATCCGGCGGTAGGCGCCACCATCGGCGCGCACGCGCGTCCCGTGATCGAGACGGCGTTGGCTTCGCTCGACGTCGAGACACGGCTCGGCGTCCGCGTCGTATCCGTCGAGGCCGCCGGCCTGCGCCTGAACTCGGGCGAGTTCATTCCGACGCGGACGGTGATCTGGTGTGCCGGGATGCGCGCGAGCCCCCTGGCGGCGAGCTTTCCGGACGCACGCGATCGCCTCGGGCGCCTTCTCGTCGATCCCCTGTTGCGGGTTGCGGATGTCGGCGGTGTGTTCGCCGCCGGCGACGTCGCCTCGAGCGTGGTCGATGGCTTGCATCCGACCGTGATGTCCTGCCAGTTCGCCCGCCCCATGGGCCGCTTTGCCGGCCACAATGTCGTCGCCGATCTCGCAGGCCTGCCGATGCTGCCGCTGCGCATCGACTGGTACGTGACCGTGCTCGATCTCGGCGGCTGGGGCGCGCTCTATACGGAAGGATGGGACCGCGAAGTCCGTGCGATCGGCGCGGCCGCGAAGGCAACCAAACAGACCATCAACCGCAAGCGTATCTACCCGCCGCTCTCGGGGCGCAAGGACGAGCTCTTCGCCGCGGCAGCGCCGACAGTGCAAGCGCCGCCGCCGACTTATGGGGCGCGGTAGGCATCTGATCGGTGACCGGTTAGAGCACGACGGCCGGGCACCTCCGTCATGGCCACCCCGTTACTGCATCTACAAGCCCTTGCGTTGCTCGACGGGCAAAACACGCGAGCGGTGGGTCAACGCGCGGGGTCAAAAATATTCCACTTTGCCGAAATTCGGAAACGGCGTATGTGTCGCCTCACTCCGGCCCAAGGAAGAGGGGCGTATCGCGATCGTCACGAACGCGGGCCGGACGGCGGTGGACGTTGGTTACACCGGCGCGAAGGGTTTCGCAGGGCGGGCAACCGTGAGCGAAGGCGTCGCGCGCACGACCGGTGTGATCGGCGTACGGCAAAATCGTGTGGTCCTGACGCCCGGGGTCTGTGCGTCAAGTCTTGTGGTGATGTGTGTTGCCCGACCGGGCGCGCGCATCAGTCATCTGCAAGGCGACGGGGGCAATAGTGCATCGCTCCCCGGGGAGAGCACGACATAAGCCGTCAAACCACTGCGCAGGGAAGGCCGGACGTTTTGGCTTCACCTGTATGCCGCTGTGCAGATCTTTGACTGCAACCTTCGCACAGTGGACCGCGGGTGCCAGCCGGCGCCCGGTCTTCCCTGCGCCCTTTTCAATCGAGGGCAAGGCGACGAAGCAAAGCTCGGGCGAAATGCGCCGCGAGAGGGCGAAGGTGTGTCTACTGAAGAGAGGTCTCGTGCCCCGGACGCTGCGCAGCACGAAGTGATGCGCTGCAGAGCCGGGGCCCATGCATCAGCGGTTTGCGTGGCCTTCTGGGTCCCGGCTCTGCGCAGCAGCGTAAGAACGCTGCAGCGCGTCCGGGACAGGAGAGATGAATTCAGTCACGCGACGGAGATACCTCCAGACATGAGAAAGCGCCCGTGGGGGGCGGGCGCTTTCTGTAGTCGACTTGGGGTTGGGGTCGTCTACATATCCACGTGGCGACTTTGGGGGGCTGATAAAGAGCCGCGTGAATTCCTGAAACTCAAATCTCCTTAACGAACGAGCGAAACGTTCGAGCTGGTGATAGCGACCGGCTTGCCGGCCTTCATGACGCGCGCGGTCTGGGTCAGGCCTTCGTCTGAACTCGTACGCGCCGTGATGCCGAGACCCGCCACCACGATGCCGGCAACAAGCGCGACGACCACGATCTTGAGGTGGGTCGACCGATCTGCGCTGTAAATCGAGTGGTTCATGGAAGGCTCCTGCCGCCATCTACCCGAAGTAGTCGCCTGCTTGTTTGGACAGGTTCATACTCCCGGTGCCCAACAACCTAGTATTGGGCGGATTCGTTCCCAAGAGGCGATCACAAGAGCGTGACAGGACGTGAAGATCCGCGATCAAAAGCGGCCCTTGTTCGTGCGATTTCGCAATTATTTCAAAGCGGTAATGTATCTGTCCGGTGCCTTTCCAGCCGTTCGTCGATAAGACGCCAGAAACTGAAAAACCATTTGCCTGTGGCCAAAAAACACACGGCTTCTTAAGGCAAATCAGATGCTTCCGACTGTTTTCAACCTCGCCCGGGGGTGGATTTCGGCCTGCGACAGCACCGTCGTCTGGGCACGGAACCGCTCGACCAGGGAGCGCACGAAGGGACGAATTGCCGCAGAGGTAACCAGCACCGGGGCCTCGCCTTCGCGCGCGGCCCGCTCGAAGGCCTCGCGCACGCCGGTCATGAACTCCGACAGCTTTGAGGGCTGCATCGCGAGGCTGCGCTCTTCGCCCTGGCCGATAATGGATTCGGCAAAGGCTTGCTCCCAACGGGCCGACAGCGCAATCAGCGGCAGGTAGCCGTTGTAGGAGGTGTTCTGCGCACAGATCTGCCGTGCCAGACGGGCGCGGACGTGTTCGACCATGGTGGCGGGATTGCGCGAGAAGGCGAGCGAGTCGGCGATGCCTTCGAGGATGGTCGAGAGGTCGCGGATCGAGATGCGTTCGGCGAGCAGCAGCTGCAGCACGCGCTGGATGCCGGAGACCGTGACCTGTCCCGGCACGATATCCTTGACCAGCTCGCCTTGCTCCTTCGGCAGCTCCTTGAGCAGCTTCTGCACCTCGCCATAAGAGAGCAGGTCCGACATGTTGGCTTTGAGCAACTCGGTGAGATGGGTCGAGAGCACGGTCGCGGCGTCGACGACAGTGTAGCCCTTGAGCGAGGCCTCCTCCTTGAGGCTGGCATCGACCCAGGTCGCGGGCAGGCCGAAGGTCGGCTCGGTGGTGTGGATGCCGGGCACCTGCACCTGGCTGCCGCCGGGATCCATGACCATGAACTGGTTCGGCCAGATCTTGCCGGTGCCGGCGTCGACCTCCTTGATCTTGATGATATAGGTGTTGGCTTCGAGCTGGACGTTGTCGAGGATTCGCACGGCCGGCATCACAAAGCCCATCTCGATCGCGAGCGAGCGGCGCAGCGCCTTGATCTGCTCGGTGAGGCGGTCGGTGCCGTCGGGGCCGTTGACGAGCGGCAGCAGGGCATAGCCGAGCTCGATCTTGAGGTCGTCGATCTTCAACGCCGAGGAGATCGGCTCCTCCGCCGCAGCGGAGCCCGATGCGCCCGGCGTTCCCGGCGCGGGCGCAGCTTTGGCGGCTTCGTCGGCCTTGGCGGTCGCCCGCTTGCGGTTGCGCGCGTTCCAGGCAAGTGCGCCGGCGCCGGCGCCGAGCGCCAGGAAGGGGATGGTCGGAATGCCCGGCAGCGCGGCCAGCACCAGCATGACCGCCGAGGACATCGCGAGCGCCTGCGGATAGCCGGAGAACTGCTTCATCAGCGCCTTGTCGGCGGCGCCGGAAACGCCGGCCTTGGAGACAAGCAGGCCCGCCGCGGTCGAAACGATCAGCGCCGGCACCTGGGTGACGAGGCCGTCACCGACGGTCAGCAGCGTGTAGCTGCGGCCGGCGTCGGCAAAGGAGAGGCCCTGCTGCGCCACGCCGATGATCATGCCGCCGACGACGTTGATGAAGACGATCAAGAGGCCGGCGATGGCATCGCCGCGGACGAACTTGGAGGCGCCGTCCATGGCACCGAAGAAGCCGCTCTCGTCCTCCAGCTCCTTGCGCCGCTCCTTGGCGACCTTCTCGTCGATCAGGCCGGCGGAGAGATCGGCGTCGATCGCCATCTGCTTGCCGGGCATGGCGTCAAGGTGGAAGCGGGCCGCGACTTCGGCGATACGGCCCGAACCCTTGGTGATGACGACGAAGTTGACGATGATCAGGATGGCGAACACGATGATGCCGATGACGAAATTGCCGCCCATTACGAAGCTGCCGAAGGCCTCGATGACGTGACCGGCCGCGTCCGTGCCCTCATGCCCGTGCGACAGGATCAGGCGGGTCGAGGCCATGTTGAGCGACAGCCGCAACATGGTCGAGATCAGCAGGACAGTCGGGAAGGCGGAGAATTCCAGCGGCGTCTGGATGAACAGCGACGTCATCAGGATCAGGATCGAAAGCGTGATCGAGATCGCCAGGAACAGGTCCAGCACGATCGCGGGCAGCGGCAGGATCAGCACCACCAGGATGGTGAGGACGCCGAGCGCCAGCGCGATGTCGCCGCGCCTGAGGATGTTGCCGATCTCGGCAAGGGTGGGGAAGCCGGCATTCGTGCTGCCTGCGCCCTGTCCCGCGGTGACATCGACCATGGTAGCTGCCTCTCCGCGCGACTGCCGTCCGCGCGCCCCAAACGTCTGCGCGGCGGCCGAAGGGCCGCCGTTCCGAAAGTGAGGCACCGCACTGGCGTCCACAGGGAACTCCCCGTTCTACGCGGCTGACGACACTCGACTCCACTCGGCAATTCTTGCCGGGTGTATGGTTAGCAAAGTGTTAACAGAGGGTGCGGCAGGAGGCCGGACCGGGGTATTTCGCGGCAGGTCAGGGACGAAAATCGTCATGCCCCGGGCTGGTCCGGACAGGCCCAGGCAATTCATCCCTGATCTGTCTGAAGACCACAGGTCCGCGCGCGCAGATGCGCGCTCGTCCTGACGTAGCCTTGCCGTGGTGATGATGCGGAGCCGGCGCGTCCTGCGCGGCGGTCTGGTGAGGCGCATGTGCCCCGCATGGTCGTGCGAGGAATCGCCATGCATATGGCTCGTCTGCATCTTCTGATGCCACACGCTGATTGCAAACTAATGGCAAACGGTGCGTTCGCCAAGCGCCTTCTTACCGCAGTGCACCGTGCATGCCCAATATCGCGCCACAATGCTTGACCCTGTGGCGATCCGCGGGCCATGGTCCCGCCCGTGCACGCACCAAATCATTCAGGACAAACGCCCGAGACATTCAGCCCTGATTCCCGTCAGGCCTGGATGCGGCTTGTGATTGCGCTTCTGATCGGCTCGATCGGCGGCGTCGGCATGTGGGCCATCGTGGTCATGATTCCCGCGGTGCAGACCGAATTCGCCGCGACGCGCGGCGCGGTGTCGCTGGCGTTCACTCTCATGATGTTCGGCTTCGGGCTTGGCGGCGTGATCGCCGGCAAGATCACGGATCGCTTCGGCATCGTGTGGGCGATGGCGATCAGCATCGCTTTCCTCGGCGTCGCCAATGTGCTCGCGGGTTTGTCGACCCAGCTCTGGCAGTTCGTGGCGGCGTATTTCCTGATCGGGCTCGGCACCTCCGCAACCTTCGCGCCGCTGATGGCGGAGGCCTCGCACTGGTTCGAGCGCTATCGCGGTCTTGCCGTGACCATCGTTGCGAGCGGCAATTACGTGGCCGGCACGATGTGGCCGCCGATGGTGAATTGGGGCATGCAGACGATCGGCTGGCGCTACACGCATATCGGCATCGGCCTCGTCTGCGTGAGCTTGATGACCATCCTGGTGCTGGTCCTGCGCACGCAGATGGGCCACGACAAGGTCCACGATCATGCCAATGCAGCGCCGCCGCGGGTCGACCTCAAGCTCTCGACCAACACGCTGACGGTGCTGCTCTCGATCGCCAGCATTTCCTGTTGCGTCGCCATGGCAATGCCGCAAGTGCATATCGTCGCCTATTGCGGCGATCTCGGATATGGCGTGGCGCGCGGCGCCGAGATGCTGTCGCTGATGATGGCCTGCGGCATCGTCAGCCGGATCGGCTCGGGCTATCTCGCCGACAAGATCGGCGGCATCCCGACGCTTCTGATCGGTGCGCTGGCGCAGGGCTTCGCGCTCGTATTCTACCTGTTCTTTGACAGCCTGACCTCGCTCTATCTGATCTCCGCGATGTTCGGCCTGTTCCAGGGCGGCATCGTGCCGAGCTATGCCATCATCGTGCGCGAGGCGATGCCTGCGAGCGAGGCCGCAACCCGAGTCGGCATCGTGATCTTCGCGTCCGTGTTCGGCATGTCGTTCGGCGGCTGGGTCTCGGGCGTCATCTTCGACGCCACAGGCTCCTACGCAGCGGCGTTCACCAACGGCGTGGCGTGGAACGCACTCAATATCGGCATCGTCTTGACGCTGCTGATCCGCTCGCGGATGAATGCCGTCAGGACCGGCCCGGGTTTTGCGACCTAGACTGCCTGTCCCGCCTTCAGCAGCGAACAACCCGTGATCTTGTAGCTGCCGTCCGCCTGCTGCTCGAGCGTGTAGAGCGCTTCCCAGGCCTCGCCATTGGCATCGATGATATGGACGTGCTGGGCAACGCGGCTGCCCTCGCTCTTGCTGTCGCCAAATTCAAAGCTCTTGTGCCGATAGACCGGCGGGTAGCCGTTTTGCACTATGGACATGAAGATGTCGGGCGCGGGGAAGATCTCCCGGATCGCCGGCGCGGCGTAGGAGTAGGCCGCGCGCGCGTCGTCGCGGCCGAATGCCTGCTCCTGGGCGCGGATGATATCCCGTGCCGTCGCGACATCGTCGGCGCGTGCGGAGATGGGATCGAAGGCGACACTAAGAAAGACCAGCAAGGCGGCGATGCGCATGACAGGCTCCGCGTTGAAATCCCGGCGGCGCCGATCCTAGCACATCTCGCCGGCTATCGCTTCCGCTTTGCAGCCGGCTTCGCGGGCTTTGCGGCCGCGCGGACCTTAGCCTTCACGACAGGCTGCACCCGCAACCCGTCGACGAACACGTCGAGCATCCGCAGCACCGAGGATTGCCAGCCGGGCTGGTCGTGCATGTAGCACATGCCGAAGAACGCGCGCAGCAAGTCCTCGGGACTTATGTCTGCGCGCATCGCGCCGGCCGCGGCTGCGCGGTCGAGCAGCGAGCCGATCGCCTTGGTCAGGCGCTCAAAGGAAAAGGCATGCAACTCCGACCCGCTCTGTACCGCGAGTGCCAAGGCTGCGACCATGCCCTTTTTGGTGGCAACGAACTCGACGCCTGAGTGCAGCCAGCGCCGCAGCGCATCGACCGGGTCCTTCGCATTCTTCAACTGCTCGGCAAGCTCGCTGAGGTGTTCGACCTCGCGCCGGTACACCGCCTCGAACAAATCCTCGCGCGTCGGGAAATGCCGATAGAGCGTGCCGATGCCGACGCCGGCGCGTTTTGCGACGGCTTCCAGGCTCGCCTCCGGACCACCCGCGTTGAACACGGCCTTGGCCGCCTCGAGCACGCGCTCGCGATTGCGCAGGGCA
The DNA here is from genome assembly GCF_023073375.1 of Bradyrhizobium sp. 197. Lineage (NCBI taxonomy): Bacteria > Pseudomonadati > Pseudomonadota > Alphaproteobacteria > Hyphomicrobiales > Nitrobacteraceae > Bradyrhizobium > Bradyrhizobium sp. 197. The sequence goes on along the minus strand of NZ_JADPJJ010000007.1, from coordinate 171,108 downwards.
TCGGCGCGGGGCTTCCGGATCTGGGCGGTGTGCTCGTCCATCCACGCAATGTAGATCACGAATTGGTTAGATTGAACCCTTGGTTAGCTGCATCGCGTTGATGCGCACGGGCTTTTGACGAATTCCAAATATTTCCTGCCGGCCCTTGCTAAGCGGAGGCTGCCTCCGTATCTTCGCGGAAGACGTTGGCTCGGATAATGTTCGGGCGGCGCGTATCGACGGCGGCCACGGCGGTGGCGCGCCGCGCGATCACTCATGTCCATCTCTGATCGGAGCCTTGTATGAACCACTCCATCAGCCTCACCGTGAACGGTGCGCGGCGCGAATTCGTCCTGGACGATCCGCGCGTCACGCTGCTCGATCTCCTGCGTGAGCGCCTGCATCTGACCGGAACCAAGATGGGATGCGACCGCGGCCAATGCGGCGCCTGCACCATTCTCGTCGACGGCAAGCGCATCAACTCCTGCCTCGCGCTCGCCATCAGCCATGACGGCGCCGATATTCTCACCATCGAAGGCGTCGCGCGCGGCGACCAGCTTCATCCCGTGCAGGCCGCCTTCATCGCCCATGACGGTTTTCAGTGCGGCTTCTGCACGCCCGGCCAAATCATGAGCGCCATCGGCATGATGAGCGAGGCGCAGGCCGGCAACGATCCCGAGCGCATCCGTGAATGCATGAGCGGCAATCTGTGCCGCTGCGGCGCCTATGCCGGCATCGTCGATGCCGTGCTCGACGCCCAGGCGAGTATGGACGAATCCAATCAGAGGCGCTCCGCATGAAGCAATTTGATTACGTCAGGCCTGCCACGGTCGCCGAGGCCGTCGCTGCCGCCGCGCAGCCGGGTGCGGCCTATCTCGCTGCCGGCACCAATCTGCTCGATCTGATGAAGGGCGGCGTCAGCCGTCCGGATCGTCTGGTCGACGTTACGCATCTCGACGGGCTCGATCAAATCGAATGCCTCGCCGACGGTGGTGTGCGCATCGGAGCACTGGTGAGCAACGCCGATCTTGCGCATGACGCCCACTTTGCAAGGTCCTATCCGGCCGTCGCTGAAGCGCTGCTCTCCGGCGCATCGGCGCAGCTGCGCAATGCGGCGACCGTCGGCGGCAATCTCCTGCAACGGACGCGCTGCGCCTATTTTTACGACACGGCCAGCCGCTGCAACAAGCGCGAGGCCGGCAGCGGCTGCGACGCGCGCGACGGCGAGAACCGCACCCACGCCGTGCTCGGCTGGAGCGAAAGCTGCATCGCCACGCATCCGTCCGACTTTTGCGTACCGCTGGTCGCGCTTGATGCCGTCGTCGAGATCGAGGGCAGGAACGGGCGGCGCGAGATCGCGCTCGACGAGCTGCACCGCCTGCCGGGCGATGCGCCCGAGCGTGAATCCGCACTCGAGCCCGGCGACCTGATCGTCGCGGTGCGTTTGCCGCCCGCGGCACGCAGCTTTGCCGCGCATGCGCGCTATCTCAAGGTTCGCGATAGAACCTCCTACGCCTTCGCTGTCGTCTCCGCTGCGGCTGCGTTGCGGATCGAGAACGGCAAGATCGTGGAGGCGCGGCTTGCGCTCGGCAGCGTCGCCGCAAAGCCCTGGCGCGCCCGAGCCGCGGAGGACGTGCTCAGAAACGTTGCGCCTACGGTGGACGCTTTCCAGGAAGCCGGCCGGCGCGCGCTCACCGACGCAAAGCCGTCCGGCGACAACGCCTTCAAGATCGAGCTCGCGCGCCGCATCGTCGTGCGCGCGCTGACCCTCGCCGCCGCCGGTACGCCCGCGCGTATCCCCGCGCTGCCGGCCTCTCCCTTTGCCTCGACGTCCGGAGCCATTCATGCCTGAGCTAAATCTCACCAGCGCGCCCGCCCATCTGCGCCACGGCTCGAATATCGGCCAGCCTCTGACCCGCCGCGACGGGGTCCTCAAGGTCAGGGGCCAGGCAACCTACGCTGCCGATAATCATCCGCCCGGCATGCTGTTTGCGGTGATGGCCGTCGCCAGCATCGCGCGCGGCCGTGTGACCTCGCTCGATGTCGCCGCTGCCAGGCGCCATCCCGGCGTGGTTGATGTCATGACATCAGACCACAAGCCTGAGCTCGCGATCGACCCTGAGATCAAGACCAATCCATTCGTATTCCGGATGGAGGTGTTGCAGAGCAATGAGGTCCGCTACGCCAACCAGCCCATCGCCGTCGTGATCGCCGAGACGCTGGAAGCGGCCACGGAAGGCGCGGCGTTGCTGGCGCCGCGCTATGAGACGCTGCCCGCGCTCGTGGGACTCGACGCCGGCGAAAGTTTCGTGCCGCCGGTTGTGGGCGTGGGCAATCCGACCGAAAATCACCGCGGCGATGTCGAGGCCGGCCTTGCCGCCGCCGAGAAGCAGATCGACGCGATTTACGAGACGCCGCCGCAATATCACAACGCGATGGAGCCGCATGCGATCGTGGCAAGCTGGAATGGCGACAGTCTGCAGATCGACATGCCGACCCAGGGTCTCATGCTGTCCCTTGCGCGTGTTGCCGAGTTGTTCGGCATCGCGCACGACAAGATCCACATCCGCAGCCCGTTCCTCGGCGGCGGCTTCGGCTCGAAGGGGCTCATGGCTGGTCCTCCGGTCCTCGGCATCATGGCGGCAAAGCTCGTCGGCAAACCGGTCAAGCTGGTGCTGCGCCGCGAGCAGATGTACGGCCCGGTCGGTCATCGCGCGCCGACGCGGCAGCGGCTGCGCATCGGCGCCGACGGCGAGGGGCGCCTGACCGCGCTCGATCACCATGCGAGGACCGTGTCGAGCACGTTCGACGATTTTTACGAGCCCGCAGCGGATGCCTCGCACACGCTCTATGCAGCGCCTGCAATCCGCACCTCGCACGACGCCGTGCGCGTCAACACAGGCACGCCGCTATTCATGCGCGCGCCCGGCGAGGCGACCGGATCGATCGCGCTGGAGAGCGCGATCGACGAGATGGCTTGGGCCTGCGGCATCGATCCGCTCGCCTTCCGCCTGAAGAATTATGCCGAGGTCGAGCCGATCACCGGCAAGCCGTTCTCGTCCAAGGCGCTGCGCGCCTGTTACGAGCAGGGCGCGGCGCGGTTCGGCTGGGCGAAGCGACCGCTTCAGCCGCGGCAGATGCGCGACGACGATGGCCTTCTGGTCGGCTGGGGCATGGGCACCGCGACCTTCCCGGCGCTGATGTTCCAGGCCGAGGCACGTGCGGTTCTTCGCCGCGACGGCTCCGGCGCGATGGAGATCGGCGCGCATGATATGGGGCAGGGGGCCTGGACGGCGCTTGCGCAAATCGCGGCCGACGAACTTGGGCTTGATATCGACCGCGTCGAGTTCAAGGCGGGTTCATCCGATCTGCCCGATGCCGGCATTGCCGGTGGCTCCGCGCATACGGCGACCGCAGGTGCCGCAATCCATAGCGCGGGCGCGGCCGTGATCGCAAAGCTCGCCGATCTCGCCGCCAACGATGAGCGCTCGCCGCTGTTCGGTGCCGGCAATGCCGGCGTGATCGCGCGCGATGGCAGGCTGATCCGACGCGACGACGAAAGCCGCGGCGAGGGCTATTCCGAGATTCTCGCGCGCGCCGACGTTGCCGAGGTCGAGGCGCGCGGCACCGGCGCGCCGAATCCGGCGGCGATGGAGGAGTATGCGATGCACGCCCATGGCGCCGTGTTCGCGGAGGTGAAAGTCGATCCCGAACTCGGCCAAGTCCGCGTCACCCGCATGGTCGGCGCCTTCGCCGCGGGGCGTATCGTCAATCCGCGCATGGTGCAGAGCCAGCTGTTCGGCGGCATGATCTGGGGCATGTCGTTCGCGCTGCACGAGGAGGCCATCACCGACCGCCGCAGCGGCCGGATCATGAATGCCAATCTCGGCGAGTACCACATCCCGGTGAATGCCGACGTGCCGCCGCTCGACGCGATCATGGTCGAGGAGCACGATCCGCATGTGAACGCGCTCGGCATCAAGGGCGTCGGCGAGATCGGCATCACGGGCAGCGCAGGCGCGGTCGCCAACGCGGTCTGGCACGCGACCGGCGTGCGTGTGCGTCGTTTCCCGATCCGGATCGAGGAGCTGCTGACGAAGCTCTGAGGCCGCGGGCGGGCGAGGCCGTCTCGTTCCGCCGCGTGCTAGTGCAGCCTCTTGCGAAGAGCCTTGAGCGCTTCTCGCTGCGACTCGATGTAGTTCGCGATGGCCTTGCGCAGCTCCTCCGAATGGAGCTTGTCGCTATCGCGCTGCACTTCATCGAGTGCAGCCTCTGCATTTGCGAGCGTGATCTTCATAGCGAGCCCTGTTACGAAGCGGCTCCGGAAAGCGGAGGCTGCTTGGCTATGGCTCGAAACATATAGAGGATCAGGCTGCGGAAATTGAGATGGCTCAAGCTCCGTAAGATACCGGTGGCTCCGTAGGATCGCGGATAGCTTCAAAACGTCGGCGGTGTGCAGGCCGAGATCACTTCGCACGGTTTGCCGCCGACGCAGCGAAAACGATGCGGACGACGGCTCTCGAAATAATAGGCATCGCCGGGGTTGAGGATGCGCCGCTCGTCCTCGACGGTGACTTCGAGCTTTCCGGAGATCACGATGCCGCCTTCCTCGCCGTCATGGACGAGATGGACGCGCCCGGTGTCGCCGCCAGGCTCGTAGCGCTCCTTCAGGATCTGAAGGCTGCGGCCGAACAGATTGTCGCCGATCTGGCGATAAGAGATCGGCTTCTTGCCGACCTCGGTCAGCTCTTCCGAGCGATAGAAGATCTTGCGCCGGCTCTCCGGCTCCAGCGCAAAGAATTCGGCGAGCCCCATCGGAATGCCGTCGAGGATGCGCTTGAGCGCCCCCACGGACGGGTTCATCTGGTTGGACTCGATCAGCGAGATCGTCGAATTGGTGACGCCCGCACGCTTGGCGAGCTCGCGCTGCGACAGCTTCTGGCGCGCCCGGATAAATCGCAGCCGTCCACCGATATCGACGCTCATGTCCTGGTCCTTGCCCTGGTCCCGTGTTGCAGGTGTTGCGGATCGCGCAAATATGGCCCGGCAGCCCCAGTCAAATCAATGGTTTACAGGTCATCAGAAAAGGACTTGTTGCGCTTTTAAAGCCGTGGCTCTGGTAGCATGTCAGCAAAGGAGCGTGGCCCGTGACCCTTCATCAGATTCCGAACACCATCAAGACCGACTCGTTCTGGATGCCGTTCACGGCCAACCGGCAGTTCAAGAAGGCGCCGCGCCTGTTTTCCTCGGCCGAGGGCATGCACTACACCACCGTCGACGGCCGCAAGGTGATCGACGCTTCCGCCGGCCTCTGGTGCGTCAATGCCGGCCATGGCCGCAAGCAGATCGCCGCCGCGGTCGAGCGGCAGCTGATGACGCTGGACTTCGCGCCGTCGTTCCAGATGGGCCACCCGCTGGCGTTCGATTTCGCCGAACGCCTCGCCGAGATCGCGCCCAAGGGCCTCGACCGCATCTTCTTCACCAATTCCGGCTCCGAGTCGGTCGACACCGCGCTGAAGATCGCGCTCGCCTATCACCGGGCTAACGGTCAGGCGAGCCGCACCCGCCTGATCGGCCGTGAGCGCGGCTATCACGGCGTCGGCTTCGGCGGCACCTCGGTCGGCGGCATGGTCGCCAACCGCCGCGCCTTCGCAACCCTGCTGCCGGGCGTCGACCACATCCGCCACACCCACGATCTCACCCGCAACGCTTTCGCCAAGGATCAGCCGGAACACGGCGCCGAGCTCGCCGACGATCTCGAACGTCTGGTGGCCTTGCACGGCGCCGAGACCATCGCCGCCGTCATCGTCGAGCCGGTGCCGGGCTCGACCGCGGTGCTGCCGCCGCCGAAGGGCTATCTCCAGCGCCTGCGCGAGATCTGCGACAAGCACGGCATCCTCCTGATCTTCGACGAGGTCATCACCGGGTTCGGCCGCCTCGGCACGCCGTTCGCAGCCAACTTCTTCGGCGTCACGCCTGATATGATGACGACGGCCAAGGGCATCACCAACGGCACCGTTCCCTGCGGCGCAGTGTTCGCAAGCCGCAAGGTGCATGACGGCCTGATGGTCGGCCCGGAGAACGCGATGGAGCTGTTCCACGGCTACACTTATTCGGCGCATCCGGTCGCCTGCGCCGCGGGTATCGCCACGCTCGACATCTACAAGGACGAAGGCCTGCTCACGCGCGGCGCGTCGATCGCCGAATACTGGCGCGATGCGCTGCATTCGCTGAAGGGCCTGCCCAACGTCGTCGACATCCGCAATTGCGGCCTGATGGGCGCGGTCGAGCTGTCGTCGCGTGACGGCACCGTCGGTGCGCGTGGCTACGATGTCATGGTCGACTGCTTCAATCGCGGGCTGTACTTCCGCATGAGCGGCGACTCCTTTGCGCTGTCGCCGCCGCTGATCGTCGAGAAGAGCCACATCGACGATATCGTCTCGATCCTTGGCGACGCCATCAAGCGGGTGGCCTGATAATTGCTCTCGCCGTTGCGGAGTGTCCTCTTGCAGCGGCGAGCGTAATGCCGCGGGAGTTTGACGAAGCGTGAAAGTTTTGATCCTCGGCAGCGGTGTCATCGGTGTCACCTCTGCCTACTACCTCGCGCGTGCCGGTCATGAGGTGACGGTCGTCGACCGTCAGCCCGAGCCGGCGCTCGAGACCTCCTTTGCCAACGCCGGCGAAGTGTCGCCCGGCTATTCGTCGCCGTGGGCCGGCCCCGGCGTACCGGTGAAGGCAGTCAAATGGCTGCTGATGAAGCACGGCCCGCTGGTGATCCGGCCGAAGCTCGACCCCGTGATGTGGGTCTGGCTGCTTAAAATGCTGCGCAATTGCACCAGCGAGCGCTATGCGATCAACAAGAGCCGGATGATCCCGATCGCGGAGTACAGCCGCGATTGCCTGCGCGACCTGCGCCGCGACATCGGCATCCAGTATGACGAGCGCTCGCAGGGCACGCTGCAGCTGTTCCGCTACCAGGCCCAGCTCGACGGCACTGGCGAGGAAATCGCCGTGCTCAAGCAGTATGGCGTGCCTTACGAGGTGCTGAGCCGCGAGGGCTGCGTCGCGGTCGAGCCGGCTCTGGCGAGCGTGAAGGAGAAGTTCGCCGGTGGACTTCGCTTGCCGCAGGACGAGACCGGCGACTGCCACATGTTCGCGCAGGCGCTGGCCAAGCACGCCGAAGCGCTCGGCGTGCGCTTCATGTTCAACACCGGTATCGACCGCATCGTCACCGACGGCGCGCGCGTCAGCGGTGTCGCGACCAGCGCCGGAATGTTGGAGGCAGATAGCTATGTCCTCGCGCTCGGAAGCTGGTCGTCGCGTCTGGTCGCGCCGCTCGGCATCTCGCTGCCGGTCTATCCCGTGAAGGGCTATTCGATCACGGTGCCGATCAAGGACGCCTCCGGCGCACCGGAATCCACCGTGATGGACGAGAGCTACAAAGTGGCCATTACCCGTTTGGGAAATCGCATCCGCGTCGGCGGCACCGCCGAAATCTCCGGCTTCTCGAGCCAGCTCTATGATGCGCGGCGCGCCACGCTCGATCACTCGCTGACCGATCTGTTCCCGCGCGGCGGCGATCTCTCCAAGGCGACGTTCTGGAGCGGTCTGCGGCCGATGACACCGGACGGCCCGCCTGTGATCGGGGCAACGCAATACGCCAACCTCCATCTCAACACGGGCCACGGCACGCTCGGCTGGACCATGTCCTGCGGCTCCGGCCGCGTGCTCGCGGACATGCTGTCGGGCAAGAAGCCGGACGTCGATGTCAGCGCGTTGACGGTGGACCGATACAAATATCGGTTCGGCTAGAGCTCTATCCTCTCGTCATTGCGAGCGAAGCGACGAAGCAATCCAGAGTGTCTCCGCGGTGAGAGTCTGGATTGCTTCGCTTCGCTCGCAATGACGGCGTGGAGGCTCCGCGTATTCCATCCATCACCGTCACCCTGAGGTGGCCACTTCTTCGGCGGCCCTCGAAGGGCGACAGCCCGGCTCTATCGGGGCCGTGCATCCTGCGAGGCTCGCTTCGCTCGCACCTCAGGATGACGGGACTGAGATCGTGCTCGCGGAGCGAAAAGAAACTACCCCGCCCCCGTCACGCAATTCACCCACAGCACCACGGCTTTCGCATCCTCAGCCGGATTTGAAAACCGGTGCGGCCGCCGGCTCGCGAATCTAAAACTGTCGCCCGTCTTCAGCGACCATGTCTCGCGGTCCACCGTCAGCATCATCTCGCCTTCGAGCACGAGGCCGGCCTCCTCGCCGTCATGGGCGTAGAGCTCATCACCAGTGGAGCCGCCGGGCTCCAGATGGACTAGGAACAGATTGAGCCGGTTGTCGGCACTGGCCGGACTCAGCAATTGCTTCGACACGCCGGTGCGCCAGAGTTTCAGTTCGGGCCGCTGAAGCCCGCGCGTGACGATTTGGTTGGATGCACCGTCGGCGTTCGGGCTCGCGCCGAACAGCGCGGCGATGCCGACGCCGAGCACGTCGGAAAGCGTCGCCAGCACGCGCAGCGACGGCGACGACAAGCCGCGCTCGATCTGGCTGAGGAAGCCGATCGACAGGTCCGTGCGCGAAGCGATCGTCTCGAGCGAGAATTGCCGGATGCGCCTGAGATCGCGAATACGACGCCCGACCGCGACGTCCATCGCCGGCTCGGCCGCTTTGGCGATAGCCTTGGTGTTGGCTTTGGCCTTCACCTTCTTTGCCGGCTTTGCTACTGCCGGTCTGCGCATTCTTTTGCCACCGCTCACGTCAAACCGCTTCCTTCATGTGCATGAAAACCGCTTGCATCGCTCGTGAAAGTGTGACCAAATTTTCATATTGGTGAAAATAGGCCGAAACGGCTTGGCCCGCAACGTCTGAGATTATGACACGCGCGAGCGCCGCCATCGGCCGGACCCAAAGGGGAATGCGATGAAGCGTTTTGGTCTGGCCGCGGTCGCGGCACTCGCGATTGCAGCAATGTTGCCGGCTTCGGCGCAGCAAGTGCTGAAGGTCGGCTCGACGCCGACTGGAATTCCTTTCACCTTCCTCGACACCAAGACCAATACCATCCAGGGCATCATGGTCGATCTCGTCACTGAAGTGGGCAAGGATGCTGGCTTCAACGTGCAGATCGAGCCGATGCAATTCTCGACGCTGATCCCGTCGCTGACTTCGAGCAAGATCGACATCATTGCTGCCGCGATGTTCATCACGGCGCCGCGCAAGGAAGTCGTGGACTTCTCCGACCCGATCTACACTTATGGCGAAGGCCTCGTGGTGCCGAAGAGCGACACCAAGACCTACGCCACGCAGGATGATCTGAAGGGCGAGACGGTCGGCGCCCAAGTCGGCACCGCCTTCGTCGACGCGCTGAAGAAGTCCGGCCTGTTCGCCGACGTCAAGGCCTACGACACCATCCCCGACATCCTGCGCGACGTGAACACCGGCCGCCTCAAGGCCGGCTACGCCGACTATCCGATCCTCGCCTATAATCTCAAGCAGGGCGGTTTCCCCGAGGTGCGTCTCGTCGACGGCTACAAGCCCGTCACTGTCGGTTCGGTCGGCATCGGCGTGCGCAAGGGCGAGACCGCATTGCTCGGCAAGATCAACGCCTCGCTCGCGAAGCTGAAGGCCAACGGCACCATCGACAAGATCCTCGATAAATGGGGCCTGAAGGCGCAGGGCTGATCGAACAGAGCCAATCGATGAAAGCTGATCGATGAAAGGCTTCTGGCACGACGCGGCTGAATTCTTCCCGATTCTGATGAGCGGCGTCGTGCTGACGATCGTCGTCACCATCGGCTCGCTGCTGCTCTCGACGGTGCTTGGCCTCGTTTGGGCGATGATGCGGGTCTCCGGCATCCGCGTCCTGTCGATGCTCAGCGCCAGCCTGATCAATGTGATCCGCGGCATTCCGATCATCGTGCTGTTGTTCTACCTCTACTTCGTGATGCCGGATCTCGGCGTCACGCTCAGCGCGTTGCAGGCCGCGATCCTCGGGCTCGGCATCGCCTACTCGGCCTATCAGGCGGAAAATTTTCGCGCCGGCATCGAGGCGATCGACAAGGGGCAGATCGAGGCGGCGCAGTCGATCGGCATGGGCTGGTGGCTCACCATGCGCCGCGTGGTGCTGCCGCAGGCGGTGCGCATCGTGCTGCCGCCTTACGGCAACGTCATGATCATGATGCTGAAGGATTCGTCGCAGGCCTCGACCATCACGGTCGCCGAGCTCGCCCTTCAGGGCAAGCTGATCGCGTCCTCGACCTTCAAGAACACCAACGTGTTCACGCTTGTCGCCCTGATGTATCTCACCATGAGCATTCCGCTGATCCTGCTGGTCCGTCACTTCGAGAAACGGGCCGGCAAGAAATGATCGAGCTTACCGACGTCCACAAGAGTTTTGGCGAGAACGAGGTGCTCAAGGGCATCACGGCGTCGGTGCAGAAGGGCGAGGTGGTCTGCATCGTCGGTCCGTCCGGCTCCGGCAAGTCCACCATCTTGCGCTGCATCAACGGGCTCGAAAGCTACGACCGCGGCGAGATCAGCGTCGAGGGATTGAAGGTCGACCGCGACGCGCCGTCGATCGTGAAAATCCGCACCCAGGTCTCGATGGTGTTCCAGCGCTTCAATTTGTTTCCGCACCGGACGGTGCTGGAGAACGTCATCGAAGGTCCGCTCTATGTGAAGAAGGAGCCGCGTGCGCAGGCACTCGAGCGCGGCCGTGCCCTGCTGGTGCAAGTGGGGCTCGCCGAGAAGGCCGACGCACATCCGCCGCAACTCTCCGGCGGCCAGCAGCAGCGCGTTGCGATTGCGCGCGCGCTGGCGATGCAGCCCAAGGCCATCCTGTTCGACGAGCCGACCTCGGCGCTCGATCCTGAATTGGTCGGCGACGTTCTCGGCGTGATGCGCAAGCTCGCCGACGACGGCATGACCATGGTCGTCGTCACCCACGAGATGGGCTTTGCCCGCGACGTCGCCGACCGCGTGCTGTTCATCGACGGCGGCGTCATCGTCGAGCAGGGGCCGGCCAAGGCGCTGCTCAATCAACCCCAGCATCCGCGCACGCAGGACTTTTTGCGCCGCGTGCTGCATCCGCTCTGACCGGTCTTCGCCATGAACGCGCGCCTGCCTCTGCCGCCCTCGCTCTATGCCGACACTGCCGTCGCGCCGGTTGCCACGCCGCCGCTCGACGTCGACAAGACGGTCCCGGTCGCCATCATTGGCGGTGGCTACACCGGCCTGTCCACGGCGTTGCATCTGGCCGAGCAGGGTGTCGAGGCACTGGTGCTGGAGGCGCAGGAGCCGGGCTGGGGCGCCTCCGGCAATAATGGTGGCCACACCAATCCCGGTCTGAAGCACGACCCCGATCAGATCGAGGCCGATTTCGGCGTTGAGCTTGGCCGCCGCATGATCGATTTCTCCTACGGCACGACGAATTTCACCCACGATTTGATCCGCCGTTACCAGATCCCGTGCGAGGCGCGGCAGAACGGCACGCTGCGCGCGGCCTATAACGAGGCCAGCGCCGCTGCGATCGATACAACCGCGCAGCAGTGCATCAGCCGGGGCATGCCGGTGTCGTACCTGAATCGCGAGCAGTTGCGCGAGATGACCGGTACTGATCGCTACATTGGCGCCATGCTGGACACCCGCGGCGGCGATCTGCATCCGCTCAGCTATGCCCGCGGGCTTGCGCGCGCCGCGATCTCGGCTGGCGCGAAGGTCCATGGTGAGACACCGGCGCTGTCGCTGCGCCGTGAGGGCAGCCGCTGGCGTATCGAAACGCCGCGTGCGGTAGTGCATGCCGACAAGGTGCTGCTCGCGACCAACGGTTTCACCGACAATCTCTGGCCGGCGCTCCGCCGCACCATCGTGCCGGTGTTTTCCTCGATCGCCGCCACCGCTCCGCTTTCGGATGAGGTCGCGCGTTCGATCATGCCGACGCGTCCCGTCCTCTACGAGAGCGGCCACATCACCGTCTATTACCGCATCGATCAGCAGAATCGGCTGTTGATGGGCGGCCGTGGCCCGATGCGCTGGATCAACTCGCCCTCAGACGTCGCCTATCTCATGCGTTATGCAGAACGGCTATGGCCGCAGCTCAGGGGCATTGCCTGGACCCATGGCTGGAACAGCCGGCTCGCTATCACCGGGGATCATTACCCGCATGTGCACGAGCCCGCGGACGACATCCTGATCTCGCTCGGCTGCAATGGTCGCGGCGTCGCGCTCTCGACCGCGATGGGCGCGCAGCTCGCGCGCCGCCTGATCGGCGGCGCCAAGGCCGAGATCGACATGCCCGTCACCGGCATCAAGCCGATCCCGATGCACGCGTTCTGGCCTGTGGGCGTGACGACCGCGGTAATCGCGGGCCGGGTGCGCGACCGGCTGGGGATCTAAGCTCAGCCCTCCGCCACTGCATCGGCCCAGGGCTGGAAAATCTCGACCGCGCCAAAATTCGTGTCGCCGTCGCGCATTACTACGCTCGGGCAGGCGAATTTTTGCGGCAATGACTGCACCCGCGCTTCTTCGTAGTCGAAGCGCGCCGCGAGCGTCTCGCGTATGTCCGCCGGCAGTCTGATATCGCCGATCACGATCGCGCCTTCGCTGGCGTCGATGCGCGGCTGATGTATGGCGGTATCGAGGTCCATGCCAAAATCCATCGCAAAGGACACGAGCTGCATCACCGAGGGCAGAATGCGGCGACCGCCGGAAGCGCCGACCGCGAGCCGCTTGCCGTCTTTGGTCTCGGCGATGACGGGCGTGTAGTTGGTGAGGCAGCGCTTGCCTGATACGAGCGAGTTGGTGGTGCCCGGCGTCGGGTCGAACCACATGATGCCGTTGTTCATGGCGATGCCACTGTGCGGCGTCACGTATTTCGAGCCGAAGGATGACAGCAGCGTCTGCGTCACCGCCGCCATGTTGCCGTGGCGGTCGACCACGGAGAAATGGGTGGTGCAGTCGGGTGCCAGATATTCCGCGCCGAGCGAGCGCTTGCCGTCGGCATCCCCCATGTCCTTGAGCCGCTCGCGATAGGCCGATTGCAGGGCCACCGCATATTCGGCATAGGCGGCCGCATCCGGCGCGCTCGCCGGCTCCAAATTCTGTTGCAACAGGCGCAGCGCATGAGCCATCGTCGGTCCGGCCGTGAGCTCGGGCGTCGCAAACACCTTTCCGCCGCGATAGGGAATCGCCAGCGGCTCGCGCAGATGGGCCCGGAACGCGGCGAGGTCCTCTACCGACAGCGAGCCACCGTCGGCCTTGATGTCGGAAGCGATGCTTTTGGCGAGGTCGCCCTGGTAGAAATCGCGCGGACCGGCGGCCGCGAGATGCGACAACGTCGCCTTCAGCGTGTCCAGCGGCAGTCGCGTCTCGGACTTGATGCCCCACGGCGCGCTCGGTGGCAGGCCGTCCTTCAGAAATGTTGCCGCGCTCGCGGGATAGCGTCGAAGGTCCGCCGCCGATGCCGTGATCATCAGCGTGGTCCACCAGTCGACCAGCAGGCCTTCGCCGGCGAGGGCCGCTGCCGGCGCGACCAGATCTTTCCACGGCAGGGTGGCGTGGCGACGATGCGCCTCCTCCATGCCGGCGACGACGCCGGGCACGGCAATCGCGCCGGGACCATGGATGTTGCGGTCGTCCTTCACCCGCTGCCAAGGGAACAGATCGGAGGCCGCGCCTTCGCCGCTGAGCGGATAGTCGGCGGCGCGCAGGCTTTGCGGCGCGCACATGCCGTAGTCGATCACCTCATAGCGATTTTCCGCGGCGCGGTAGAGCACCATCGCGCCGCCGCCGCCCATGCCGCTGTTCCAGGGCTCCAGCACGTTGAGCGCGAAGGTGGTCGCGACGATCGCGTCCACGCAATCTCCGCCCGCGGCCAGCACTTGTGCCCCCACTTCGGCCGCCCGCCGGGATTGCGAGGCGACGATGCCGCCTTTGGATGTGACGGCGGGCTTGCGGACGGTTTGGGCGAGGCTGAACTGGTGCGGCATGATGATGTCTGTGTGTCTTGGCTTGAATTGTCTGGGCTTCGTTGCGCTGAGCTCCGCAATTTGGCGGAGTGCTCGGACAATGGCACATCGCCCCCAACGAGAACATCGAAAGGGAGGCGCGACATGGCTGGTGTGAAGCAGGCGGGGGAGGCGCCAAGATGTGAATGCCCGGGGCATAGGCGAGCGGAAGCGACGCCGTCCTTCGGACGGCTATGCCCGGGCATGACCAATTGAGAGACCGGTCAGTGGGGAGCAGAAGCCGCAGCGCTCAGCGGGCGCGATCCAGCCGGCTGGCCTGATACTTGGCGTGCCATTTCGGGCCGGGCCCGCGCATGTAGTGAAGCTCGGGTCGGTAGGGATTGCCCGCGACCCGGATCAACGTCTGCCATTTGGCGGCGACGAAGTTCAGGGGCTGGCGGAGCAGGCTCAATGACGGGGACAACATGGCATCACCTCAGTGCGGCTTGCCGAGCATGGCAGTGAAGGGGAGGTCGAAGATCTCCTCGCCGTCGTCGCCGCTGATATGGATCACCCAGTCACGCCAGTCCTCAGTGCCGGGCGTCAGGATCATCGAGCGCATGATCTGAGCAGCACGGTCACGGGCCTCGTTCAGATTGGCGACGGGGGTGCCGTACCGATCGACCAGCGTGCCTTCGGCATTGGAACAATGGAAATACATCTGAACCATACACGCCTCCTCGGAAATCCATTGGGACGGCAAAGCAATACCACCCGAAGCATTCGCGAAACATTCGGGCCGAGCCCGGTAAGGGAATCTACGGAGATTGGTCGGGACGAAGACCCCTGCGGGTTTGATCACAAGGGGGTGTTGATCAACTGGACGGCGTTGCGGCGGCATGGAACAACTTTGAACGGAAAGTCCGGGAGGCGCCGTGAACTACCTCACATTCCCGCGTCAGCGCCGAAGCCTGCGCGCATGCGCGGGCGCCTTGGTGGTCCTCCTGACCCTCGCCTCGGTAGGCTCATCAGAACCGGTCCGCAAGAGCGGCTATGCGATCGGTCCGGAGACCTGCGGCAGCGCCGATCTCGCCTTTCCAAAAATCCAGATCGACATGAAAGCGGGATTTTGCGCCGGTCTCGTCGCCAGCGAGGAGGATCGGCTGAAATTCCCGCGCTCGATCATCCAGGTGCCCGGCCGTGACCTGTTCGTGGTCGCCGACATGGCCGGCTGGGGCCACACCGATGGCCGGCTGCTGCTGCTCGATCCGCATGCACCCCAAGGCCAGCGGTTCAGGGAATTGCTGACCGGTGTTGAGTATCCGTTCGGCCTCGTGATCGGCCCGGACAAGAAGCTCTATGCCTCGACCGCCGAGACGATCTTCCGGTTCGATCCGCTCGCCGACAATCCGCGCGACACGGTCGAGACCGTCATCCGTCACATGCCGGGCCGCCGGATTACATTGCCCGACGGCACCAGGCTCGACGAGAGCGCGCATCCGTTCAAGCAGTTTGTGTTCGACAGGAACGGCCAGTTGTTCGTCAATGTCGGCTCGCACAGCGACGACTGCATCACGCCGGCACCGATCACAAAGCCTTGCGCAGCGGCCGAGGGTGCTTCCGCGATGGCATCGATCTGGCTGTTCACGCCGCCCCCGGGCGGCGTCTTCCCGGCGTTGAAGCCTGGCGATACCGACCCGCCGCACAGCGTCTATGCGCGTGGCCTGCGCAATTCGATGGCGCTGGCGCTGCACCCGAACTTTCCCGATGCCGGCTATGCCTTCCTGCAAGCCGAGAACGGCCGCGACCTGCCTGACGTCTTCAAGCCGAACGAGGAGATCAACGCGACCGAGCAGGGCCGGCACTATGGCTGGCCCTATTGCTACGATTTGTCGACGCCGAGCCCCGAGTTCAGGATCGTATTGCAGTCGGGGGTCTACAGATCGCTGTGCACCGCCAACGCTCTCTACAAGGCGCCGTTCTCGCTGCTGCCGCCGCATGGCGCGCCGCTCGCGATGCTCTATTATCACGGCGCGAAATTTCCGGAGCTCGAGGGCAAGCTGCTGGTCGGCCTGCATGGCTATCGTCCGACCGGCAGCCGTGTCCTCGTCTACGACGTTGACGACCACGGCTTCCCGAAGTCCGCCCCGGCCCCGGTGCGTTACCACGTCAGCTGCGCGGCCGATCCGACCCACAGCTTTCAGACCGACGCCGGCGACGTCGCCGCCGCGCCGTTCGAGGAACTGATCGCCGGCTGGCACCGCGTCAATGGCGCGCGGCCGCAGGGCGCTCCGGTCGGCATGACGGTCGCGGAAGACGGCGCAATCTGGCTGGTCGAGGACAAGAACCAGACCGTGATCCGGATCGACCGTGCCGCGGGTGATGCGACGCCGCCGCTGCCCTGCGACATGCGCAGCCAGGCGCTGATTGATCAACTCGCGAACTTCGTTGCCGGGGACGCGCAGAACGGTGTCCGCCTCACGATGTTGCGCAAGGGCCTCGTCGAGAAGCACTGCGTTGGCTGTCACTCGGATTTCGGGCTGAAGCCCGGCCA
The DNA here is from genome assembly GCF_023073375.1 of Bradyrhizobium sp. 197. NCBI lineage: Bacteria > Pseudomonadati > Pseudomonadota > Alphaproteobacteria > Hyphomicrobiales > Nitrobacteraceae > Bradyrhizobium > Bradyrhizobium sp. 197. The sequence goes on along the minus strand of NZ_JADPJJ010000007.1, from coordinate 154,635 downwards.
ATCGGACGCACAGAAGGACGCGACGGTGCTTCGCTTCATGCTGTCGCAGGACGGCTGGATCTATCCGGGTGATCCCGACTCCGGCAAGCTGCGCACGCGGCTTCGTGGGTTAGGCGCGGAGAAGCTGATGCCCCCGGGCGGGCAAAAATTGCCGAAGACCGAGCCCGGCTATGCGGGCCTGCGCGACACGGCGGATCTGCTGGTGGCGAAAATGGTTCCGGGCACCCGGATGCGGATCAAGTCCGGCCCGCCGCAGCGCAAGTTCTTTGGGAAAACGAACAAGGAATGCGGCGAAATACCGGCCGCCAAGGTCGTCGTCGTGACACAAAGGAACGTTGTAGACAAACCCGGCTTCAGCCGCTTCTTTCGGCCGGCCGATCCCTATCTGAATGGCGAGTGCAGCGACGACGATGGCTATTACATCCGGCAGGAATTTCTGGTGCCTGTGCAGTAGCGTTCTTCTCGTCCTTGCGACGGCACCGGCCCGAGCGGAAACAAAACTGTTCGAAAGCGTGCAGGTGACGCCGCCGGGCGAATACACCTTCGGCATCGAAGGGCCGGCCGCCGATCTCGACGGCAATCTCTTCGTCGTCAATTTTGGCAAGCCCGGCACCATCGGCAAGCTGCCCGCGGGCGGGGCGACGTCGGAGCCGTTCACGGTGCTGCCCGAGGGCAGCGTCGGCAATGCCATCCGCTTCGCGCGGGACGGCACCATGTTCATCGCCGACTACAAGAAGCACAACATCTTCGCGATCCCGAAGGGATCAACCGAGCCCGCGATCTGGTTTCATTCCGACGAGATGAACCAGCCCAACGACATCACGATCGCCCGCGACGGCACAATCTATGCGAGCGATCCGAACTGGAAGGGCAGGGAAGGTCACATCTGGCGTATTGCGAAAGCTGCCGACGGAACTGTGCAGGGACAGGTCATGTCGGCGCCGCGCGCGATGGGCACCACCAACGGCATCGATCTCAGCCCTGATGGCAAGACGCTCTATGTCGGCGAATCCAGCAACGGCCAAATCTGGTCCTACACCATCAGCGGCAACGAGCTGACAGGCGCAAAACTCGTCAAGGCGTTTCAGCCCGACACCGTCGATGGTTTGCGCACCGACGTGGCCGGCCGCCTCTATGTCGCGCGCATTCTCAAGGGCACGATCACGTTGATGAAGGCCAACGGCGCGGTCGAGCGGGAGATCGCGTTGAGGGCCAAGGAGCCGACCAATCTTGCCTTCGGCGGCAGCGACGGCAAGACCGTCTTCGTCACCCAGCGTCAGGGCGGCTTCGTCGAGTCCTTCCGCACCGACCAGCAGGGCCGCGAGCACTGTCTTCAGCGCGGGCGCTGCTGAGCATCAGAGGCGATCTGCTTCCGGCGCAGGGCGGTGCGACGGGGGGCATTCTTCTTGCTTGCGTCTGGCCGCCGCAGGGATTTAGACCACTGTGGCACCATCAAAGCGACCACGGAGTGTCTGAGTGAAAGCTGTCCATACCGAACTGCATCGCAGCCACGATCCGCAATTCTTCCTGGTCCGCGGTGTCGTCAAGCGCACCACCGAGCAGCCTGAACGTGCCGACCGCCTGCTCAAGGGGCTGAAGGACGGCAAGCACCAGCTGGTCGAACCGACCACATTCGGGCAGGGGCCCCGCGCGCGCATTCACAGCCCGGAATATCTGTCGTTCCTGAGCGAAGCTTGGGAGGCCTGGACCGCGCTCGGCGATTCCGGTCCGGAGATGATCGGCAACATCCATCCGGTGCGCCATGCCGCGACTTATCCCACTCACATCATAGGCCGGCTCGGCTGGCACACCGCCGACACCGCGGCGCCAATCGGGGCGGGCACATGGGCTGCGGCCTGCGCAGCCACCGACGTCGCGGTCACCGCGGCACAGATGGTGCTGGACGGCGAGGATGCGACCTATGCTCTCTGCCGTCCGCCCGGCCATCACGCCTATCGCGACATGGCCGGCGGCTTCTGCTTCCTCAACAACAGCGCGATCGCGGCGGCGCATCTGCGGCAGAGGCACGAGCGTGTCGTGATCCTCGACGTCGACGTCCATCACGGCAACGGCACGCAAGGCATCTTCTACGCGCGGCCCGATGTCTACACGGTCTCGATCCATGCCGATCCCGTCGCGTATTATCCTTACGTGTGGGGCTACGCCCATGAGCGCGGTGAAGGTCCCGGCCTCGGTACCAACCTCAATATCCCCCTGGCGATCGGCACCGGCGACGACGGTTACATCCAGGCCATGGACGTCGCGCGCAAGGCGATCGAATCCTTTGCGCCCGGCGCCCTCGTCATCGCGCTTGGCCTCGATGCCTCCGAGCACGATCCGCTGAAGGGATTGGCCGTCACCACGCCCGGCTTCCGCCGCATCGGCCAGGCCATCGCGAAGATGGGCCTGCCGACCGTGTTCGTGCAGGAGGGCGGCTATCTCTCGGATATTCTGGGCGCGAACCTGACCTCGGTGCTGGCGGGATTCGAAGAGGCGCGGTGAGGGGGCAGCCTCCTAATCTTTGAACAGGATCTGCTCCAGCAGGTCGACCCGCCTGATCCGGATGCTGTTGCCGTCGATGGCAATGATGCGGCGGTTCTGGAAGCGCTTCAGCATCATCGTGACCCATTGCCGGGTCGAGCCGACCATGGCCGCGATCTGGTCATGGGTGATCTTGCGGTTGATGACGATGCTGTCGCCATCGGCGACGCCATGAAGCTCCGACAAGGTGAGCAGGAACTGCGCCAGCCGTTCGATCACCGAGCGCGTGCCGAGGATCTGCGCCATCGAGGAGTAGCACTTGCCCTTGGCGATCAGGCCGTCGATCAGCGCCAGCGCGAAGCTCGGCATGGCGGTCAACAACTTCTCGAGCGCAGGGCCGGAGAGTGCCGTGATCTCACAGGCCTCGATCGCAATGCCGGACCACATGTGAATGCCGCCGCCAGAAATCTCCGGACCGCCGATGAAATGTCCAGGCGTCCAGTAGGCGAGTGTGATTTCGCGCCCCGAGGGCGCTGTATAATAGACCCGCACCTGACCGCCGCGGATGATGAAGATGCCGTCGTGGCCGTCGCCCTGGCTGAATACCATCCCGCCCTGGGGCACCGTGATCGCGCGGCCGGCCGCGTGAACGCGCGATTGCTCGAGCGGCGACAAACGGCCGAGGAAATGCGCACCGACATTCAATCCGTCGATTGTCTCGCTCATGAACAGCGCCGAGCTCGCCGTCTTCGCACGTGTACCGCGGACGGTATGCGTCTTCTCGCGGTCGGTCCAGTCGAACTGAACGCCTGGGTGAGGCCGGTCGGCGAAAGCGGCAGGCTCGATCGCGGCAGCTTCCTTGAGTATGGTCATCGCAATCCGTTTAGGTCTCAGAGGTCTTGCGAACAGGTAAGAGCGGCGGTGGTGCGATGTCCATCTCTTTGCGATCGTTCCAAATCACTTAGCAAAGCTTGATACGCGCGACGATCGACCGCGAAACGTTTCCTCTGCCGATGGCTTTGTCTTGAGAAAATCCTTTGCGCCGCTGCATGACGAAATCACGACGTGAGCGGTCTGCGACAGCGATGCAAGTAATTGCTTCAACCCTGGCGCCACGCCTTCGATAGTCCCAGCTCGCGTCGCCGCCGGCATGGGCCGGCCTCCGAGGACAGTTTGATGATCGATTTGAGCTCTGTGAGAATGAGTGCAGCCGTCATGGCCATCACCGTCGCCATGTTGGGTCCGTCGCAGGCCGAGACGATCCGGGTGGCGGTCGGCACGCAGGATACGACCATCAACTGCGCGACCGGCGGGCTGCTCATTCGCGAGCTGAAGCTGCTGGAGAAATTCCTACCCCGTGACGGCAAGTACAAGGATGTGGCCTACGACATCCAGTGGAAGAACTTTACCAGCGGCGCGCCGCTCACCAACGAGATGGTCGCAGGCAAGCTTGATTTCGGCGCGATGGCGGATTTTCCAGGATCGCTGAACGGCGTTGCGTTCCAGAAGGCGGGGCGCCGCAGCCTCTTCATCAGCGTGCTGTCCGGCAGCACCAAGGGCAGCGGCAACGGAATCGTGGTGCCGTTAAATTCGCCGGTGCAGTCGCTCGACGAGCTCAAAGGCAAGACCATCTCCGTACCCTTTGCCTCGACCTCGCACGGCATGTTGCTCCGCGCCATCGAGGCCAAGGGCTGGAATCCCGAGACCGATGTCAAGATCATCACGCAGGCGCCCGAAGTTGCAGGGCCGGCCTTGCAGACCGGCAAGATCGAGGCGCATGCCGATTTCGTCCCGTTCGCCGAACTGTTTCCGTGGCGCGGCTTTGCGCGCAAGATTTTTGACGGCGCGCAGGCAAACGCGCCGACGTTCCACGGCGGACTGGTCGACGCCGACTATGCCGTAAAATACCCGGAGATCGTCGTCGCCTATTTACGCGCTGCGCTCGAGGCGGATCGCCTGATCGCGGAGGAGCCAGAAAAGTACAGTGAGCTGATCGCGAAGGTGACCGGCATTGACGCCGAGGTCGACTATCTCTTCCACGGCCCGCTCGGTCTTCAGACCCGTGACGTGACCTGGAAGCCGGAATACCGCCAGGCAGTCGCAACCTCGATCAAGACGCTGAAGCTGCTCAAGCGGGCGGATAGCGATCTCGATATCGACCAGTTCGTCACGGACAAGTTCATCCGCGTGGCGGCCGCTCAAGCGGGGCGGGATTACGACTCCGAGCTGACGAATTATGCGCAGCTTCCGCTTCGGGCCATGGACGCGGCGACGGGCGCCGAGATCGGCGACATCACCCGCGTTGCGCAGATCTGGGTCAGGGATGAGGCTCATGTGCGCCATTACGCGTCGCCCGAGAACGCGCTCAAGGCGCTCGCCGGCCTTGAGAAGGACGGCAAGACCATCCGCGTCGTCTACGCTCAGGATCGTGAGAGCGGCATCAAGCTGTTTGCAAACCAGGCCTGGTTCGTGCGATCGTCCAGCGGCGAGCTGAGCGCGTTCCTGCTCAAGGACGCGGCCGAACGCTGGTCGAAGCAGCATGGCGGCGCGGTGCTCGACTTCACGGCGGCGCGTGAGTCGCTCATTGCGAGCCGGTGAAGCGATGGCCATCGTAATCCAGGCGCGGCCCGCTGGCATCCGATGGGTGATCCGCGGCCTGTCGATCCTTGCCTGCATCGCCCTGTGGCAGGTCGCTTCGACGACCCACCTCAATCTGGGGATCGTCACCTTCCGCAACGTGCCGCCGCCGGTCGAGGTCGTTCAATCCGCCGTCGCCTTGTTTCGGTCGCCAAAACTGACAGCGCATATCTCCAATAGTCTCTGGCGCGTGTTCGCGGGCTACGGTGCGGCGGTGGTGATCGGCGTGATCCTGGGTTTTGCGATTGGCCGGTCGCGTGCCGCGAGCGACCTGTTGCTGCCGCCGCTCGAATTGCTGCGGCCGATACCGGCGGTGGCGTGGATACCGCTCTCGATCCTGATGTTCCCGTCGTCCGAGCTGTCGATGATTTACATCACCTTCATCGGCGCCTTGTTTCCGATCGTGCTGAACACGGTCCATGGTGTTGCGAATGTCGACCGCCGGCTGGTCGCCTCCGCCCGGAGCCTCGGTGCAGGCGGTTTTGCGATTCTCACGGAAGTGGTGTTGCCGGACGCCGCGCCGAGCATCGTCACCGGGCTTGCGATCGGTATGGGGACGTCGTGGTTCTGTCTCGTCACCGCGGAAATGATCTCCGGTCAATTCGGGATCGGCTATTATACCTGGGAGGCTTACACGCTGCAGAATTATGCCGACATCATCGTCGGCATGCTGATCATTGGCCTGCTCGGCATGGGCTCCAGCTGGCTGCTGACGACCGCCGGGCGGCTTCTGATGCCCTGGCGCAGCTCAAGAGTTAGACGATGAAAGGCGTGGCGCGATGAACATTCGGGTCGCGGATGTCGACGCGAAGAGCGTCGGTCGCATCGACATTGCTGATGTCTCGATCTCGCTCGGCGAAGGCAGCGATGCGTTCGAGGCGGTGAGTGGTCTCGACTTTGCCATCGCGCCGGGCGAGCTCGTCTGCATCCTCGGTCCCTCCGGCTGCGGCAAGTCCACGCTGCTCGGCGCACTGGCCGGACATCTGCCGATTACGGCCGGCCGACTCGCGATCGATGGGCAGAAGGTCCAGGGACCGAGTCCGGACCGTGGCATGGTGTTTCAACAGCACACGCTGTTTCCCTGGAAGCGGGTGCGCGACAATGTCGCCTTCGGCGCGAAGATGCGGGGCCTGGCGAGAAGAGAGCGCGACTGCGCCGCCGACACCATCCTGAAGCTGGTCGGCCTTTCCGGCTTCGAGGCGTTCTATCCGGCGCAACTGTCGGGCGGCATGCAGCAGCGCGTCGAAATCGCGCGGGTCCTGATCAACCAGCCGCGGGTGCTGCTGATGGACGAACCTTTCAGTGCGCTGGACGCGCAGACGCGCGCCATGATGCAGGAGGTCCTGCTCGACATCTGGGGCAAGATCCCGACCACCACGGTCTTCGTCACCCACGATATCGACGAGGCATTGTTCCTCGCCGATCGCATCGTTGTGATGAGTGCGAGGCCCGGCCGGGTGATTGAGGATGTCGTGCTGCCCTTCGCACGGCCACGCAGCCACGATCTCGTGACCGAGCCCGAGTTCGTGCGCCTGAAGCGGCATGTCATGCAGCTTCTACGGCGGCCGGAAGGCAGCGAGCCGTTGGCACGGCTCAGTCCGCTCGGCGTCTGACCTCAAAACATTCCGCTCGCCGCGAGCGCCTTGCAGACGTGCTGCATCTCGGTCTCGTCTGCGACCATGTCGAGCATGATCGTGGTGAGCCCCTTCGCCGCAAACTCCTTCAGCTTCGCGCCGATCTCGGCGTAGCTGCCGACGAGGTAGGGACAGTCGGCCTGGAAGGTCAGGAACGGCAGCAGCCAGTAGCCATTGTCCGCGAGCTCGCCGCTCTGGCCCTCGAACAGGCGCCGCTTCCACACGGAATCGCTGTTCTCCACGGTGAGCGCGAGCAGCTCACGATCGTCGGGGTTGTCGTGGAAACGCACCTTCGCCGCTTGCCGGGCTTCGTCGCGTCCCTCGCGCGCAAAAATTCCAAAATTCATGCCTGATACATCGAGGCCGCCTTCAAGATCGGGCGGCAGCATCTGCATCTTGATGCAGCCGGTCTCCTTCGCCACGCGCTGTGCCGGCTCGGACTGGCCGGCGACCAGAAATTCCGGCATCAGCTCCGGCGGCAGGCGCGGGCGCAGTTGCAGATTGCTTGCGCGGTAGAACCGGCCCGCGAAAGTCGCTGGCCGCGGGCTTGCCAGCAATTGGCGCATCAGCGCGACGAATTCGCCGAGCCGGACATAGCGGTCGGCATGCGACTGCTCGTCGCCCAGCCCCTGCAGATCGCTGACCGCGGTGCCCGTGATCATGTTGAGATAGACCTTGCGGCCATGGAGCTGCGCAAAGGACGAGACGAATTTCGCCGCCGTGAACGGGTGCATGTAGACCGGATTGACCGCGATCAGCGGCGAGGACCGCGTCGTTTCCGCCATGATGTGCTGGGCCATCGCCCAGGGCTCGACGAACACGTCGTTGCCTTCGAACAGAAGGATGCCTTCAAAGCCGTTGCGGTCGGCAAACTGGGCCACGCGCATCAGCTCGCCGACATATTTCTCGGGATCGCGGTTGCGCGAAATCGCGGGAAAGACGCGCAGCCGCGGCGGCGTCATTCAGCCGCTTCCTGGAGCGGCCAGGCATTGCGGGTGATGGGCAGGCCGCCGGTGGCGCGGGAGCCGTCGGCGATCGCGAGGCGATGCGAGGGCGACGGCGAGAATAGCTGGAATCGCCACCCTTGCGGATCGTCGGCGATATCGGGCTTGAAGCTGATCTCGATCGCCTCTCGCGACACCTGCATCGCGAAGGCGTCGAGCGGCAAATTGAGGCCGAAACCCCTGGCCTTCAAATAAGCCTCCTTGAGCGTCCAGTAGTCGAAGAAGCGCTCGATCGCGGCGGGCTCCGGAAGTCCACGCAGGGTTTCGACTTCTTCCGGCGCGAAGAACCGAAGCGCGGTGGACAGCGGCGCGACGCGCCGTGACACGGTCTCGACGTCGACGCCGACGGTCTCATGCCCTGACACGACGCAGGCAACGCAGCCATCGGCATGGGACAGGCTGAAATGCAGCGCGCTCGAGATCTTGGGCGATGCGACAAACGGCCTCCCGTAACGCCCGTCCGCAAATGACCAGTCGGTGGGCGGGACATTCGGCGCGACGTGCGAGAGCGCAAGCCGCAACATCGCGTGCGCGAAGATATACTGCCGCCGGTGCCGTTCGAACTTGAAGCGGTCGGCTCGTACCCGTTCGTCGACCGAGAGCAAACGCCGGCACGTATCGACCGCACCCGGCGCGTCAAAAGTCTCGATCAGTCCGACAAACAGTTCAATCCTGTCGTCTGCCATCAATTGGGCCCATGGCGTCAGGCCGGGGCCAAATCCCCTGCCATGATGGAAGAATCAACTGAGCAAGAATCAACTGAGCGGACCGCTTCTAGCGGTCCACTCGGGCGAATCCTTGTCGATTGCTGGTCGGTTTACGGGCGCAAGCTTGTGCGAGACACCAACTCGGCAAGCGAGCGGCCCATTTCCGAAACTGAAGCCTGAAGATTTCGAGCGGCGTCCGGGCCGCCGAGCCTTACTTCTTCTTCTTCTTGGCCTTCTTGGAGCTGCCGAGCATCGAAATGCTGGCGTCGACGTCCTTCAGCGCGGACTGCAGCTTCTTCTTCTCGGCGCCGAGCAGCTTCTGCAGGGCCTTGCGGTCCTTGTCGCTCAACGAGGCGCCCTTGGTAAATTTGATGAAACCCATAACTAACGCTCCCGGTTGAAAATAATCGTCCAAATCAAAACGCGAGAATAATCTCGCGCGGTGGCACCAAATAATCAAGATGCAACTTGGTCATTCACAGCTATGGCGAGTGAACCCGTATTCGCCCGTGCTTTGCGGCCGGTCATGCCGCCCTGCGATTGAGCAATCGGCCGAGCGGCGCGTTGGGTTGAGCGACGGCGGCCCCGAGCAGCGCCACGAGATCCTCCATCCACAGGCCGACCGTAGCGCCATCGAGCAGCTCGCTCTTGTAATTGCATGAACCGGTGATTCCGGTCGGCCGCTCCTTGAGCATCAGCGACAGCCAGGTCTGGTCGATCGGCAGCACCGGCTGGCCTTCGCGCGCGATGTTGCCGATCGACGCCGTCGTGAGATCGGGCAGATCGAGCGGCTGGCGCAGCGGATTTTGCAGCGTGAAATAGACCTGGAGCAGCGAGGCCGGATTGACCCCCTCCTGCTCCAGATGATCGGCCAGGATGTTGAACGGCAGCTCCTGGCGCGCATACGCGTCGAGCACGCTCTGACGGACCCGGGCCAGGGCCTGCACGAACGACAGCTCCGGCGTGATTTTGGTGCGAACGATCACCGTGTTCTCGAACGGACCGACGATCCGGTCGGTGTCCGGCTGGGCGCGATTGGCCATGGCGGTGGCGATCGAGATGTCGTTGTGGCCGGTCCGCGCCAGCAGCAGGGCTTTCAGGCCGGTCAGCAGGCACATGAACAGCGTGCAATTGTGCTGGCCGGCGAACGCGGTGAGCCGGCCGATCAGCTCACGTTCGAGACTGACCGGACGGTGCCCCGTGGACGCGCCCGGGCTTGATTCCCGGTCGAAAACGGGTGTCGCCCCGCGCAAATTCTCCGTCCATTCGGTCGCCTGACGGCGGGCGGCATCGGTGCCGCACCACCAGTGCTGCCAGCGCACGACGTCCGAAAAGGCCGGCGGCAGTTTCGGCAGCGGCACCGACGGATAGCCGGCCAGCGCCGCATAGCGGTGGGACAATTCCTCGAACAGCACGCCGATCGACCAGCCGTCGACGATTGCGTGATGCAACGTCAGCAGCAACACATGATCGCCGTCGTGGAGCCGCAACAGCCGGGCGCGCAGCAGCGGCGCGCGCTTGGTGTCGATCGGGGCATAGGTCTCCTGTTCGATCAGGAGATCGATCTTGCGGAGCTCCAGCGCCTTGCGCCGCTTGTTGTTGTGGGGCTGACCATCGCCGATCGTCTCGACAGTCAGAACGCGGCCGAAGGTGCCGGGCGCGGCGATGCAGCTGACGGGCCCCCCGCCGCTCCAGCCGAAACTGGTTCGCAGCGATTCGTGCCGGTGCACGACATCGTCGATCGCCTGCGCCAGGGCGGCCAAATTGAGCGGCCCCTGGAGACGAAAGGCGAAAGGCAGGTTGAACAGCGGCAGTCTGGGAAGATTCTGCTCGATCCGGAGCATCTGGTCCTGCGCGATCGAGAGCGCGGGAGGGCCGCTTTCGGCCAGGCTCGCTCTCGCCAATCTTGCTGCGCTTGCAGCCGGCTTGCGCGGCTTTGCCGCCGCGGCCTCGTCGATCCGCCGGGCAAGCTCTTCGATCGTCGGTGCCTCGAAGATGGTCTTGATCGGCAGCGACACGCCGAGGGCACGGGCGACGCGCGCCATCGCCTGGCCCGCCAGCAGCGAATGGCCGCCGAGGTCGAAGAAATTGTCGGTGACGCCGAGGCTCTCGACCTTCAACAGGTCGATCCAGATGTCGGACAGCACCTTTTCGGTGAAGCCCCGCGCCGGCACGGCCGCATCAGGTTCGAGCGCTTCCTGCTGCGCCGGCGCCAGCAGCGCGGTCCGGTCGATTTTGCCATGGGCGTTGAGCGGTACCTGATCCAGGAACAGGAACGCGGACGGGATGGCATGGCCCTGCAGCCGGCTCTTCAGGAATTCGCGCAGCTCGCTGGCGCTGCTCCGGCTGCCTGACCTTGCGACGACATGGGCGATCAGCCTGACATCGCCGCTTGCTTCGCGACGCGGCTCGACGATGCCGGCGCGCACACTCGGATGGTCGGCAAGCGCGTTCTCGATCTCCTTGAGTTCGATACGGTAGCCGCGAACCTTGACCTGATGGTCGGCGCGGCCGAGGCATTCGATCGTGCCGTCGGCGCGGCGGCGGGCTAGGTCGCCGGTCCGGTACAGCCGGCCGCTTGCTTTGCGCGAGAACGGATCGGGCAGGAAGCGCTGCCGGTTCTGTGCGGGGTCGTTGACATAGCCGCGGCCGATACCGGCGCCGCCGATGCAGAGCTCGCCGGTCACGCCGACCGGCTGCGGCTGCAGGCCTGCGTCGAGCACGTAGAGCTGGGTGTTCGGCAGCGGCGTGCCGACCGGGACGTTGCCCGTCATGGTCGCCGGCGCCTTGGTCAGGCGATGCAGCGAGACGTCGTCGGAACATTCCGACGCGCCATAGGCATTGATCAGCGGCACTTTCGGACAGCGCGCGAACCAGGCCTTGCAGAGATCGACCGGCAGCGGCTCGCCGGTCGAGATCAGGAGGCGCAGCCTCGCAAAGGCGCGTCGGATCGGTGCCTCGTCCATGCGATCGAGGATCACGCGCAGCAGCGATGGGACGATCTCGAGCACCGTGATGCCCTCGCGCTCGATCTCCCGCGCGAGCAAAATCGGGTCCCGCACCGTCGCGCTGCCGCAGACATGAACGCGCGCGCCGACCATGGGCCCCGCGAGGAACTGCCACACCGAGATGACAAAGCTCTGCGGCGCGGTCTGCGCGATCACGTCCCGGGACGAGAGGCCGAGCTCGGAGATGAGCGAGGCCAGATGGTTCGACAGACCGCGCTGCTCGATCATGACGCCCTTCGGCGCGCCGGAGGATCCGGAGGTATAGATGAGATAAGCGAGGCTGGAGGCCGTGCGCGGCGCCTCGCGGGCCGGATTGGTCGCTCCCGGCGCGATCGCGTCTTCGAGCGCGGCCGTTTGGATGCGCTCGACCAGCGGTTCGAGCAGCGCCTCGACCATGGATGACTGCGCGCGTCCGGTCAGCAGCATGCGGGCACAGCTCGATCCCAGGATGGTCGCGAGCCGTGCCGGCGGCTGGTCGGGATCGAGATTGAGGAAGGCCGCGCCCACGCGCTGCACGGCGATCATCGCGGCGAGCAGGTCGGGCCCGCGATCCGCAAGCAAGGCGACCACGGCCTCGGCACCAACGCCCTCCCGGGCCAGCCAGCGCGCGGCCGCCTGGCTGCGGCGCGCCAACTCGCGATAACTCAGGGATGTGCTGCCGTCCGACACCGCGATCGCGTTCGGCGTTTTCCTGGCCTGACGGTCGAAGCGTTCGCTTAGGTTGTCGCGCGAGGTGACATTGGCCGGCACGCCGCGGCCTTGCGCCAGCAGCTGCCGGCGTTCGGCCGCGGTCAGGAGTGGCAGGTGCGAGATGCGCTGCTCCGGATCGGCGATGACGGATTTGAGCAGAGTCGTGAACTGAGCGGCCATGCCCTCGATCGTCGCTGCGTCGAACAGATCGGTAGCGTATTCGAAGAATCCGGCGAAACGGCCGTCGGCCTCGACCAGTTCGAGCGTGATGTCGAAGCGAGCCACTTTTGGATCGATCTCGATCCGCCGCGTCGACAAGCCGGAGAAACGTGCCGCCTCGATCGATGCGTTCTGGAGGATGAACATGATCCGGAACAGCGGATTGCCGTCGCTCCGGCGCGCGATCTGAAGCGCGCGCAGGACTTCCTCGATCGCAAGGTCCTGGTTGCGGTAGGCATCGAGCGTGACCTGCCGCACCCGTCGCAACATGTCGCCGAAGCTCGGATCGCCGCCGAAATCGTTGCGCAGGATCAGGGTGTTGGCGAACAGCCCGATCAGCCGCTCGCTCTCGATCTGGTTACGGTTGGCGATGAGCGATCCCGTCGCGACATCCTCGTGGCCGGTGTGGCGGAATAGTAGGCACTGGAACACCGCGAGCAGGGTCATGAAGGGCGTGACGCCCTGGTTCTGGCTCAGCGCATGCAGGTCGGCCGACAGCGTCCTGGAGAACTCGAGATAGCGACGGGCACCGTGTCCGCTCCAGACCTCCGGCCTTGACCGGTCGGTCCGCAGCGGCAGCGTGGTGACGCCGTCGAGCTGCGCCCGCCAGTAATCGAGTTGCTCCTTTGCCGCAGGCGTCTGCGCCCAGCTCTGCTGCCAGAGCGCAAAGTCGCGGTACTGGAAGGCGGGCGAAGGCAGTGCCATCACGTCGTTCTTGCGCGCTGCCGAATAATGGGCGGCGAGTTCTTGCCAGAACAGCCGCTGCGACCAGCCGTCGGTGACGAGGTGATGGACGTTGACCACCAGCGCGTGGCTGCTTTTGTCGAACGACAGCAGCGTGACCTTCAGCGGCGGCTCGCGCGCAAGGTCGAACGGATATTGCGCGAGCTTGAGGGCCTCGCGCCTGATCACAGCAGCTCGCTTGTCCGCGGAGCAGGGCTTGAGCTTGATCCGCTCGAACCGCGGCGGCGATTGCAGCACAAGCTGCGCCGGCTCACCCTCGCGTTCGACGAAGACCGACCGGAGTGCCTCATTGCGCGCAGCGACCGCAGTGAGGGCGGCAGAAAGCGCGGCGACGTCGACCTGGCCCTTGAGGAGCGCGACTTCGACGACGTTATAATTGTAGCGAGTTGGGTCGAGCCGCGAGAGCACGTACATCCGCTGCTGCTGGAACGACAGCGGCGCGTCTGTTTCCGCGGCTTTGCGCCAGGCCGGCAGCATCGACTCGCGATGGGTTGTGGCGGTCTCGACCTGGGCCGCCAGGGCTGAGACCGTGGCGCAATCAAAGATGTCCTCGAACGAGAAATCGACGTTGAAACTTTCGCGCAGGCGCGAGCGCATCTGTGTGGCCGCGAGCGAGTCCGCGCCGAGCGCAAACACGTCCTGATCGACGCCGACCTGCGGTAGCTCCAGCAGCCCGGCCCAAATCCCCGCGAGCTGGGTCTCCAGTTCGGTTCGTGGCAGCCGCGTCTCGTCGCCGCCGTCCACTGTCACGACCAACTCGGCGAGCGCATTGCGCTTGACCTTGCCACTGGCGCCTTTCGGCAGCGTGGCGACGCTGCGGATCAGGCTCGGCACCTTGTAGGCCGCGAGTCGTTTCCGCGCGAACTGGCGCAAGAGATCCGAGGTCGCCTCGGAATTCGGCCGCAGCACCACGACCGCGGCGACATTCTCGCCGAGCTTCTGGTGCGGGACGGCAAAGACGCCGGCCTCCAGCACCGCAGGATGGCTGAGCAGAACTTCTTCGACCTCCAGCGGCGAGATCTTCTGCCCGCCGCGGTTGATAACGTCCTTGATACGGCCGACGATGAAGAGATAGCCGTCGGAGTCGAGGTAGCCGAGATCGCCGGTCCGGAACCAGCCGTTGCGGAAGGCCGCCTGTGTTGCCGCCTCGTCATTATAGTAGCCGCGGCTCATATTCGGTCCGCGAAGCATGATTTCGCCGTGCTCGCCGCTCGCGAGCGTACGGCCAGTCTCATCCATGATCGCGATCTCGGGGCCCGCGGCGCGGCCGACCGATCCGGCCTTGCGCAGTTCGAACGGATTAGCCGCGATCTGCGAGGCCGCCTCCGTCATGCCGTAGGTTTCGAGCACGGGAACGCCGAACGTCGCCTCCAGCCCGTCGAGGATCGCAGGCGCAAGCGAGGCGGAGGCCGAGCGGATCACGCGCAACGACGACGATCGGGCAAGGTCCGGGTTCGCTTCCGCCGCCGTCAGCAGCGCGCGATGGATGGTCGGCACCGCCGTGTACCAGGTGGGTTGCAGCTGCCGCATCGAGCCGAAGAAGGAGGATGCGTCGAAACCGTCGGTGCAGATCACGCTGGAGCCCGCGGCCAACGCCGTCAGCAGACCGGAAATCAGACCATGGGCGTGAAACAGAGGTAGCGCGTTGAGCAGGCGATCGTGCGACGTCAGCGACAGCACGCGGCCGGCGTTGTAAGCGGAGAGGCACACATTGCGGTGCGTCAGCGGCACCATCTTCGGCCGCGCTGCCGTGCCCGATGTCAGCAGGATGAACGCGTCGTCGTCGCCGCGCGAGGTGCCGCTGTTGTTTGCCGGCCCAACCTCCGGTCCGACGAACGTGCAGCCGCCGAGATCGTCTTGCGGCCCCGGCATGAAATCGATCACAGCGATATCGAGCGCTTTCGCGACGTCACGGCTCGCCGAGTTCGTATCAGCCCGTGTGATCAGCGCCGTCAACTTCAATTCGCTGAAATAGCGTTGCAGCTCGTCCGCCGTCAGGTCGGGATTGACAGGAATGCAGGCGCAGCTCGAGGCGACCGCGATCAGGGCCAGTGCGCTGTCGGCGCCACGCGGCAGCGCAACCGCAACCCGGTCGGAAGGGATTATGCCGAGCCCGCGCAGCGTACGGACGAGATCCTGCGTCCGGTCGCCAATCGCGCCGTAGTTGAGGACCGGCCGGCCAGGGGCGAGGAGGGCGGGCGCCGCCGGCGTCTTGCGGGCATGGAAATCGAGAAGGCCGCCGATATCCGCGAATATCTTCGTTTCGGCCGTTGTGCTGGCTGACCCCTGCGGCGCTGGAAGCGTGACGTCCGACAATTCCGTTCCCTTTTGATCCGATTGGGCTATTCTTCCAAGAAGTAAGGGAACGCGTCCAGTCTGAGGTGAAGTTTTGGCCCCAAAATCTGTGGTTGAGGGGCCCTAAGCGCTTCGACGGAGTGATGGTCGGGCAGAAATCACCATGCTGGAGAATGAGCCGGTCACGGGAACGGAAGGCGGGCTGAAGCGCTGGCTCGAAGGCGTCGGTCTCGGCCACTATACCGATCTCTTCGCAGAGCACCGTCTCGATCTCGACGTCATGGGAGATCTGACCGAATCCGATCTGGTCGAGCTCGGATTGCCGCTCGGTGATCGGAAGCGGCTCCAGCGGGCCATGACCGCGTTGTTCCGGGCCGAAACAGCGGAGAAGTCCGACGCGGCGGCTCGCCCTCAACCCCGCACGGAAGTCGGGGCCGAGCGGCGTCAGCTCACCACCATGTTCTGCGACATGGTGGATTCCACTTCGCTGTCGGTGCAGTTCGATCCCGAAGACGTGCGCGACATGATCGCGAGCTTCCGCGAAACCTGTGTCCGCGTGGTGAAGCACTACGAGGGTTTTGCCGCTCGCTTCGTCGGCGACGGTATTTTGGTCTATTTCGGCTATCCGACCGCACATGAGGACGACGCAGAGCGCGCGGTGCGCGCGGGGCTCGAGATCGTGCGGGTGCTATCGACAGCGCGCGCGGTCGAGCCGCGTGGTGCGCTCAGCCACTCACCCGCCGTCCGCATCGGCATCGCGACCGGTCTCGTCGTGGTTGGCGACCTCGTCGGACAGGGCACCGAAGAGCGCGACTCCGCGGTCGGAGAAACCGTCAATCTCGCCGCGCGCCTCCAAGGCCTGGCGCCGCCCAACGGTGTGGTGATTTCCGCCTCGACCCAGTCGCTACTGAAGGGGAAGTTCGACTACCGCGATCTCGGCGTCCATGCGCTGAAGGGTATCTCGGACAAGGCGCAGGCCTGGCATGTGATGCGGGCGTCGCGGGTGGAGACCCGCTTCGCCGCTGCCATGGGCACGCGGCTAACCCCGCTCGTCAACCGCGAGGAAGAGATCGCGCTACTGATGGGCCGCTGGCAGCAGGTCAAGGAGGGCGACGGCCAGGTCGTGGTCAAGTTCGGCGAGCCCGGCATCGGCAAGTCGCGCATCATCCAGGAGATCTTCGAGCGGATCGCAGGCGACCGCCATGGACAGGTCTCGTTCCAGTGCTCGCCCTATTACACCTCCACAGCGTTCTATCCGTTCGCCGAGCAACTCAAATTCTCCCTTGGCCTCGATCGTGAGGATGCGTCCGCGCAGTCGCTGGCGAACCTGGAGATCGCGATCTCCGCCGCTCATGGCGACATCGAGCAGGTTGCGCCGCTGTTGGCCGCGCTGTTGTCCATTCCGATCGGTGACCGCTATCCGCCGCTCGAGCTGTCGCCGCAGCAGCAAAAGGATGCGACCGTCTCCGCGTTGGTCAATCATTTCCTCGGCCTTGCGCGCGAGCAGCCGCTGGTGATCGCATTCGAGGATTTGCACTGGATCGACCCGACTTCCCGTGAGGTGATCGATCTCCTGGTCGACCGGGCACAGAATCGGCCGATCCTGGTGATCATGACCGCGCGCACCGAATTCCAGCCGAGCTGGAGCGCCCATTCGCACGTTACGACGCTGGTGCTGAACCGGTTGAGCCGGCAGTTGCGCGCGACGCTGGTCGAGCGCGTGGCGGGACGCGAGCTTCCCAAGGAGGTCGTCGAGGAGATCATCGTCAAGACCGACGGCGTGCCGCTGTTTCTGGAAGAGCTGACCAAGACGGTTCTGGAATCCAACCTCCTGACCGAGCGGCACGGGCGCTACGTGCTGTCGGGCCCGTGGCGGCAGCTCGCGATCCCGGCGACGCTGACGGACTCGCTGATGGCGCGACTGGACCGGATGGGGCCGTTCAAGCGGATCGCGCAGATCGGCGCCACCATCGGCCGCGAATTCTCCTACGAGACGCTGCACGCGGTCGCCAACACGCCCGCCGAACAGATCGAGGCCGCGCTCAATCATCTGGAGGAGGCCGGGCTGATCATGCGCCGCGGCCATCCGCCGGACGCGCTCTACTCCTTCAAGCACGTGATGATCCAGAACGCCGCGCATGCGAGCCTGTTGCACAGCGAGCGGCGCAAGCTGCATTCCCGGATTGCCCAGGTGCTCGCCGAGATGTATCCGGAGAAGACCGAGCGCGAACCGGAGCTGCTCGCCCATCATTTGACCGAATCCGGCCAGAGCGAGGGGGCCGCCAGCTTCTGGCTCAAGGCCGGCAAGCAAGCGGCCAAGAGCGGCGCCAATCTGGAGGCGATCGGCCATCTGCGCCGGGGCTTAAGCGTCGTCCAGGCCAATGCGCGTATGCAGGGCGCCGACGAGATGGAGCTCGAGCTGCGCATCGCGCTCGGCAACGCACTGATCGCCGCCAAGGGCTATGCCGTGCAGGAGGTCGAGGAGAACTACATCCGCGCCCTCGAACTGGGCCAGCAGCTCGATGACGACGAAAAGGCCTTCGCCGCCACGCGCGGGCTTTGGGTCTGTCATTTCATCCGCGCCGATCTCATCCGCGCGCACGATCTCAGCGTCGAGTTGTTGAAATTCGCCAAGCGCGAGCGGCTCAACGAGCGGACGCAGCCGGCGCAGCAGACCGGCTATCTGATCGAGGCGCACCGCTCGATCGCGATGACCATGCTCTATCGCGGGCGCTTTGCCGCGTCCCAGCATCATTTGCACCGTTGCATCAACCTCTACAGCCCCGATCTGCACTCCGACCTGATGGAGCGGCACGGCACCGATCCCGGCGTCGTCTCGCTGTCCTATCTCGGCTATCTCCTGTGGTTCCTCGGCCGGCCCGACGCGGCGCGCCAGCACAGCGAGCAGGCGATCGCGAACGCCGAGAAGATCCGCCACCCCTTCACGCTCGCCTTCGCGCTCGTGTTCGGCGCCTATCTCTGCCAGCATTTGCGCGATGTCGAGGGCACGCGCGACCACGCCAACCGCGCCATGATCATCGCCACCGAGCACAACTTCCTGCACTGGAAGCAGCAGGCGGCGATCCTGCGCGGCTGGGCGCTGGCGCAGCTCGGCGAGGCCGACGAAGGCCTCAGCCAGATGCGCTTCGGCCTCGACGAATACGAGGCGATGGATTCCTGGCTCGCCGGTTGCTGGTTCCGCTGCCTGCTCGCGGAGGCCTACGCCAAGGTCGGGATGCGCGACGCCGCCTTGCGCGCGCTGGACGGTGCGCTCGCGACCGCGCGGCGGACCGGCGATCATTCCTACCTCGCCGAGGTCTACCGCCTGCAAGGCGAGATCACCCTGTCGGACGGGAATCCGGCCTCGGTGCAGGAGGCCGAGGAGTTGTTCGGCCTGTCGCTGGAGATCGCGCGCAAGCAGGGCGCGCTGTCCTGGGAGCTTCGCACCGCCGTCAGCCTCGCGCGGCTGTCGCACCAAGCCGGCAAGCGCGAGCACGCAAGTCTCCTGCTCGCACCGATCGTCGGCAAGTTCAGCGAGGGCTTTTACACGCCGGACCTGAAACAGGCGATGCAACTGATCAACGAGCTCGGCGCGGACGCGCCTGTTCGTGAACAGGCCGATCCCGTGAGATGAGCGATCTTGCCGCCGCGCGTGCGCGTTACGTGGAGCTGATCGCAAAGCGCGAACGGATCTCCTCACCGCGCCTGCTCGAAGCCCTCGCCACCGTTCCGCGCGAGGAGTTTTTGGCGAAGGGACCCTGGCGCATCAAGAGCGAGGCGGCGCGCAGCTATCGGCTGACGCCGGATGCCGATCCCGTTCATCTCCAGGACAATGTGCTGGTCGCGATCGATGCGCGCCGCAAGCTCGATACCGGACTGCCGAGCCTGTGGGCGCACTTCATCGATTTGCTCGACGTCGGGGAGAAGGACCGCGTGGTCCAGATCGGCTGCGGGCTCGGCTATTTCTCGGCAGTGCTTTCGGAGATCGTGGGCCCCAAGGGCAGGGTGCATGCAATCGAATGCGACGCGCGGCTTGCGGCGCGCGCCGCGACCTATCTTCGCGCCTATCGCAACGTCGTGGTCGTCCATGGTGACGGATGCGAGGACATCGGCGAACCCGCCGACGTGATCATCGTGCATGCCGGATTCTCTCAGCCGCATCCGCTCTGGCTTCAGTCGCTTCGTCCGCGCGGCCGCCTCTTGGTGCCGCTGACCCAGCGGGACCGCGAAGGCGCTGCCCTCAAGATCACCCGCAAGGGCAAGGGGTTCGAAGCCGAGGCGGTGCAGCAGATCCGGATCTTCCCCGGCCAGGGTCGAGGTGTGACCGCGCTCGACGACCGCGTCGCCGATTGGTGGCAGCGGGCCTCCGCCCTGGCGCCGCTACGCTTTTGCGGCATCGAGCAGGGGCTGCCATCGGATTAGGTCCGCCGAGCCAAAGCGGTAACTATCGGGAAGTTGCGCCCTTTTTTGTTCCTGGCAGGTCGTTTATATTCGAGCTGGGTCTGGATGAACGCATGAAGGATGGCTTAAACGAGGGCCTGGTTGGCGACACCGCGAAGCTGATGATGCATCGGCTGATCGTGCGGAGACTTCGTCGCGACCCATCTCTCGTGGAAAAGGCCAAGGCAGCTCACGCGCGTCAGGCCGACCAATTCTACGATTGGCCATTCGTACGCGAATGGCAGGAACTGCTTGCTCTTCCGACCGGGGAACTTGCGTCAAGACTGACCAGTCGCGATCGCGAGATGGTGCGGCTGCGCAACTCGTCCCCGTTCTATCTCGTCGAAGGTGTTCATTTCGGCGACTATGACGCAAGAATTCGATTGAGGAGAGCGGCGAGACGTGTGGCCGAACGAGCCCTAGGCACTCGCGCTCTTTCCTCCAGAGGGCCGTGATGTCCGAGGGCAGCCCGCGGCGTACCTTGGATGATCTGCTTAGGGTCGTAAGGGCTCTAGCCTACGAATTCGAAACCGACACCGTGTTTGTGGTGGGTAGCCAGGCGATTCTGGCTTCTATGCCGGATGCCCCCGAGGCCGCGAGAGAATCGCCGGAAATCGACGCATTTCCCGCAAATGCGAGAATCTGGGAATTGACGGAAGCCAAGCGAACGCGTGACGGAGTGCAGCCGATAGCGTCCGAACATATTGACGGCCTCTTCGGGTCGGAAAGCCCCTTTCATCGCACCTATGGCTTCTACATCGATGGTGTCGACGAGACGACGGCCAAGCTCCCGAGAGGCTGGCAGAGCCGAGCGCTTAGAGTACAAACCGAGGTCGCGGGACGGACGGTGACCGGCGTAGTGCCTGCGCCGGAAGACCTCGTCGTGTCCAAAGTCGCCAGATTGGATGAGAGGGACAAACGGTTCGTCAGCGCGATCCATGGCGCGCGGCCTTTGGACCTGGAGCTGATTGAGCAAAGGATCCGTAAAACGGACCTTGATCCCGCTGTAGCGGAGCGAGCGATCGCCTACATCAGAAGCCTGAAATCTCGAGGCTAGTCTTTTCCGCGGTCGCGCTTTGTTTCACTTTACCTTGATTTGAATCGTGAGTTTCCAGCACCTCGCAATGCAGCTATGACTACGGCCTGATCGCCATTCGAGCGTGCCCATGCATTCCGTTGCCCTGCTGACTGCCAGCTACGCCAAGGATATCGAGCGCTTTTCGCTGCTCAGCGAGAGCATCGACACCTGGTTGACGGGCTACACGCGGCATTATGTTCTCGTTAACGATGAGGATGTGCCGCTGTTCGCGCGGTTCGCTTCCGACAAGCGGGTCATCGTTCCGGCTTCGCATTACTTGCCGAAATGGCTCTGGGCGCTGCCGCCGGCTCTCCAGTTCATCAGCAAACGGCGCGTCTGGCTGTCGCTGCTGTCGTCACCCGTCCATGGCTGGCACATCCAGCAGATCCTGAAGATCGCCGGTGTCCTCAACGCGCCGGAGCAGCGCGTCTGCATCCTGGATTCGGATAATCTGTTCTTCCGCGAATTCGACGTCGGTCAGTACGCCGGCGCCGAGAAGACGCCGCTGTTCGTTACCCCGAAGGCCATCAGCGCCGATGCGCCCCTGCACGGCCTGTGGCTGCGCACGGTCGACCAACTCCTCGGCGTGAAGGACAGGTCCTTCCCCGCGGACGATTATGTCGGCAACGCGCTGGTCTGGGACAAGGACACCGCGCGCGCGATGACCGACGCGATCAAGTCGGCAACGGGATTGAACTGGGTTCTGGCACTGTGCCGGAAGAAGAAGTTCTCGGAATATCTCATGTACGGCCATTTCGTCGCGAACTCGCCCGCGCATCTGGCCGCCCATCGGGTCACCGAAGACAGCATCGCGGTCTCGCATTGGGACGACACGCGCCTCGACCGCCCGGCCATCGAAGCGATGATGCGCGCCGCTTCGCCCGAGCAGGTCGCGCTCTGCATCCAGTCCTATTCGTCGACCTCGATCGACGACATCCGCGATGTGTTCCGGCTGAACTCGCGCGACCGTCGCGGTCCGAGCCTGTCGCCCGATCACATGGGCGATGCGGTTGAATTTGAAGTACCGACCAAGACGCGCTGAAGAACAGCGCGCTTAAGCGTCTCTCGTAAATTTGCTGATCACGCCCATGAATGGCTTCGGCTTGAACTCGCCGTCGAGCGGCAGGGGACGGTTCGGCTGCTTGTCGGCACGGGCGAAGGTGCCGTTGATCCAGCTATAGCGATCCGAGAGTCCCCAGGTCAGGATCGAGCGTACCGGACCGCTGGTCGAGATCGCGGTCAGGAGGTCATTGACGCGCTTGGCGACGACGGCGTCGCGCTCTGCCGGCGTTCCCGTCAGCTTCTGGTCGTCGACATCGAGTTCGGTGACGAGCACCTCAAGGCCCCAGGAGCGCAGCTCGGTGACGAATTCTGCGAGCCCATGGGTGTCGATATCGAGCTCGGCGTGCAGATGCGATTGCAGCCCCACGGCGTGCAACGGCACGCCTTGGTCGAGCAGGTCCATGATGAGATTGCGGTACGCCGCGCGCTTCGCAATGAACGAATCCTTCGCGGACTCGATGTCGTATTCGTTGATCGCGAGCTTGACGAAAGGATCTGCAGCGGCCGCCGTGCGGAACGCCAGCGGAATCCAGCCGTTGCCCAGGTGCTGGGTCCAGAACGTGTCGCGCCGATCTTTTGGACTGCGGGGATTGTCCGGGATCGGCTCGTTGACGACGTCCCACGACGTCAGCTTGTCTTTATAATAGGAGACGACGGTGCCGATGTGATCGACATAGGCGCGCTCGACGCCTTTGGAATCCTTGATCTGCTTGGTCCAGTCCGGAATGTCGTAATACCAGGCGAGCGCGTGGCCGCGCATCGTCAGATCGTTCTGCCGGGCGAAGTCCAGGATCGCGTCGGCGCGCTCGAACGCGAAGGTGTGCGCGTCCGGGCGCAGCATCGGCCACTTCAGCTCGAGCACCGGAACCACCTGCGTGCAATAGGTGCTGATGGCTTCTCCGAGCCTCGGATCGGCTTGCAGGTCCCAGAGCGTGGCCGCGGCGCCAAATCCCGGACGACGCTCGGCGAGTTTCGACGCCGGTGCTGCGGACGCCGATGTGCCCGCGGCGAGTGCTGCGGCGCTGCCGAGGAGAAATTCGCGTCTGTCGAGCCTGGTCACGGCATTCCTTATCGAGCCCACGCGCCATCGTACCAAGCGGTGCCTTGCAACGCCGGGGTTTTCCCTCGTTGGGTTAACTTTGCCATCTACGAAGCATGGTTCCTTTTGAGGTCGCGCGCTCCCGTTCCGGGAAGGGCAAATTTAACGCTACCGCGCGAAAGCGGCCTCAAAGCCTCATTTGCCGCCCGATCTCCAGACTTATGTGACACTCTTGAGAGATGCTGCGGCGCAGTTCGTTCGCCCCGCCAAGGTCCGATTGATTAACGGCCGTCACATTCTCAACATCGTTGCCGGTCCCGTGCTCGCATGCTGAATCGCCATTTCTCGATTTATCTGGTCGCCTACATCCTGCCTGCGGCCGTGGGCTTCTTCGCCGTCACGGCCTACACACGACTGCTGACGCCGGCGGAGTACGGCGTCTATGTCGTCGGCATCAGCCTTGCCGGCATTCTGGGCGCGATCTTCTTTGCCTGGATCAAGCTCTCGGTGTCGCGCTATCAGGCGATGTCGGCCGAGATCGATTTCCGCGGCACGGCGATGGTTGCTTTCGGGCTCACCGTGGCCGTCCTCTGCGCCACGACGCCGCTGGTCTTCCTGTTTCGCAGCGATCTCAGCGTCGGGCTGCTGCTTGCCAGCATGTTCGTCGCGATCATGGCGAATGCCGTCGATGTCGGCCAGGAGTTCGAGCGCGCCAAATTGCGTCCCTACAGGTTTGCGGCGATCTCGATCGTGCGCAGCGTGTCGAGCGTCGGCTTTGGCCTGCTCGGCGTCTGGCTCGGCTGGGGTGGATTGGGGCTGCTCGCCGCATTCGGCCTGGGTTCGCTCACCGGGATCATCCTCAACCTCGTCGGCGACCGCAGCAGGATCGCGCGGTTCCAGCGCAGCCAGTTCATGCAGCTTGCGCGCTACGGCTTGCCGTTGACGCTGGCCGGATTGTCCGTTGCGGTCTATTCGGCCTGCGACCGGCTCATTGTCGCTTATTTGCTCGGCAAGGACGCCGCAGGCATCTTTGGCGTCGCCGCTGATCTGCCGCGCCAGTTCATGGTCATGATTGCCTCCAGCGTCGCCGCGGCGACCGTGCCACTGGTGTTCCGGTCATTGTCGGAGAAAAACAACGAGACGACACGGGACCGGCTGAGCGAGAGCCTCGAGCTGCTGCTCGTCGTGGTCGCGCCCGTCGCCGTCTGGCTCGCGCTTGCAGCCGATCAGGTCGCCGGCACGCTCGTCGGCGTCGACTTTCGCGCCGGCGTGTCGGCGCTGCTGCCGACCCTGGTGCTCGCGCGCTTTTTCGGCATCGCCAATCAATTCTACGTGCAGATCAGCTTCCAGCTCGCCGAACGGCCGTTCATGCTGGCCGCGCAGTCTTTCCTCACGCTGGTCGTCAGCGTGGCGTTGATGTTCGCGCTTGTGGCCGGCTACGGCCTCTACGGCGCGGCGCTGGCGACGCTCGCGACCGAGGCGATCGGCCTCCTTGTTGCCGTCGTCCTGATGCATCGCGCCCACCCGCTCCCGTTCGATCTCCACCGCCTCGCCGGTGTTGCCGCCTCCGCTGCGGCGATGGCGGTTGCTATTCTCGTTGCACGATCGCAGGTCGATGGCTCCGGCTTCGTCCCGCTCGTCGTCGTGAGCCTCGCCGGCGGCCTCGCTTATGCGGCTGGCGCCTGGTTGCTGAATGTCGCAAATGTCCGGACGCTGTCGCTGCGCTTCCTGCGAACCTTCAACCGTAAGGCGCTGGGCGTTTAGCATGCGTCCGTCGGGGGCCTCGGCGCCCGACGCCAGGCCTTGGCGGCAGCTGCGTCACCGAACCCCGGACATTCTGCCGCCGAGTTAGACCGCTAGCTTCGGGCCAGCCACGGCTGCACGCCGCCCTTCCGCCTGCGCGAGCCGTCCTATATGAGAGATTTTGTCGCCGGAACGTGCCGAATCTCGCCACAGACGGAACGTAAGGCGGCTGCTATTTCTTAATGTAAAGATAGCAATCTGACACGTGACGGCACAACGGACTGGCATTTCGACCGAGGATGGCATGAAAAACCGACTGACAACGACGCAATCCACCATGACGATGCGGCGTTGGGGGCCTCCCGGAATTGCGACCTTGGCGGCGATTGTCGCATTGGCGGCGGCGTCCCCGGCCATCGCGGCCAAGCAGGCG
The DNA here is from genome assembly GCF_023073375.1 of Bradyrhizobium sp. 197. NCBI lineage: Bacteria > Pseudomonadati > Pseudomonadota > Alphaproteobacteria > Hyphomicrobiales > Nitrobacteraceae > Bradyrhizobium > Bradyrhizobium sp. 197. The sequence continues at coordinate 129,421 of NZ_JADPJJ010000007.1, read as the reverse complement.
CGCCAGCCGGCCGAGGCGGTGGCGCAGCGCGCGGCCGGCGAGCCGATCATGGCAATCGTGTCGATCAAGAGCCAGCAGGTCACCTTCTACGACGCCGACGGCTGGATTTTTCGCGCGCCGGTGTCCACGGGCACCACGGGTCGCGAGACGCCCGCCGGCGTGTTCGCCATCGTCGAGAAGGACAAGGACCACCATTCGACGATGTATGACGATGCCTGGATGCCGAACATGCAGCGCATCACCTGGAACGGCATCGCGCTGCATGGCGGGCCGTTGCCCGGCTATGCCGCTTCGCACGGCTGCGTGCGCATGCCCTTTGGCTTCGCGGAAGGCCTGTTCGAAAAGACGAACATCGGGATGCGGGTGATCATCTCGCCGAACGACGCCGCCCCGGTCGATTTCTCCCACCCCTCGCTGTTCGTACCGAAGCGGGAGGCCATTACGGCCGCGCCCGGCCGGATCGACAAGCTCTCCGGCGAGGCCGAGGAGGCCACCCGCGCCGCGGATGATGCCAAGAAAGCCGCCTCGGCCGCCGCGAAAGACGCCGTCTCGCTCCCGGCATCGCTGCGCAAGCTGGAACAGCAGAAGACTCGCGCCGACGCCGAACTCGCCTTCGCCGACAAGAAGCTCGCGACTGCCAAGACCGATCAGGCGCGGGCGCAGGCCGAGGAGCTGAAGCAGAAGGTTGCCACCAAGGCTGCTGACGCCGCGTCGGCGCTTGATGCTGCCAAGGCCGCCGCGCAGCCGAAGCGCGACGCCGTCGCCGCCACCAAGGAAGCCGCGAAGGTCGCGGCGACGAAGAAGGCGGATGCCGTGAAGGCTGCGACCGACGCAAAACTCGCGCTCGAGCCGGTCTCTGTCTACATCAGCCGTGCGACGCAGAAACTCTACGTGCGGCGGAACACGCACAAGCCGGCGCCGGATGGCGGCGGCGAGGTGTTCGACACCAGCATCGAGGTTCCCGTCACCATCCGCAATCCCGACCAGCCGCTCGGCACACATATTTTCACGGCGATGGCGAAGAACGACACGGGCCTGCGCTGGAGCGTGGTCACGATCGAAAGCGGCGACGACGCCAAGGACGCGCTCGACCGCATCACCATCCCGCAGGAGGTGTGGGATCGCATCGCGCCGACGGCATTGCCGCGCTCGTCGATCGTCATCTCGGACGAGCCGCTGAGCGCCGAGACCAACTACCGAACCGAGTTCGTTGCCGTGCTGAGCAACCATCCGCAGGGCGGCTTCATCACGCGCAAGCCGACTGCGGCGCCGCCGATGGAAATGGCAAGCGACGACGGCTGGGACAATGGCGGCAACGGTTTTGGTTTCTTTTTCCAGCAGCCGGCCCCGCAACCGGTCAATCCGCGCCGCCAGCGCGGCGGGCAGTATCAGTATTATCAGCCCGCACAGCCGATGCAGCGGAGTTTTTGGTAAGGCGCGCCAGACCGAAGCCCGCCGCTACCGGCGCGCTTCGATCACGATAGCCTGGATCTTGCCCTCGACCGCTCCGGACCCATGGCGTGTCCGGATCGCCTCGGCAACGATGCCGGTTGCAGCCTGAAGCTTGCTGGCATCCCTTGCCTCGATCTCGCTCCGCAGCGGCGTGCCCTGGCAGAGGGCGATTGCGACGTACTCGGGCGACGGCGCGCGGCTTATCTCGGATCGCGTTTCGATCGCTATGTCATGGAAGCCTGCGCGTTCGAGGTCGGTTCTGATCACGGCCTTGTCGTAATAGCCGTGCGGCGTCCGGACCATGAAACGGGGCGGGTCATCGGGAAACAGCTTTTCGAGCGCGACCGTTGCCTCATGCGTCAGCACATTGTCCTCGATGCGGTCCCAGACGTTGAACACGAACGTGCCATCGCCCTTCAGGACGCGCTTCACTTCGCCGTAAGCCTTGATGCGGTCCGGAAAGAACATGGCGCCGAACTGGCAGCAGACCACGTCGAAGGCGGCGTCGTCGAAGGGCAAGGCCGACCCGTCCGCCTGGCGCCATGAGATGCGATCGTCATCTGCCTGACGTTGCGCCGCGACCGCGAGCATCGGCTCGTTGAGGTCGGTCGCGACATAACGGACGCCGCGCGGCAACGCCGCCGCCACGGCGCGCGTCACTGCGCCCGTGCCTGCCGCGATCTCGAGCAGCACGGAGGGAGAGCGGGCCGCGACACGTCTTGCGATGTCCTCCGCGTAGACGGCGAAGATCATCGGTACCAGATATTCGTCGTAGAGTTTTGGGATCGAGCCGGCGAAAACCTTGTCAGTGTTGGACATGCTTGCCTCGCTGAAGGTTCGGACACGAGGCTCATGTTACCATGGATTGCCGTCTACCGCGCCAGCAGCGAGGTGGACCCGCTCGGTGACCTGCCCTACGATTTCGTCCCGCCGACCTCGCGGATCGGCCGCGTGCCGTCCCAGTTCATCGCCGCCTGCCTGACACGCTCGAAGAACGGCCCCTTGGTGCCGCTGATGTCGGAGATCTCGATCACGGTGCCCGGGTGGGCCTGGGTGTCGAAATAGGCAAAGCGCCCCTTGTCGCCGCCGATCTGGCCCTCATGGCCGATCCTGTAGCCGAGCCCGAGCGCCCTGTCGTAGAGCGCCTGGTAGTCGTGACTCCAGTAGGACATGTGCTGGAGGCCTTCGTGGCCGGAATCGAGAAACTCCCTGTAGAGCGAGGGCGCGTCGTTGCGCTGCTGGATCAACTCGATCTGGAGATCGCCGGAATTGGCCAGCGCAATGCTCATCTCGACAGCGGAATTTTCGCCGCGATGCCGGAACCAGTCGGTCTTGACGCGGTCCATGTAGTACCAGGGACCGACGCCCATCACGTCGATCCAGTGCTTCATCGCGGCGTGGATGTCCCGCACCACATATCCGTTCTGGCGCACCGCGCCGAAGATGCGGCTCATGCCCGCGCTCCCCTTGTCAGTCCAATCACGTCAGCACTATCGCACATGACAGCGGGACGCTGTCGGGCGAGTTCGGCCTGCATGGTTCGAGACGCCCGCTTTGCGGGCTCCTCACCATGAGGGTCTGATACCTTGCCGCGAAACGGGACCTCATCCTGAGGGCCCGCCGCAGGCGGGCGTCTCGAAGGATGGCCGCACGCAAGCTTTCCGCTACGTTCCTTGCTCACTTGACCTCGATGCCCGCATCCTTGGCAACCTGCTTCCAGGCCGCGATATCGCGGGCGTTGATGTCGCGCTGCTCGTCGCCGGGCACGAATTGCGGCGTGATACCGAGGCCGAGAAGCTTCTGCTTCACCTCGGCATCGCCGAGTGCGTCCTTCAACGCCGCGGACAATTTTTGTGCGATCGGCGGAGCAAGGCCCGCTGGGGCATACATCGCCCAGGACAGGCTGCGGTCGAACGGCACGCCCTGCTCCTTGTAGCTCAAGACATCCGGCAGGCTCGGCGAGCGCTCGCCGCAGGCGGCCAGCGCCTTGATCGAGCCGTCCTTCACCAACGGCGTCGCGGTCGCCATGTCGAGCGTCGCCAGCGAAATGTGGCCGCCGAGCAAATCGCCGGCCAGTTTAGCGATGCCGTTGAACGGCACGTGATCCATCTTGATTCCGGTCTGCTGCATCAGGATTTCCGCGCAGAATTGTCCGGTCGAGCCCACGCCCCAGCTTCCATACTGGATCGGTTCGCCCTTCTTGGCGAGCGCGATCAGGCCCTTGATGTCGTTGGCGGCAAAGTCCTTGGTCGCCACCAGCATGATCGAGGACGTCCCGATGCGTCCGATCGTCGTGAAATCCTTGATCGAATCGTAGGGCAGTTTTGGATAGATCGCCGGCGCCAGCACGTGCGTGGTCATGCCGCCGACAGTGATTGTGTAGCCGTCATTCGCCGACGCCACGACCATCTGCGTGCCGAGCGTGCCGGCAGCTCCGGTGTGGTTCTCGATATAGACGCTCTGTCCAAGCGTCTTGCCCATCTTGTCGCCGAGCAGCCGCCCGATCACGTCGCCGCCGCCACCGGCCGCATAAGGCAGCAGCATCCTGATCTTGTGCGTGGGATAGGCGGCTGGATCCTCGGCGCGCGCAGGCAGCGCCGCCGAGAGCAATGCGAGCAATGAGAGCGTGATCGTGCGCAGCTTCATGGTGTTTCCCCTAATCCTCGAACCGAAACCGGAATGCCTCGCCATGCCGTATCACGCGCCCGGCGGTCGGCGCCGGAAAATGGCCGGTGAGCAGATAGCTCGGCGTATCCGCGAGCTCTTCGAGCAACGCGAGCCGCGTTGCGATCGCCGCGGCCGGATCGACATCGGCGGCGTTCGACAGCCACGGCGCAGCACACTGGATCGGATGATGGATGACATCGCCCGACATCACCGCGTGATCGTGGCCGCCATTGAGATGGATCTGCATGTTGCCGGCGGTGTGGCCCGGCGCCGGCGCGAAGCGCAAGGCGGCATCGCGATCGCTAAACAGGCGATGATCGGTCTCGACGAGCTCGGCAAGGCCGGCCGCGACTACCGGCAGCACCGAATCCTCGAACGAGCCGTGGTTCACCGGGTTGTTCGGCGCGGCATTGTGCGCGGCTTCGAAATGCCGGTACTCGTCTCGGCCCATCAGATAGCGCGCGTTGGGGAAGGTCGGCACCCAGCGGCCGTCGAGGAGGCGCGTGTTCCAGCCGACGTGGTCGACATGCAAATGCGTGCACATCACGAAGTCGACTTGTTCGGGCTTGACGCCGAGCGCCTGCATGTTTTCGAGATAGGGCTGGTTGAGGTTGTTCCACGCCAGGACGCGCGGCCGCTGCTTGTGATTGCCGCAGCAGGTGTCGACGATGGCGGTCCAGCGCGGCGTGCGCACGAGATACGAATGGTGGCTGAGGATGAAGCGGCCGGTCTCCGGCTCGATATAGCGACGATCGAGCCAGCTCCGGTTCGCCGCGATCACCTCGTCGGTGACGTTGGCGAACAGCCAGGTCTTGTCGAACGCGAGCGCGGGGATCTCGCTGACGAGATCGACCCGCATGCTGCCGATCCTGACCTGCCGCATTTGCTCAGTTCTTCAGGAGATCGCCGAACGGCACCCAGCGCGTGCCGTCGAAACGGATCAGCTGGAGACTCGTCATCGGCGTGTAATGCTCGGGCGAATTGTTGACCGCGGTGCCGTTGATCAGCATCGGCAGGCGCACGTCCTTCATGGTCGTTGCCTGTTTCATCACATTGGCGCGGGTGAGGTCGTTGCCGGCACTTTTCAGCACGGTGACCAGCGTCTGCGCGATGGTGTAGCCATAGACGTTGAGCCAGTCGCTCTTGTTGGCCTCGGGCAGGTATTTGTCCATGAAGGCGAGCCATTCCTTGTAGCCGGCATCGTCCTTTGACGCCGGGTCGGTCGCGTCCTTCAGATATTGGCTGGAGATGACGCCGGTGGAATTGTCCTTGCCCGCCGGCGCCAGCACGCCGCTGATCGAGGCCGAGACGTTGGAGATGATGGTGACAGGCTTCCAGCCGATTTCGCCGATCTTGCGGATCGCCTGCGCGGCAAATTTCGGCGTTGCCGCCACCAGCACCACATCGGCGCCGGCGGTCTTCAGTTGCAGGATCTGGGTGTCCACCGTCGGCGCCGAGGTCTCGTAGGCCGCGCGCGCCACGATCGCCTCGCCACTGCCGAGGCCTTCCTCCAGCGCCCTCAGATAATCTTTGCCGAGATCGTCGTTCTGATAGAGCACGCCGATCTTCGCGCTGGAATGGCTGGCCTTGATGTATCTGGCGTAAGCGATCGCCTCGTCGCGATAGGTCGGCTGCCAGCCGACGGTCCACGGAAAGTTCTTCGGATCGTCCCACTTGGCGGCGCCGGACCCTAGGAAGAGCTGGGGCACCTTGCGGTCGTTGAGATATCTGTGCACGGCGCTGTTGGTCGGTGTGCCGACGCCGCCGAAGATCAGCAGCACTTCCTCGCTCTCGACCAGCCGCCGCGTCTGCTCCACCGTCTTCGGCGGGCTGTAGGCATCATCCGCGATGATCATCTGGATGCGGCGTCCGTTGACGCCACCGTCGTCGTTCACCTTGCGGAAATACGCCTCCGCCGATTTCGCGATCTGCGCGAAGGCCGACACTGGGCCGCTCAGCGGCGCGGTGGTGCCGATCTTGATGGTCTTGTCGTCGGCGCCGGGATCGTATTTGCTTTGGGCCTGAGCGGTGCTTGTTGCGAGCATCGGCAACAGGATGCAGGCCGCGCGAAGGCGGGCGAAGCGCGCCATGACGTCGTCTCCCCAAATTTGCTCTCCGCTTCTCAAGGCGCGGAGTTGAAACGAACGATCGTTCGTACGGTTGACTAGCGAACGATCGTTCGTTAGTCAAGCACCATGGCTGTCCACACCACCAGCGCGGCAGAAGCGGCTGCGCCCACCACCCGCGAGCGCATCCTCGCCGAAGCGCTCGATCTGTTTGCGCACAGCGGATATGGCGGCGCCTCGATGCGCGAGCTCGCGCGTCGCGTCGGCATCCGCGAGAGCAGTCTCTACAACCATTTCGCCGGCAAGGCCGCGATCCTGGAGGCGATCGTCAGCGAGCACGGTCCCGCCAGCTCGGCGAGCAGGCTGGAGGAGCCGCGCTACAAGCAGCTCGCGCGTCAGCCCGCCGCGTTTTGCCGGCAGTTTGCATTGGACCTCGTCGAGCAATGGTCCGATCCGCGCGAGCACCAGTTCCAGAAGGTCATCACCGCCGAGCGCAACCGCGTGCCCGGCATCCGCGCCAAATTCGCCGATCATTTTTACGCGCGCGAGCAGAGCATGATGACGGATTATTTTCGCGGCTTTGCGCTCGCCGGCCTGGTCTCGACGCCGGATCCGCGTGAGACCGCGCGGCTGTTCGCGGCCGGGCTCATCTACATCCGTCTCGAACATTACGTGATGGGCGCGGCACCGTCGCCGCGGCCGAAGGTGATCGAGGCGATCGACCGCTATCTCGCCTTCTTCCTGTCGCTGATCGCGGCGGATGGCGGGACAAACGACAACAAGAAACGAAAAGCCAAGGGAGAGAATCGTGGCAAGGCTGCCCCTGATTGATCCGGAGACGACCAGCGGCGACATCCGCGCTTCGTTCGACCGCATGCCGGTCAAGCTGAATATTTTCCGCATGATGGCCCACGCCGAGGCCAACATGATCCCGGCGATGCGGCTCGGCAATTCGATCTTGCACAAGCAGAAGCTCAGCGCTGTCAACCGCGAGCTCCTGATCCTGCAGGCCGCGCAGCTCGAAGGCGGCGCCTATGAATGGCGCCAGCACGTGCCGATCGCGCTTGGCGTCGGCTGCACGCAAGCACAGATCGATGCGGTCGAACGCGCCGACTACGATGCCGCCGGCTTAAGCGATGCCCAGCGCGCGCTGCTGAAGCTCGGCCGCGAGGTAGTCGAGAACGTCCGCGTTCCCGAAGCCACGTTCGCTGCCGCGCGAAAACACTTCAGCGACCAGGAGATCGTCGAATCCATCGTCGCCCTCGGCTTCTACATGATGATGGCGCGTCTCACCGAGGCGACCGAGACCGATCTCGATCCTGCCGCCGGCATGAAAGTCTACGACGGCGGCAAGAAGCCGGGCGCCTGAGATGACGGATACCGATAGCAAGCCGGACCGTTACGTCCGCCCGCCAAGCGCCGAGTCATTGGGCGAAGCGCCGGGCAGGGGACGTCTCAAAGGGCGCCGCATCCTGATCGTCGGCGGTGGACAACGCGTGTTCGACGCCGCCACCGATCCGATCGGCAATGGCCGCGCCATGAGCATTCTTTGCGCCCGCGAAGGCGCGAAGGTTGCGGTCGCCGACCTCAACCACACCTCGGCCGAGCAGACGGTGAAGCGCATCACGGACGAAGGCCGCGAAGCTTTTGCGATCGCGGCCGACGTCACGTCCGAAGCCGACGTCGTGCGCATGATCGACGAGGCGCATCGCGCCATGGGCGGCCTCGACGGCATGGTGCTCAATATCGGCACCTTCGGCAAGGTCGGCCTCGATGCCGTCAGCCCCGAGGAGTGGAACAGGATCTACGACGTCAACGTGCGCGGCCCGATGCTGTGCTGCCGCGCCGCGATGCCGAAGTTCGACGATGGCGGTGCCGTCGTGTTCATCTCCTCGATCGCCGCACTGAAGGCCGGCTCGCAGATGGCGGTGTATGATTCATCGAAAGCCGCGCTCGGCGGCTTGATGCGCAACATCGCCCATCTCGGATCGCGCCGCGGCATCCGCGCCAATCTTGTCTATCCCGGCCTCATCGACACGCCGAATGGCCGCGAGGCCGGCGCCGGCCGACCCAACCGCGGCAAGGGCCACGTCCCCTTCGGCCGCCAGGCGACAGCCTGGGAAGTCGCCTACGCCGTGCTGTTCTTCCTCTCGGACGAGAGCGTCTACGTCACCGCGCAAACGCTCGCGGTGGATAGTGGTTTGAGCGGAATGTAAGACGCAAGCGCAATCCTGCACCGCGGAATTGGACGCACCCGCCGAAGCAGAGGCCTCTCTTCATTGCGGCGAGGCCGCAATCGTCCGGGTTTGCAATGCGTTCATCTGCTCAAGTGCTTTCAGGAGAGCCTCGCACGCCTTCTCGGCTTCAGCGAAGGTATTGAAGGGTGAGCCGCCAAGTTTGATTGCGGACTTGTTCACCTGGACGGGTCGCCATGAGGCAACCAGGCCCGGCTTTCCGTGAAGGCCAGGACCGGTGCGGTTTTCGTTACTGATCACAAACGAAAATCCGCCGCTGCATGCCATCCAGATTTCAAGCTCATTCACCGGAGTATCGATGCGAGCAAAGTGCAGGGCCATATGACTCTCCAGAGTTTGCTCCGCGGAATTGGCCACGGGCGCAAGTCGTCAGTGCTCACCTGTGCGAATCCCGGGCGGCCGCAATGCCCGAGGTCTCTGATCCCTCGGCTCTCCATGCCGTTAAGTCGCCCGGGAGCAGAATGGGATCGGTCTCAACTTGCTTGTTGCGGTTAACCCCTAAGCCAATGAGCCCGCCCAATACCAACGCGGAGCCTGCAATCATCAACCAGTGCGGCAAGTCCAACACGGGCATTGCAATTCTCCCACTGAAAGGAGCGCGTTACGCAATTGCCTAGCCGAAGCGCGAACGGATAACCCAATGTATGGATTATTACGGTACTCCGAACTTCGTGCAAGGCACCAAAAAGGGGTGTACTTCTGACCTAAATTCCACCGGACAAGGGCAAGAGGAGGCGGCCCCTCAGTTGGCCGACGCCGGTTTCCATCCGTACCGCCATCCCGAGATTCAGATTGCGCGCGATAGCCATTCCCTCTAATGATTTGTACAATTGACCAAATAAAATGGTCGCGCGCCGAAGGGCGCGGTTTGGGTGGAAGCGCAGCATGCCGCAGGCGGATGGGTTTGGTTTGGCGGGCGTGATCGGCATGCCGGTCGCGCATTCGCGCTCGCCCGTCATTCACAATTACTGGCTGAAGGCCCACGGCATCCGCGGCGCCTATGTCCCGCTCGCGGTGGGACCGGAGCGGCTGGAGGATGCGCTCCGCGGACTTGTCGCGCTCGGCTTCCGCGGATGCAACGTCACCATGCCGCACAAGCAGACGGCGATGCCGCTGCTCGACCGCGTCAACGAGACCGCGAGGCGCATCGGTGGCGTCAACACCATCGTCGTCGAAGAAGACGGCACGCTCTCCGGCTTCAACACTGACGGCAACGGTTTTGTCCAGAGCCTGCGCGATGCCAGGCCCGACTGGCGCGGCGACGCCGGGCCGATCCTCTTGTTGGGCGCCGGCGGCGCATCGCGTGCCGTGGTCGTGGCGCTGCTCGAAAACGGCGCGCGCGAGATACGCATCGCCAACCGCACGGCGGAGAAGGCGCAGGCCCTTGCAAACGACTTCGGTTCCGCCATCCGCACGGTTGCCTGGGACGATCGCGGCGCGGCGCTCGGCGATGTCGCCCTCCTCGTCAACTGCACCGATCGTGGCATGGTCGGCAAGAGTGCGCTTGAGATCGACCTGTCGCGCTTGAGGCCCGAAACGCTCACCGCCGATCTCATCTACACGCCGCTGGAGACGCCGTTCCTGGCCGACGCCCGTGCGCGCGGCTGCATGACCGTGAACGGGCTCGGCCTCCTGCTCAACCAGGCCCGGCACGCCTTCAAGGCCTGGTTCGGCGTGATGCCCGACGTGACGCCCGCGCTGATCAAGGCGATCGAAGCGACGTTCTGACACGCACAATGGGGAGTTCTGCGCCATGACACTGCCGGCGTCCCCCAGGATCGATTGCCACGTCCACGCCATCGATCCCGCTCGCTTTCCCTATTCGGGCGACACGCCATACCGTCCGAGCGGGCAGGAGATCGCGCCCGCGTCACAGCTCATCCGCGTGTTCGACGCCTTCGACGTCAGGCATGCGCTGATCGTCGCCACCAACACCGGTTACGGCAACGACAGCCGCATCCTGCTCGACACCTTGGTTCAGGGCGGCGGCCGCTTCAAGGGTGTCGCCGTGGTTGAGAACGACGTCGGTATCAGCGAGCTCGAACGCTTGAAGGCGGCCGGCGTGATCGGCGTCGCCTTCAACGTGCCGTTCCACGGCGCCGATTATTATCGCGACACCGCGCCGCTGCTGGAGAAGCTGACCAGCCTCGGCCTGTTCCTCCAGATCCAGGTCGAGCAGGACCAGCTGCTCGACCTTCTGCCGCTGATCGAAAAATCACATGTGCGCCTGGTGTTCGACCATTGCGGTCGTCCCTCGGTCGCGCAGGGCGTGAGGGGCAAAGCATTCCAGGCGCTGCTGGCGATCGGCCGCGAGCGCGACGCGCATGTCAAGCTGTCCGGCTATTACAAGTTCTCGCAGCAGCCACATCCTTATGAGGACACCTGGCCGTTCATCGCCGCACTGGTCGAAGCCTTCACGATCGATCGCTGCGTCTGGGGCTCGGACTATCCGTTCCTGCGCGCAGCCGAACGGCTCGACTACGGGCCGCTGCTCGCGGTGCTGACAAAACTGTTTCCGGATCCGGGCGACCAGCACCGCCTGCTCTGGCGCACGCCGGCAAGGCTGCTCGGCTTCGACGGCGCGGTAGATCAAGCATAACAAGACAACAAAGGGGAGGAGACATCATGAGACACCTTGCAGGGACGGTCGTCGTTGCGATCGCGGCAGCGCTAGGCGCAAGTGGAGCGCAGGCGCAGAGCACGGTCTACATCCCCGATGTCATCGAGCTCTCCGGCCCCGGCGCGGTGTCGGGCACCAACTGGCGCGACGGGGTCGCACTCGCCGTTGACGAGATCAACACTGCCGGCGGCATCCTGGGCCGAAAGATCCAGACCGAGCATCTGGATACCCAGAGCAACCCCGGCGTCTCGCGTGCGCAGGTGCAGAAGGTCTTGGACAGGGATCCCTATGTCGTGCTCGGGCCGATCTATTCCGGCTCGGTCAAGGTCAACATGGCGCTGACGCAACAAGCCGAGATCCCGCAGATCGTCGGCGCCGAGGCGGCCGACATCACCACGCAAGGAAACCCCTGGGTGTTCCGCACCGCCTTCGGCCAGCAATTCTCGATGCCGAAGATCGCCAACTATCTGCATGACAAGCTCAAGGTGAAGACAGTTGCGCTGGTCTGGGTCAACAATGATTTCGGCAAGGGCGGCCACGACAATTTCGCCAAGGAGATGAAGGCGCGCAACATCGAGATCGCGGCCGACATCTCCACCGAGCAGGGCCAGGTCGATTTCGGCTCCGATGTGATCAAGCTCAAGGGCGCCAAGGCCGACGCCGTTTTCGTCTACACCAACGAGGAGGAGAGCGCCCGCTTCCTGATCGAGGCGAAGCGGCAGGGTCTTTCGACCCCGCTGTTCGGCGAGACCACGCTGCTCAGCCAGAAGGTGGTCGAGCTCGCCGGTCCCGCCGCCAACGGCGTGCGCGGCCATGTCGGCCTTTCCGCCGATGCACCGGTGCAGGCGATCGAGGATTTCACCAGGAAGTTCAGCGAGCGCTACAAATACCGGCCCGACCATAACGGCATCAAGGGCTACACCGCCGTCTATCTCGTCAAATACGTGACCGAGAAAGTCGGAAAGTTCGACAGCAAGGCGTTTGGCGCCGCGATGAAGGGCCTGACGCTGGCGCCGGAGAAGGCGCCTGGCATGCTGATGGAGGCAAGCTGGGACCAGAACGGCGACATCGACCGCGCCAGTTTTCTCGCCGAGATCGTCGACGGCAAGCAGAAGATCGTCGAGACGCTGCCGAAGCTGAAGAGTGGCAAGGGCGAGTGAGCAGCCCTCCCGCTGCAATGACGCAAGCCTCGGGCAATCACGCGGTGGGATCAAACTGCCGGGCATTTTTTGCAGCATTGCACGACGCGGCAACGTCTGCCCGCCAGCTCTGGAGAAGAAAGTCGAGGCAAATCAACTGATCCTTCGCTGGCACAAAAATTGCTGAATATTTCCGCGCAATGAACACAGGAATGACGACGTGACCAGCGTCAGCTACACCGTCCCGCCGAACTGGACCGCAGGCTCCGACAAATCAGGGGCAAGCAAGAGCAAGAATCCGAACGATCCGAACATGCTGACGACGGGAGCCTATGGCAGCGCGTTCGAGCTGATGCTCGACAGCAAAGCCAATGCCGACGGCACCAGCACGGAGACGCTGACCTACAAGAGCTATTCCGGCAAGACCAACGGCACCTTCTCCGCCACGGCCGAGAGCGGTACGGGAGCCGATCTCGGCAGTGCCTATCGGTCGCTGCTTGCCACGCTTCAGGCCAATGGTGAGATGGACGACAAGACCTCCGCGCAGCTCAACGACGCTATGGGCCAGCTCGACACCAAGTCAGCAGGCGGCGCCAAGGATGCCGCCATCTCCGGCGGCGGCATGCTGGTGCAAGCCGGCGGCCCCGTGTATTTCAACGGCATCTCGGCCTATCAGAACCAGTTCGTGGATTCGCTCGTCAACGAGCTGAGCAGCACGCTCGACGCGAAGGTGTGAGACGATTAATGATGTGCGGGTGATCCCCGTCGGACGCCCATACAAATGAAAACCACGCTGCTGAAATCCGAAGACTACGCCCGTTCGTCCTGGAAGAACGGCGGCGGCATCTTTACCGATATCGCGGATGCGCATCGCCCAGGCAGCGCGGTGAAGGATTGGGACAGCCTGCTGTGGCGCTTCGCGTCCACGCCGATCGTGGCGCCCGGGCCGTTCTCCCATATGTCCGGCATCGACCGCTTGCAGATGGTGATCGGCGGGCGCGGGCTGGTGCTCAAAGCCCCGGTGCGGGAGTTCGACGAGCGCGAGCCGTTCACGACCGTGCGCTTCACCGGCGAGATGGAGATCGTCACCGAGCTCGAGGCCGGCCCGGTCGAGGTCGTCAATCTGATGGCGCGGCGCGGTGCGGCGGAGATCGAGCTGTTGGCACTCCGGGAGCCCGGTGAGCGGCAACTGCCCGCCGGCACGCATCTCGTCCATGCGGTGTCCGGCGATTGCAGCATTCGTCTCGACGGCGTGGGTTTTGCGATTTCGCACGAAAACACGTTGAAGGTCGAACTGACCGGGGCATCGACGCTCGTGCTCGTTTCGGGGCTGGCCGTGCTGGGGTCTATCCGGATCGTCGGTTGAACGGCGATCCTGCCCACCGAGCGATGCGCACAATCCGTGCATCTGGCCAGGTTGACGCCGCAGCGTCGGAGCACGATATCTGGCCTGATGCAGACCGCCGCTGAAGGGCAGGATATGACCGCGCCAGACAAAAACTCCGCCACGCTGTCCGACGGCGTCGTCGACTGGCTGACCAACGGCACGCGCGACCAGCGCTTCATCGACAACATCTTTGCCGAGATGTGCATCCGGCTCCAGCAGGCCGGCATTCCGCTGGCGCGGTCGACGCTTCACGTGCTGATCCAGCACCCGCAATGGCTCGGGGCCCGCTTCATGTGGTCCGACGGCATGCGCGAGGCGGAGATTGCGCGGGTCGACTATGACGTCCGCGAGCGGTCCGAATACATCGGCAGTCCCGCCAACGAAATGTTCGACGGCGCAACCGAGGTGCGCGAGAATCTCGAACGCGACCCCTCGCTCGGCCGCAAGCACGCCCTCTACGACGAGATGCGCGCGAAAGGCCTGACCGAATACGTGGCCTGGCCGCTCTATCACACGCTCGGCAAGCGCCATCTCGTCACCTTCGCGACCGACCGGCCCGGCGGCTTCGACGCCGCGCATATCGCCGCCCTCAAGAACATATTGCCGGTGCTGTCGCTGGTCAGCGAAATCCGTATCAAAAACCGCCTGGCGCGGACGCTGCTCGAGACCTATGTCGGCTCCCACGCCGGCGAGCTCATCCTGGCCGGCGCTACCAGGCGCGGCACCGGCACGACGGTACGCGCCGCGATCATGATCTGCGATCTGCGCGAGTTCACGAAAATCTCCGACAACTGGCCGCGCGACGACGTCATCGATCTGCTCAACGACTATTTCGACGCGATGTCCGAGCCGATCGCGCGGCACGGCGGCGAGATCCTGAAATTCATCGGCGACGGCCTGCTCGCCATCTTCCCGCTCAGCGAGCCCAACGCCTGCGCAAACCTGCTGCATGCCGTGACCGAAGCCCGTCGCGCCATGGTCGTCCTGAACGAACGCAACAACGGCACCGGCCGCGCACCGCTGAACTACGGCATCGGCGTCCATGTCGGCGACGTCATGTACGGCAATATCGGATCGAGCACCCGGCTCGACTTCACCGTGATCGGCCCCGCCGTCAACATGGCCTCGCGGCTCGAAGCTTTGACCAAGCAATTGGGAAAGACGGTGCTGCTGTCGCGCGACTTCGCCGATCTGGTCGATCGCCAGTTCGATCTGGAGCGCTTGGGCGAGCACGGGGTGCGCGGCTTCAGTGAGCCGATCGAGCTGTTTGCGTATCACGGCTGAGGCGGGATGCCCGCGGCCACGCAGGTGTCCCCAATCGCGGGAAGCCATATGCGACGATCACTGTTTTCATCCGGCACCACCGCGCCAATCATGCGGCAAGATTTGCTGGTCTCGCCGCACGCGTCAAGCGCGTCCTGTTGCCAACGCAGGATTGTGTGACTACGCTTGGCGCCAGGCCCGCCCAAGCGTTTGATCGATCGGCCGCACGTTCATGCCAAAATTCCTTCGCATCGGACTCCATCAGTCGAACATATCCGGATACACGTCGAAGGCGTGGTGTGTCCGGCGCGTGGGCACGGCAATCTTCCTGAAATGGGGCGCCGTCGAGGTCCAGGGCGCGGGCGACGGCCGGAAGGTCTACTGGACGCGTCTGCCGCAGGAGAAAACAATTCGCTGCGGCAGCGCGCAGCGTGCCCAGGATTATGCAAAGGCCGCGATCGCGCGGCGCCGCAACCATCGCTATGAGCCGCTGGTTGGCGCGATCGTGCTCCGGCGCCGACCCGCGGGGGGCAACACCGAACTCAAGCAAGCCCTCGCCACAATCCTGATCGTCGATATCGTCGGTTCCACCGCAAAAGCGGCAAAGCTCGGCGATATCCGCTGGACCAAGGTGATGGGCCATTATTACGCGGCGGTCCGCAAGGAGCTGAAGAGTTCGCGCGGCAAGGAAGTCGTGACGACGGGCGACGGCGTGCTGGCGACCTTCAAGAAGCCCGCCGCTGGCATCTCTTGCGCGACCGCGATCCGGAAGGCCGTGCGCACGCTCGGCCTCGAGATCAGGGTTGGTCTGCATGCCGGCGAATACACGGTGAGCGGCACTGAGGCGGTCGGCCTCGCCTTCCACATCGGCACCCGCGTCGCCGCCCAGGCGCGCGCCGGGGAGGTGCTGGTGTCGAGCGCGGTCAAGGAGCTCCTGGTGTCGCAGCCCGAGATCCGCTTCAGGGATCACGGCGTGCACCAGCTCAAGGGCGTGCCGGAGCGGTGGAGGCTGTGGCGGCTGGAAGGGTGAGGAGCTTGCGCGAGGGTCGGCGTCAATCCACTTCAACATGATCGCATTCGACGCACTGATACACACGCTGTCCCGTACTCAGCACGGTCGCGAGGCGCAGTTTCCGCACGGCCTGGAGAATGGAGACCGGAGAAAACCGCTTGTGCAGGAACGTCGCATGGGCGGGCAGGGGACCGGTGAGGCTGCCGGACATGACGAGGATATTGAGTTTCGGCACACGAGCGCCAGCTTCAAATCTCCCGTGCAGATGGCGCCCGCCCGGCGCAGGACCAGCCGCAGCATTTCGAGAGAGCCCGGCCTGGGAGCCCAGGCTATTGGTCAATCGACCTCACCTCGACAGTACAGGCCAGCAACTCAACATCACCGCACCCCCGTGCCCTTGCAGCGCTGGCACTTCACCACCTTGTCGCCCTTCTTGAGCAAGCCTTTGCCCTCGCAATTTTTGCATTTCTGCTTCTTCTTGATGTTCGGGCCTTTTTCACTCGTCATGAAATTCTCCTGCCGCCAGAGGGCGGTGTTGTGCGGCCGTTCAGCGGACAGCTGAGCGGGCTCGGATAAGCCCTACACTCATGCCGGCTTCGGCACCACCAGCACCGGTACGCTTCCGTCCACCAGGACTTCGGATGTCTGGCTGCCCAAAAACAGCTTCCTGAGGCCGCGACGCCCATGGGAGGCCATGACGATCAAGTCGCAGCCTCTGGATTTAGCCGTTTCAATGATCGCAGTCGCCGGGTGCGCATTGGGAACATGCAAGAGTTCTGCAGGCGTGCCGATCTGCTCCGACATGGCGCGGGCTTCGTCGAGCACCTTGCCCGCACGGGCCTTGCAGGCAGCGTCAAAGCTATCGATCTCGTCCTGGCTCGGAATCCACCCCGAGTCGTGCCCGCCGCCATAGTCGACCGGCAGCGCTTCCGTCACGGTGATGATCGTCAGCCTGGCGTTCAAGGCCTTCGCCAGGGTGATGCCATGCTCAACGCCCTTTCTCGCGACGTCCGATCCATCCGTGCTCAAGAGAATGTTGGCGTACATTTGGTGGCTCCCTTGCTCGTCGAACAAAGTGGTGCCTGGCCAATATGGTCCGATACGCGCCGTGGGTCCACGCGCGTTTTCTTTGGTTTGCGCCGGCGAGGCCGTGCCTGAACTGTTATTGAAACCTTACAGGCTCAACTTCGCTAGCGCCGCCATCATGCGCTTTGCATCGTCCAGGCGCGTCAATTCGCCGGCCGCCGTCGCCCCGAGCACTTTTCGCGCCAGGCAGCATCAATAAACGCCCCAGCGTCTGGCAAGGGGTTTTACTGGCTGGATTGCCCTCGCGTCGCCGGTATATTCATCTTCATCTATCCATGGAGGTCGAGATGCATCGCGTCGTTCCGATGCTGGCGTTACTCACCACCGCTATATCTCTTGCTTTCTTGGAGCCGGTCCGGGCTGCCGAGGCAGATCGATACTGCCTGCGAGGTCGCAATTGGGGCTTTCCGGGCAATTGTCAGTTCGCCACCCGCTCGCAATGCCTGGCTGCCGCTTCTGGCACGAACGCATATTGCGGCATCAATCCGCGCTATGCCGCTTCGCGGCGACGCTAATAACCGCTCGGAGCTAAGCCATTCGGCGCTACCGCATGGCAGAAGCGGTCAATCAAGGAAAACCCCCGATGCGAAAACTTGCACTGTTCGTCATCCTGCTCTCGTTCGCAGGAATGGTTCCTTCCAGCGAATCATTTGCTCAGAGTGCGCTTCGAGGTGCCGTCATTGGTGGTGCTGTCGGTGGTCGCCGCGGTGCTGCCATAGGAGCTACGGCCGGAGCCATCGCTGGCGCCCACCGGCGACATCAGCATTGGCATCGATATTATTGGAGGAACGGCAGCTGCTGGCATCGCTCGACCAGCGGAAGGTCGCACCGTGTGTCGCATCGATACTGCCGTTGAGCCAGCGCGGAGTGGGTCGCGCGACTGGCGTGCGGCAAAGATCGAGAACGGCAACTCAATAGGGGATCGCAATGTTCTTCGCTCAGGAAGGATTCACATATCGAAATTTTCTGATGGATATGATTGCCGTATTCGCATTTGTCGTCTGGTTCTGGCTGCTCATCGTCATCTATGGCGACCTGTTCAGGCGCCACGACATTTCCGGATGGGGCAAGGCACTGTGGGTGCTCGCGCTGGTTCTAACCTCCTATCTGGGCATCTTTGCCTACCTCATCACCCAAGGCAGGGGGATGGCGGAACGCAGCGCCGAGCAGGCTCAGCGGGCGCGCGAGGAATTACGGCACGTCGTCGGCTTTAGTGTCGCCGACGAGCTTTCCAAGCTCGATCAGCTCAAACAATCGGGATCCATAACCGATATCGAGTACGGGCGCCTTCGCACCAAGCTGGTCTCTTAACCGTCGGTGCGCGACGCATGCGAAGCGGTGAGGGAAGCACGGAGGCCTATGATGCTCGCAAAGCCTTTTGGCACCGTTGGAGCTTTTATAGCTGGCTTTGCGATTGCGTGGACTGAAAGCGCGCATGCGGAAATATTCATAACAACCGCCGCCATATCGCAGGGCGAGCTGGTCATCGTCGGAAGAGTAAGACGACCCCGCGAGCCCAGCGTGGAGATCAGGATCAGTCCAAGCAAAACCGTGAAAGTCGAGAGCACTTCGACCGGAGGGTTTCGGTGGATCGGACCGGAGTTTCCGTCCACTTGTATCGTAAAGATCACGTCCGGACCGGATACGAGAGACGTGGTGATACAGAACTGCGGCCTCCCCGGACCGGCGGGTCCCCCAGGTCCGGCCGGACCTGCAGGCCCGATCGGACCGCCCGGGCCCAAAGGGAATTAGAAGGCAGATTTTCGTCTTCCAGGTTTGCAGGTTGCCCGCCGGATCGCTCTCGCATCGCGAACCAGACGTCCCCGCCCTCGGCCTTGTTGAATTCGCGCAAGCTGTTGAACGGCACCACGCAGCGGTGCTGCGGACCCAGCCAGCGCGTTCAGTGCTTGCTGTTCACGTTGCGGATGTTGGTCGTGCCGCCGTCGGGCTCCATCCGGAGCAATTCCTTGAAGTCGATCGTTTTGCTTTGGCTTGCAGCTTTTCAGCGCGTTTGGATGCCTTTGGCCTGGGCCTTTCGGTCGCCGCCTGAGAGCGGGATCTGGATGATGCGAGGGGACACGGCGCATAAACGATACATCGAGCTCCAGTTCAGGGAGCATCGTCCCAGACATTGGATCATATGTCGCGAAACACGACAACAAATCTGCCTGTAAGCTTGAGATTGTTGTAGCGAGCGCGGGGCGGGAGCGCAACCTTCAGTATTACGGTGACAGTGCATTTAACTCGTCTGTAGCCTATTAAAGCGGAAGGGCACCATTGAGTGCACGGTCACCGTAGTCCCGCGATATCGATTAAGCTCGATCTGTCACGCCCCTGGCGCTCCTTGCGCCACATCGATCACGTGGCGATCCGATCCTACGGTGATCACCACAGTATAGGTCTTTTGCGCGCCGTTCTGATCAGTGGGCGGCGCGAGGTGCAGTTGGCCTCCGTACCATTCGCCGGGCAGGAGCGTATTGTCCTTGATCACCGCTTGCTCGAGCACGGCCATGTTGCGCTGACCAGCTTCGATCGTCCCCGAAATCATCGCGTCGTTTTGTGCGGCCGCGTTGCCTTGCGCGATCGCCGCGGCTGTCGGGCTGTAGAATGTGCCGGTGCGACCGCCTGGGGTCGTATAGGTGCCATATCCAGCTCGCGATGCGCCGTAAGCGTTGGCGCCGGCGGCGACCCCGGTCAGAAGCGCAGCCGCGACCTGCCGGTTCTTCTCCTCTTGAACAAGCATCTCGTACGTCACGATCTTCATTTCGAAGTCGGATCCCGCGGCGTGCTGGACGGCTTCAACTTGCCCGACTCGAAATTCGACCGGTTGGCGGCCGAGATTGTTGATGCCGACCACGAACACGGGCCGGCCGTTCGCTTGGAGCTGCCGTGACGCTGGCCGAACGAGGACCAGGGAGCTCTTTTGCCGCGAGACGAGAGCAGGCTGACCATCCCTCATGAGAGCTTGTTGTTGTGGATTAGAAGCCTTGAACGAGACCGTTTCGCCCGCCGTCATGCACCCGGTCAGCGCGGCGCAAGCCGCCACCAAGACTAAAATGCGCACGCTGAATTCCCCCGCCGAAAGAGTCGATGCAAGCGCAGCCGCTGAGCGAGGGCAAGGGTAGTTTACGCGCGCAGGCCCGCGGTCCTCGGTCAAAAAGTCTAAGAGGGAACACCGGCTTGCCGAGCCGAAGCTCGCGAAGCGAGCGAAGGCTGGTGGGCCCGGCAGGACTCGAACCTGCAACCAGACCGTTATGAGCGGCCGGCTCTAACCATTGAGCTACAGGCCCCGCCGCGAGACGGCCGCGAGAAAGCGTGGCCGGCAACGGTGCGCGGTTCGTTTACAGGGATGGAGGCGGGGGTGCAATGCTGGCTCCTGGCGGATGGAAACGCCGGTGGAGCAACGCAGGAAGTTTTCGAATACCCGAAATTGGCAATAATGCCCTTATGCTCCTGTTTTGCCCGACAAGTCAAATCGCCTCAGCGAAGGGTCGTTTGTTCGCTTCCGTAACCCTTTGTAATCGCTAACCTCTTCTACTGTGCATGGGGTTGTTTTCGCGGTTTTTGTTTTGAGGGGGCCCGCAGGTCCCCCTGACGTCTTGCCGGCGGTCTAAAGGCCCGCCGCGAGACGGCGCTAATCCACCGACACCCCGGCGAACTCCACCACCTTGCGCCACTTCTCGGTCTCGTCGGCGACCAGCTTGCCGAACTCGGCTGATGTCATCGGCTTGGGGATGCCGCCGGTCTCGGCGAGACGTGCGATCAGCTTCGGGTCCTTCAGCGCTTCGTTGACGGCCTTGTTGAGGATATCGATCACGTCCGGCGGCGTGCCCTTCGGCGCGGAGATGCCGTAGAAGCCGACCGCTTCGAAGCCCGGCACGGTCTCGGCGATCGCGGGCACATCGGGCACGCTCGGCCAGCGCTGCGGCGAGGTCACGCCGAGTGCGCGGACGTTGCCGCCCTTGGCCTGCTCCAGCGCCGACGGAAGGTTGTCGAAGATCAGCTGCACCTTGTTTGAGATGATGTCGGGGAAGGCGATCGCAGATCCGCGATAGGGCACGTGCACCATGTCGCACTTGGTCATCACCTTGAACAGCTCGGCCGACATGTGCACCGAGGTGCCGTTGCCGGAGGAGGCGAAGGAGATTTTTCCGGGATTGGCCTTGCAGTAGTCGATGAACTCCTGAACCGTCTTGGCGGGGAACGCGTTGGAGACGACCAGCATGTTGGTGAGCTGCATGATGCTCGCGACCGGCACGGTGTCGCGCAGGAAGTCGAACGGCAGCTTCTTGTACAGCGAGGTCGAGATCGCGTTGTTGGGCGCGACGAACAGCAGCGTATAGCCGTCCGCCGGCGAGCTGATCGCGGCCGCGGCGGCGATGTTGCCGCCCGAGCCGGTGCGGTTCTCGACGATGAACTGCTGGCCGAGACGGTCCGACAGCCATTGCGCCATGATCCGCGCGACGATATCGACCGGGCCGCCGGCGGAGAAGCCGATGATCCAGTGCACGGGACGATCGGGATATCCGGCTGCGGAGGCGGGAGGTGCGGCGCTAAAAAGCGTTGAAATGAAAACCAGCCCGAAAATACTGTTACGCAAAATTCGCAACATGACGTCTCCCATTGTTCTATTGTCGTTGGGCTGCATGCTTTCACAAAAACAGGGCGTTGCCTACATCGCCGCAAGTCGATGTTGACGCGCCCCCGCCGGGACCGACCATGAGATTCGCAATCACCATTGTTCTCGGCGCGGCGCTGCTTTCAAGCCCCGCCGCTGCTCAAACCGGAGGCAAGCCCATTTCGACCACGACAATCAGCTCTACGATTAGCCTGGGCACCGCGACGCCCGGCGGCGGCTTTCCCCTCTATGGCAACGCTTTCGCGCAAGCGATGAATGCGGCCGATCCGCAAGCCATTATCGTCCCGCGCAACACCAAGGGCAGCAACGAGAACATTCCGCTCTTGGAGAAAGGCGAGCTCGATCTCGCTTTGGTCGCGGGCGAGCCGGCCTATGAAGCCTTTGCCGGCATCGGCCGCGGGCCGGTCCGGCTGAAGATTCTCTCTGCGATTTATTCCAACCCCGGCATGTTCGTGGTGCGCGCGGACAGTCCGTACAAGACGATTCGCGATCTCGTCGGTCAGCCCGTCGCATTCGGCGCGAAAGGCTCGGGCCTGCCGATCCTGGCGCGCTACGTGCTGGATGGTCTCGGCCTGAAGCAGGACGAGGATTTCAAGGCTGTTTATCTCGACCGCGCCGGCGACGGTCCCGCGATGGTCGAGGATCGACGTGTCGCCGCACTCTGGGGCGCCGGCATCGGCTGGCCCGGCTTTGCGGCCGTGGCCTCGAGCGCGTCAGGCGCGCGCTTCATCGCGCCCAGTGCCGAAGAGATCGCGCGCATCCGCGCCAAACATGCGTTCCTGAAGCCGCTGACCGTGCCGGCGGGCAGCTATCCAAAACAATCCGAGCCGATCGCCTCGCTCGGCTCCTGGAGTTTTGTCCTGACGCGCGAAGACCTGCCGGACGATGTCGCCTACCGGCTGGCGAAGACGCTGCACGGCGTCGAGGCAAATTTCTGCAAGCAGCTCGCGCAAGCCTGCGAGACCACGGCCGCGAACACGGTCGCGGCCGCGCCGAAGCCGGAGCTGATCCATCCGGGCGTGATGAAGTATTTTCGCGAGATCGGAGTGGTGAAATAGGGCGCGCAGTACACCCACAGCCGTCATGCCCGGGCTTGTCCCGGGCATCCACGTTCTTGGTGCCGTCTGAAAGATCGTGGATGGCCGGGACAAGCCCGGGCATGATGACCTCTCTCACTACACCGTCACTTCTTCACCATCGCACACGCCGGGTCCGGCGGACCGAAAGCCTTGTCGCCGGAGATCGTCGCGAGGATCTTGTAATAGTCCCACGGATATTTGCTCTCCTCCGGCGTCTTCACCTGCACCAGCCAGAGGTCGTGCACCATCAGATTGTCCTCGCGCAGTTTGCCGTTGCGGGCGAAGAAATCCTCGATCGGCTTTTCCCGCATCTTCGCCGCGACCTTGAGCGGATCGTCGGTGCCGGTTTCCTTGATGGCCTTGAGATAGTGCATCACGCTCGAATAGACGCCGGCCTGCCACATCGACGGCATCTTGTTCATCTTGGCGAAATAGCGCTTCGACCATTCGCGGGTCTTGTCGTCCATGTCCCAATAGAACGACGTCGTCAGCAACAGCCCTTGGGCAGCCTGCAAGCCCAGGCCGTGGATGTCGGTGATCAGCGCCAGCAATGCCGCCATCTGCTGGCCGCCCTTGAACACGCCGAACTCCGAGCCGGTCTTGATCTCGTTCATGTTGTTGGGCGGACCGGCGGCGATGCCGATGATCTTGGCCTTGGAGGCCTGCGCCTGCAGCACGAACGAGGAGAGGTCGGGCGTTGCCAGCGGCGGCTTCACCGAGCCCAGCACCTTGCCGCCGTTGGCGGTCACGACCGCCGAGGCGTCGCGCTCCAGCGAATGGCCGAAGGCGTAGTCGTCGGTGATGAAGAACCAGCTGTCGCCGCCGCGCTTGACCACGGCGTCCGCGGTGCCGACCGCGAGCGCGCGGGTGTCGAACACCCACTGGATCGCGTAGGGCGAGCAGAACTTGCCGTGGAAATCGGCGGTGCCGGTGGAGTGGGTGATGAACAGCCGCTTCTTCTCGTTGGCCATGTTCTGCACCGCGAGCCCGACCGCGGAGACCGGCACGTCGACGATCAGATCGACCTGGTCGACGTCGTACCAGCGCCGCGCGATGGCGCCGCCGATGTCGGCCTTGAGCTGGTGGTCGCCGACGACGATGCTGATCGGCTTGCCGAGCACGGTGCCGCCGAAATCGTCGATCGCCATCTGCGCCGCCGTCACCGAACCCTGGCCGGTCGGTGCCGAGGCCGGGCCGTTCATGTCGGTGAGCACGCCGATCTTGACGATGTCGTCGGAAACCTGCGCCATTGCGGCGCCCGGCAGCAGCGTTGCCGCCAGGAACGTCGCTGCAAAGCCGGCAGCGACCGGCAGTCCAAATCTCGTTGGCTTCACGCGTGTCCTCCCCTGATCCGGCGCGTTGGCCGGTGTTGCTTCCCGGGTATGGCCCGGCTGAATTGGTTTCTTTTGCAACTATTTGGGGGCGGGCGTCAACGTCAGGCCGCGAAGCGGATTTGTCCGGCCGGCGAGGGATCGTAGCCGGTCAGCTCCTCGGCGCGCTGCCGCAACCGTTTTTCGCTGAGGAACCGGATCAAGGCCTACATGGTGGGGCGGAAATAGCTGCGCTGCCGCATCGCCATTCTGGCACCGAGCGCGAGCACGTCGGAGAGGCCGCGCAGCCGTTTCGGATTGCCCGGCGGCAGCACGAGACCCTGCTCGCGGCGCACGAACGCGACCAGCAATGCATCACGTAGGTCCGGAGCGTCACGCAGCACTGGCGGCAGCGGCAAGATTGCCGTCGGCATCGAGGCAGTGCACTGCCACGGCCGTCACCTCGTCGCGCTGCAGGCGCTCCAGCCCGCGTGCGCGCAGCGATTGGGCGCCGGAACGAGCAAACGCGTCACGAGTGCGGCGCAATCCATCATCATCATGCTCGCGTCATAGCCAATTGGAACCCGATCATGGCCGTCCGCCGCCTGTCCGTTGCACTCGCGCTTCTCTGCGGCCTCGCCGCGGGCGTTGCGGCCTCATCCGCGGAGGACCGCGCGATCGTGCTGGCCACGACCACGGCGACGCAGGAGTCCGGCCTGCTCGATTATCTGCTGCCGATCTTCCGCGAAAAGACCGGCATCGACGTGACGGTGATCGCGCGGCGCGCCGACGAGGTGCTCGACGGGGCGCGGAGGGGCGAAGTCGACGTCGTGCTGATGCACGCACGGCCGCAGGAGGAGAAATTCGTCGCGGACGGTTTTGCCGTGAAGCGCTTTGACGTGATGTACAACGACTATGTGCTGATCGGGCCGAAGAGCGATCCCGCCGGCGTGAAAGGCAAGGACATCGCAACCGCGCTGAAAGCGATCGAGGCCAAGGGTGCGCCGTTCGTGACGCGCGGCGACCGCTCGGGCACGCATGCCGCAGAGCTCGCGCTCTGGATCGTCGCCGGTATCGACATCGCGAGCGTCAAGGGCGCTTGGTATCGCGAGTTCAAGCAGGGCATGACCTCCGCCCTCGACGCAGCGCGCACGGCGAACGCCTATGTACTGTCCGACCGCGGCAGCTGGATCGCATTTCGGGAGCGCGGCGATCTCGACGTCCTCGTCGAAGGCGACAAGCGGCTGCTCAACCAATACGGCGCAATGCTGGTGAACCCCGCGAAGTTTCCGAACGTGAATAAGGAGCTCGGGCAAGACTTCATCGACTGGCTGACCTCGCCGGAGGGGCAGGCGGCGATCGCCGGATACAAGGTCGACGGACAACAGCTGTTCTTCCCCAATGCGGACAAGTCAGGCGGCTGACGTTCGTATCGCCAACGGTTGCCAAACCTGGCGATGCATGGTCCATCATGGCGCATGACCCAGCGCCTGCCGCCATCGCTGACGCCGCTCGACACCGCGCTCGCTGCGTTGCTGAAGGGGCTTGATCCGCTCGCGCCGGTGCAGTTGCCACTGACTGAAGCGGCCGGCTGTATCGCGGCGGGCACGCCGCTGCTTGCGGCCCATCCGCCTCGCGACGTCGCTGCCGCGGACGGCTGGGCATTATGCGCCAATGATCTGGTCGGCGCGTCCTCCTATTCACCGCTGCCTCTCGCAACGGCGCCCGCCTGGGTCGATGCGGGGGACGCGATGCCGGCGGGATGCGACTGTGTGCTCGATGCCGACGCAGTCGAACTGTCCGGTCCGCTCGCCCAGGTGCTGGCGGAGGGCGTGCCGGGGCAGGGCATCAGGCGCGCCGGAAGTGACATCGACGGACGCACGCCTGCCGCGGCAGAGGGGTATCCGGTCGGTCCTGCCGCTCTGCTGCTCGCGCGCGCCGCCGGACTGGACCGACTGAGCGTGCGCCGTCCGCGGCTGCGCATTGTCAATGTACCAGGCGCAACGGGGACCATGCATCTGATTGCAGACATCGCACGCGCCGCAGGGCTGGATGTGCAAACGCACGAGGCCGGTGCGCGAGATGTGGCATCGATCGCGGAGGCGTTCGGCGCTCCCACCTGCGATCTCCTGCTGACGGTCGGCGGCAGCGGCGTCGGTCGCAAGGATGCAGCTGTCACGGCGCTGGCCCGGCGTGGTGATGTGATCGCGCATGGTCTTGCGCTCCAGCCCGGACGCACCGCGGCGGCCGGGCGGCTCGGACAGGTTCCCGTCGTCGCCTTGCCCGGCTCGGCCGATCAGGCGCTTGCGGTCTGGCTCGCGCTCGTTCTGCCGCTCGTAGACCGGCTGTCGGCGCGGCTGCCGCGCCGACAGATAACCTTGCCGCTCGCGCGAAAAATCGCATCCAGCGTCGGCATCGCCGAAATTGGCCTGCTGGCCGAGGAACATCATGCGTGGGTGCCGCTTGCGGTAGGCGAATGGCCGCTCCAGGCAATTGCCCGTGCCGACACATGGCTGCTTGTTCCCGCCAGCCACGAGGGATTTGCAGCGGGCGCGCCGGTCGATGCCTATCTGATGCGGGAATGATACGGTCTTTGGCATGACGATGATCCCGCAATCGCAAGTCCGCAGCGCCCTCGAACAGGAGCAGTTCCTCAAAATCCTGTCCCGCGAGGAGGCGCTGGCACGCTTCGAGGCCGCGCTGTTCCCGCGCGCGATCCCAAGCGAAAGCCGCAAGCTTGCCGATGCGCTCGGTGCGGCACTCGCCGAAGACATCACCGCGCCGATCGACGTGCCGCCGTTCGACCGTTCCAATGTCGACGGCTTTGCGGTGCGCTCGGCGGACCTTGCAGCGGCCGGCGAAGGCGCACCGGTTCGCCTCGGGTTGAATGGTGAGATCATCCACTGCGGTACCGCACCGGCGCTGCAAGTGGCGGCGGGAACCGCAACGCCGATTGCCACCGGCGGTCCGCTGCCGCGCGGTGCCGATGCCGTCGTCATGGTCGAGCACACCCAGCCGGCCGGCCTTGATGCGATCGACGTCCGTCGTGCGGTGTCCCCCGGGCAATTCGTATCCTATGCGGGATCCGACATCGCGCGCGGCGAGGCGCTGCTGCGCGCCGGCACGATCATCGGCTCGCGCGAGATCGGCATGCTGGCAGCCTGCGGCATTGCAGACGTGACTGTCGCGCGCAAACCGCGGGTTGCTGTGATCTCCACCGGCGACGAGCTGGTCCAGCCCGGCGAGGTGCTCGCGCCCGCCGCGATTTATGATACCAACGGCGCGATCGTCACCGCTGCGATCGACGAGAACGGCGGCGATGCGGTTTTCCTCGGCGCGATTCCGGACGACGAAGCCAGGCTCGAAGCCGCCATGCGCCGCGCGCTTGAGGATGCCGACATGCTGGTGCTCTCCGGCGGCACGTCGAAAGGCGCGGGCGATCTCTCTCATCGCATCATCGGCCGGCTCGGCCAGCCCGGCATCGTCGCGCATGGTATTGCGCTCAAGCCCGGCAAGCCGTTGTGCCTTGCGGTCTGCGACGGCAAGCCGGTGGTGATCCTGCCGGGTTTTCCGACCTCGGCGATGTTCACCTTCCACGACATGATCGTGCCGGTGCTGCGCAAGATGGCCGGGCTGCCACCACGCTCCGATGCCAAGGTGAACGCGACTGTGCCGGTGCGCATTGCTTCCGAGCTCGGCCGCACCGAATTCGTCATGGTCTCGCTGGTCGAAGGCAAGGACGGCTTGATTGCCTATCCCTCCGGCAAGGGCTCCGGTGCGATCACGTCGTTCGCACAGGCCGACGGTTTTTTGCGCATCGACGCGCTCGCCGAGCAGATGCCGGCCGGGACCGAGGCCGAGGTGACGCTGTTTACGCCGCATGTGCGGGTGCCCGATCTCGTCATCGTCGGCAGCCATTGCACCGGCCTCGATCTCGTCAGCGCGCAACTCGCGCACGCCGGCCTGACCGTGCGCTCGATCGCGGTCGGCAGTCTCGGCGGGCTTGCAGCGGCGCGGCGCGGCGAATGCGATCTGGCGCCGATCCATCTGTTCGACGACAAGAGCGAGACCTACAATACGCCTTACCTCGTCGAAGGACTCGAGCTTGTGCCGGGATGGCGCCGGATGCAGGGCATCGTGTTTCGCCAGGGCGACAAGCGTTTCGAAGGCCTGGACGCGAAGCAGGCCGTCGCCGCCGCGCTCTCCGATCCCGTCTGCATCATGGTCAATCGCAACCAGGGCGCCGGCACGCGCATCCTGATCGACCGGCTGCTCGGTGGTGCGCGCCCGGAAGGGTATTGGAACCAGCCGCGCTCGCACAACGCGGTGGCCGCGGCCGTCGCACAGCGCCGCGCCGACTGGGGCATGACCATTGCGCCGGTCGCCCATGCGGTCGGCCTCGGTTTCATTCCGCTCGCGGAAGAGCATTATGACTTCGCGCTGGTGACAGTGCGCAAGCAGCGGCCGGCGGTGCAGGCCTTTCTCGCCGCACTCGGATCGGACGACGCGCGCGCCGCGCTGCAGCGGGCCGGTTTCCGGCCAGCGTAGAGCTGGATTAAGACGCCGCATCCAGCGCGGCCAGCCGCTCGGCTTCCGCGATATCCTCGACCGTGTTGGCGTTGAAGAACGGATCGAGCGGCTCGGTCGGCCACGTCACCGTCGCGAGCGGGTAGCGCCCGGTCCAGCGGTCGATCTTGCGGAGGTCTTCGACCACCAGCGCATGACGCAGTTCGTCGCGCAAGCCAACGCGCCACAATCCGATCACCGGATGCGACTGGTCGCCTGACGCCGCAACAGCGAGCTCGGCATTCGCCGCGATGCGCTCTTCATGCAAGCGCGCGACCAGATCGCGCGGCAGGAAGGGGCAGTCGCCGGCGGCGCTGAGCACCCACTCCACCTCAGACCGGTTCGCTGCGGTCCAGTCGAGCGCGGCAAGGATGCCGGCGAGCGGGCCGGGAAAGCCGGGGACATCGTCGGCGACGACCTGCAATCCGAATGAATCAAAGCGGGCGGGATCGCCGTTGGCATTCAGGATCAGTCCGCTGCATTGGGGCGCAAGGCGTGCGATCACCCGCTCCAGGATGGTGCGCCCGCCGATGGTCCGCATCGGCTTGTCGCCGCCGCCCATGCGCCGCGCCAGGCCGCCGGCGAGCAGCACGCCTTGCGTCGTCGGAAAGCTAGTCTCCACCACCTTCACCCTTGCGCTTGTGCTTGGCCGATTCCTCCTCGATGTAAGCGAGGTTCTGGTCGTAGACGATGCGCTCTTCGCCCGCGAGTGCGATGAAGCGTTTTCCGCGCGCGCGTCCGACCAGCGTCAGCCCGACCTGGCGTGCGAGATCGACGCCCCAGGCCGTGAAGCCGGAGCGCGACACCAGGATCGGAATTCCCATGCGTACCGTCTTGATCACCATCTCCGAGGTGAGCCGTCCCGTGGTGTAGAGGATCTTGTCGGATGCATCGACACCGTGGCGGTACATCCAGCCCGCGATCTTGTCGACGGCGTTGTGACGGCCGACGTCCTCGGTGTAGCAGAGCGGTTCGCCCTCCCTGCACAGCACGCAGCCATGGATCGCACCGGCTTCCAGATAAAGCGAGGGCATCGTGTTGATGGTCTGGGTCATCTGGTAGAGCCAGGAGGTGCGCAACTCGGCCTTCGGCAGCGCAACGCTCTCGACCGCTTCGAGAAGGTCGCCGAAGGCGGTGCCCTGCGCGCAGCCCGAAGTCTGCGTGCGCTTCTTCAGCTTGGCTTCGAAATTGGTGTGGTGTTCGGTGCGCACCACGACCACCTGGAGGTCGTCGTCGTATTCGACCTCGGTGACCTCGTCATTATATTTCAGCATGTTCTGGTTGAGCAAATAGCCCAGCGCCAGATATTCCGGGTAGTCGCCGATCGTCATCATGGTGACGATTTCCTGCGAATTCAGGTAGAGCGTCAGCGGCCGCTCCATCGGCACCTTGATCTCGATCCTGACGCCGGACTGGTCGGTCCCGGTCACGCTCTGGGTCAGGCGCGGGTCGTCCGGGTTCGGCGCGATCACGGGCACCGGGGCTTTGTCGATCTTCATCATGGCCGCGAGGTTAGCATGACATTGGGGTCAAGCCGATATAAGCATGGCGGTGGAAAGCGAAAATGTCTCTTCTCGTCATTGCGGGCGCAGATACGGCTGGCGGAGATCACGTTGTGATGAAAGTCATCGGCCTTGCAGGCTGGAGCGGTGCGGGCAAGACCACGCTGTTGACGCGGCTGATCCCGCATTTCAACGCGCAGGGCTTGCGCGTCTCGGTCATCAAGCATGCGCATCACCAGTTCGATGTCGACGTGCCCGGCAAGGACTCCTGGCGCCATCGCGAGGCCGGCGCGGCCGAGGTGCTGGTGGCTTCGTCGAATCGCTGGGTCCTGATGCATGAGTTGCGCGGCGCGGCGGAGCCGCGACTGCCGGAACTGTTGAGCAAGCTGTCCGCGGTCGATCTCGTCGTGGTCGAAGGCTTCAAGCGCGAGCCGCATCGCAAGATCGAGGTGCATCGCGCCGCCAACGACAAGCCGTTGCTGTTTCCCGATGATCCCGGAATTTTCGGGATCGCGGCCGATGTCGCCATTGAAACGCGACTGCCCACCGTCCATCTCGATGATATCGAGGCTGCTGCGGCGCTGCTGCTCCGCGCGGCGATGCCGGTCGAGGAAGCGGTCGCGAAAAGCGCTGCGATGCGTTGACGAGGCACCATGGCGCAATTGTCCGACGATTGTTTTGCCTTCGGTGGACCGATGATGTCAGTCGGCGAGGCCGTTGGCCTGATCACGACGCGCGTCAGCGCGATTGCCGATCTCGAAACCGTGGCGCTGGTCGATGCGG
The DNA here is from genome assembly GCF_023073375.1 of Bradyrhizobium sp. 197. Lineage (NCBI taxonomy): Bacteria > Pseudomonadati > Pseudomonadota > Alphaproteobacteria > Hyphomicrobiales > Nitrobacteraceae > Bradyrhizobium > Bradyrhizobium sp. 197. Next base: position 98,595 of record NZ_JADPJJ010000007.1, on the reverse strand, counting down.
ACGGGCGTGTGCTGGCGCGCGACATTGCGGCGCCTCTGCCGCTGCCGCCGTTCACCAACTCGGCCGTCGATGGCTACGCCGTGCGCAACGCAGATGTTCCGGACAGCGCGGAACGGGCGCTCCCGCTCGACGGCCGCATCCAGGCCGGCGGCCTTGCACAGGCGCAGATCAAGGCCGGCCACACCGCGCGCATCTTTACGGGCGCGCCGATGCCGCCGGATGCCGAAACCGTCTTCATGCAGGAAGATGTCCGCATCGATGATTCCGGCCGGATTGTGCTGCCGCCGGGACTGAAGCCGGGTGCCAATGTCCGGCCTGCGGGCGAGGACATTCCCGAGGGGCACATCGCGCTGCGCGCAGGCCAGCGGTTGCTGCCGCAGCATGTCGCGCTCGCCGCGGCGTTCGGCCTTGTCAGACTCGACGTCGTCAGGCGCATCCGCGTCGCGGTGTTTTCGACCGGCGACGAACTGGCTTCGCCCGGCGAGCCGCGCGCGACCTCGCAGCTCTTCGACTCCAACCGCTTCATGCTGATGGCGATGCTGCGCCGGCTCGGCTGCGAGGTCAGCGATCTCGGCATATTGCGCGACGAGCGCAACGCGCTCGCAAATGGCTTGAAGCAGGTGGCAAGCAGCCACGACCTGATCCTCACCACCGGCGGCGTCTCGACCGGGGAGGAGGATCACGTCAAGGCGGCGGTCGAAAGCATCGGCTCGCTGGTGTTGTGGCGGATGGCGATCAAGCCGGGACGGCCGGTGGCGATGGGTATCATCGAGGGCACGCCGCTGATCGGATTGCCGGGCAATCCCGTCGCGAGTTTCGTGACTTTCGTGCATGTGGTGCGGCCGACGGTGCTGGCGCTCGCGGGCAGCCTGGCCGAGCCGCTGTTGCCGATCCCGGTGCGCGCGGCATTCACCTACAAGAAAAAGATCGGGCGGCGCGAATATGTTCGGGCGTCCTTGCGGCGCGGACAGGACGGCGCACTCGAGGCTATCAAGTTCCCGCGCGAAGGCGCCGGCCTGTTGTCGTCGCTGGTCGAGACCGACGGTCTCATTGAACTGGGCGAAGACATCACCCAGGTCGAGCCGGGGCAGGGTGTAGGTTTCCTATCCTATGCCGATCTGCTCTGAGGCTTGGCGTTGTCTTGGCGTTGTCTTGGCGTTGACGCCATCAACCCAGCCCTCCATGTTGCGCCCATGACCAGAACGACGCTCGATCTCACCGGGTTGAAATGCCCGCTGCCCGCTCTGAAGACGCGCAAGGCGTTGAAACCCTTGCAGCCGGGCGATCAGCTCGAGGTGTACTGCACGGATCCCTTGTCGGTGATCGACATCCCGAACCTGATCCGCGAGACCGGCGGCACGGTGGAGATCACCGAGCGCAACGACACGCGCGTCGTGTTTTTGATAGAGAAGGCCGATAGGCCGATAGAAAAAATCAATGGTGCGCCGCCCACTTAGCCAGCGGTCACTCGGTTGATACCTACCTTTTGTCTATCGACATCGCTCATCACTTCTGCCCCAATCGACTTCCTCCGCCGAGACGCGGAGGTCGAGTCTTGCCCGCGATACGCGGAGCAACGGGACATCGCATGAAGCCTGAACGCGGCGTAGGGCATAGATCTCGGGGTTGAGGGGTTAACGTTTGGATGTGCGTGACAATCCTGGCGCGCATCGTGTGATTGTGCGGAGCAGCAGGGACAGGCTGCACCGCAATGGGCTGAGGAACAGGATCTAGCGGCGGGCCGCTCAGAAGGGCGTCCGCAGGGGAGGAACGCATGACGACAATCGAGAGCGCTGGAACGATTTCAGGCGCCGGCGCAGGTTTTCTTGATCGCGAGCGCACGATCGCCAAGGCCGGGTTCAATCGCTGGCTGGTGCCCCCGGCTGCGCTGTGCATCCATCTCTGCATCGGCATGGCCTACGGCTTCTCGGTGTTCTGGCTGCCGCTGTCGCGCGCGATCGGCATCACGGCGCCGAAAGCCTGTCCGGATATGTCGCTGTGGCAGGAGCTCTTCACCACCAGTTGCGACTGGAAGGTCGCAAGCCTCGGCTGGATGTTCACCCTGTTCTTCGTCGTGCTCGGCGTTGCCGCTGCTGTCTGGGGCGGCTGGCTCGAACGGGCTGGTCCGCGCAAGGCCGGTTTCGTCGCGGCGATCTGCTGGTGCGGCGGCCTGTTCCTCGGTGCGATCGGAATCTACACCCACCAGCTCTGGCTGATGTGGCTGGGGTCCGGCGTGATCGGCGGCATCGGCCTTGGCCTCGGCTACATCTCGCCTGTGTCCACGCTGATCAAATGGTTTCCCGATCGCCGCGGCATGGCGACCGGCATGGCGATCATGGGTTTCGGCGGCGGCGCCATGATCGGCGCACCGTTTGCCAACATCCTGATCAACTACTTCAAGACACCGACCGATGTCGGCGTGTGGAAGTCCTTCCTCGTGATGGGCATCGTCTATTTCGTCTTCATGACAATCGGCGCTTTCGCCTACCGCGTGACGCCGGCCGGCTGGAAGCCTGACGGCTGGACGCCGCCGAGCGAGAAGAAAACAATGATCTCCGAGCATCACGTCCATCTCGACAACGCGCACAAGACGCCGCAGTTCTGGCTGATCTGGTGGGTGCTGTGCCTGAACGTGTCGGCCGGCATCGGCGTGATCGGCATGGCCTCTCCGATGCTGCAGGAGATCTTCGCCGGCAAGCTGATCGGCCATCCGGAGCTCGCCTTTGGTCAGCTCTCGGTCGAGCAGAAGACTGTCATCGCGGGCATCGCGGCGGGCTTCGCGGGCCTGCTGTCACTGTTCAACATCGGCGGCCGCTTCGTCTGGGCGTCGTTGTCTGACTATATCGGCCGCAAAAATACGTATTACACGTTCTTTATCCTCGGCATCGTGCTCTACGCACTGGCGCCGACGTTTGCGGCGATGGGCTCGAAGATGCTGTTCGTGCTCGGCTTCGGCATCATCCTGTCGATGTATGGCGGCGGCTTCTCCACGGTGCCGGCCTATCTGGCCGATATGTTCGGCACTCAGTTCGTCGGCGCGATCCACGGCCGGCTGCTGACGGCGTGGTCCACCGCGGGCATCATCGGCCCCGTTGTCGTGAACTACATCCGCGAGTTCCAGCTCGCAGCGGGCGTGCCGCGTGACCAGCTCTACAACACGACCATGTACATTCTCTGTGCGATGCTGATCGCCGGCATCATCTGCAACTACCTGATCAAGCCGGTCGACTCGAAATGGTACATGAGCGAAGCCGAAGTCGCGAAGCTGCAGGCGGCGGGCGCCGGCGCCAATACGGTTCAGACGGGCTCGTTCGGGATCGGAACCGGCGGCCTCGATATCAAGGCTGCAATGTTCTGGCTGTTCGTCGGCGTTCCGCTGGCGTGGGGCGTGTACAAGACGCTCGAGAGCGCGGTTAAGATCCTGTAATCGCAAACCCACATCGTCGCGGGATGCTGACTGCTCAGCATCCCGCGATGCTCGTCTTTCAAGTCAAGAATGGGATCTAGGGGGATTCTTTATGCTCAGCACTCGTATCTGCCTTGCCGCCATGCTGCTGGCCGCAAGCCTTCATACCGCGTCCGCGCAAACCGCCACGACGCCTGCCACCGCGGCACCGGCCGCGACGACCACCGCCAAGCCGCCTGGCAAGATCAAGCTCAGCATGCAGAAGCTGAAAGACATGAAGGCGAAATGGGCAGCCAACAAGCCAAAGCTCAAGGCCTGCCGCGCCGAGGTAAAGTCCAAGGGCCTCGCTGGCGACGACCGTTGGTTCTACATCGAAGAGTGCATGAGCAAGACCTGAGATCGGGTTCCGCCTGGCGCTTGGGTAAAGGGGCATGGCGGGTGACCGCCTGCCTCCTAAATCATTCTAGGGACGCTCTAAATTGTCTTGCATCTGGCATACCAGAGATTAGAGTTGCGTCGAATTTGGCTTGGTCAGCGGGAACTGGTTTCGCTGATCGAGTCGGAAATGAAGGCGGATCGCATTGGCGATCTGGCCTAAACTCATCGCGCATTTGAGGAGAACGCGACGTCTCCATGAGCAGCAACGACGACGTTCACAAGGTTCGCGAGTTCGAACATCCCGGCCAGGGACGGAAGCGCGCTAAATCCACGCCCAAGGGACGGCAGGTCGATCCCACCGCGTCCCATGAGATCGAGCAGCTGCTCGGCGACAAGCCGCGGCGGCGCGACCTGTTGATCGAATATCTGCATCTGATCCAGGACGAGTATCGCCAGATCTCGGCCGCGCATCTCGCCGCGCTCGCCGACGAGATGAAGCTCGCGTTCGCCGAGGTGTTCGAGACCGCAACGTTCTACGCGCATTTCGACGTGGTGAAGGAAGGCGAGCCTGACATCCCGCCGCTGACGATCCGCGTCTGCGATTCGCTGACCTGCGCGATGCTCGGGGCCGAGAAGCTGCTCGCCGATTTGCAAGACGCGTCGGGTCCCGGCATCCGCGTGGTGCGTGCGCCCTGCGTCGGCCGTTGTGACACCGCACCGGCCGCGGAAGTCGGCCACAACTTCGTCGATCACGCGACCGTCGCCAATGTCATGGCGGCCGCGAAGGCCGGCGACACCCACGCGCATCTGCCCAAATATATCGGCTACGAGGCCTATGTTGCGGACGGCGGCTACAAGCTGCTCAACCGCTTGCGCTCGGGCGAACTGCCGACAGACGATCTGTTGAAGGCGCTCGACGACGCCTCGTTGCGCGGTCTCGGCGGCGCCGGCTTCCCGACGGGACGCAAATGGCGCGCAGTCCTCGGCGAGCCCGGCCCGCGACTGATGGCGATCAACGGCGACGAGGGCGAGCCCGGCACGTTCAAGGACCGCTTCTATCTCGAAAGCGATCCGCATCGCTTCCTCGAGGGCATGCTGATCGGCGCGCATGTGGTGCAGGCCTCGGATATCTACATCTACCTGCGCGACGAATATCCGGCATCGCGCGAGATCATCGAGCGCGAGATCGCAAAGCTCCCGCCGGGCGGCCCGACGCTGCACATTCGCCGCGGCGCCGGCGCCTATATCTGCGGTGAGGAATCCTCGCTGCTAGAAAGCATCGAGGGCAAGCGCGGCCTGCCCAGGCACAAACCGCCGTACCCGTTCCAGGTCGGCCTGTTCGGCCTGCCGACGCTGATCAACAACATCGAGACGTTGTGGTGGGTGCGCGACATCGTCGAGAAGGGCGCCGACTGGTGGAAGGGCAACGGTCGCCATGAGCGGCACGGCCTGCGCAGCTTCTCGGTGTCGGGCCGCGTCAAGAACCCCGGCATGAAGCTCGCGCCTGCTGGCATCACCGTGCGCGAGCTGATCGACGAATATTGCGGCGGCATGGCCGACGGCCATCAGTTCTACGCATACCTGCCGGGCGGTGCGTCCGGCGGCATCCTGCCGGCGGCGATGGACGACATCCCGCTCGACTTCGGCACGCTTGAAAAATACGGCTGCTTCATCGGCTCGGCCGCGATCGTGATCCTGTCGCAAAAGGACAGCGTGCGCGCGGCCGCGTTGAACCTCATGAAATTCTTCGAGGACGAGAGCTGCGGCCAGTGTACGCCGTGCCGCGTCGGAACCCAGAAGGCCGTGCAGCTGATGCAGAAACCGGTCTGGAACCGCGCCCTTCTGGAAGAATTGAGCCAGGCGATGCGCGATGCTTCGATCTGCGGTCTCGGTCAGGCGGCATCGAATCCGCTGTCCACCGTGATCAAATATTTCCCTGACGAGTTCAAGGAAGCGGCCGAATGACGAAGATTACGTTCGAGCTCGACGGCAAGCAGGTCGAGGCCAACGCCGGCGAGACGATCTGGCAGGTCGCGAAACGCGGGGGTCGCGAGATTCCGCATCTGTGCTATACGCCGGCACCGGATTATCGCCCCGACGGCAATTGTCGCGCCTGCATGGTCGAGATCGAGGGCGAGCGCGTGCTTGCGGCGTCCTGCAAGCGCACGCCATCGGTCGGCATGAAGGTGAAGACCGAGAGCGCGCGCGCGGTTTCCGCGCAAAGAATGGTCATGGAGCTGCTGGTCGCCGATCAGCCGGCGCGCGAGACCTCGCACGATCCGGAGTCCAAATTCTGGCACTGGGCCGAGGCCACCGGCGTCACCGAAAGCCGCTTCCCCGCCGCCGAGCGTTGGGCGACCGATGCCAGCCATCCGGCGATGCGCGTCAATCTCGATGCCTGCATCCAGTGCGGCCTGTGCGTGCGTGCCTGCCGCGAGGTCCAGGTCAACGACGTCATCGGCATGGCCTATCGCAACCATGGTTCGAAAATCGTCTTCGACTTCGACGATCCCATGGGCGAGTCCACTTGCGTCGCCTGCGGCGAATGCGTGCAGGTCTGTCCGACCGGGGCACTGATGCCGGCCGTAATGCTGGACGAGAAGCAGACCCGCGTCACCTATGCGGACAAGAAAGTGGATTCGCTCTGCCCGTTCTGCGGCGTCGGCTGCCAGGTGACCTATGAGGTCAAGGACGAGAAGGTGATCTATGCCGAGGGCCGCGACGGCCCGGCCAACCGCAACCGTCTTTGCGTCAAGGGCCGCTTCGGCTTCGACTACATCCACCATCCGCATCGGCTGACCAAGCCGCTGGTGCGGTTGCCGAACGCGAAGAAGGATTCCAACGACCAGGTTGATCCGGCCAATCCCTTCACGCATTTCCGCGAAGCGAGCTGGGAAGAAGCGCTCGACATCGCGGCCAAGGGTCTCGTCAAGATCCGCGACGAGAAGGGCGTAAAGGCGCTGGCCGGCTTCGGTTCGGCGAAGGGCTCGAACGAGGAGGCCTATCTGTTCCAGAAGCTGGTGCGCACCGGCTTCGGTTCGAACAATGTCGACCATTGCACGCGTCTGTGCCACGCCTCGTCGGTCGCGGCGCTGTTCGAAGGCCTGAGCTCTGGCGCGGTGTCGGCGCCGTTCTCGGCGGCGATGGACGCCGAGGTGATCATCGTGATCGGCGCCAATCCGACTGTGAATCATCCGGTCGCCGCAACCTTCATCAAGAATGCGGTCAAGCAGAATGGCGCAAAGCTGATCGTCATGGACCCGCGCCGGCAGTCGCTGTCGCGCCATGCGACCAAGCATTTGCAGTTCAAGCCGGGCTCCGACGTCGCCATGCTGAACGCGATGATCCACACGATCATCACCGAGGGGCTGACCGACGACCAATACATCGCCGGCTACACTGAGGGTTTTGAGGACCTCAAGGAGAAGATCAAGGAGTTCACGCCGGAGAAGATGGAGGCGATCTGCGGCATCTCTGCGCAGACCCTGCGTGAGGTCGCGCGAACCTATGCGCGAGCGAAATCGTCGATCATCTTCTGGGGCATGGGCATCAGCCAGCATGTCCACGGCACCGACAATGCGCGTTGCCTGATTGCGCTGGCGCTGATCACCGGCCAGGTCGGCCGCCCCGGCACCGGCCTGCATCCGTTGCGCGGTCAGAACAACGTGCAGGGTGCCTCCGACGCCGGTCTGATCCCGATGTTCCTGCCGGATTATCAGCCGGTCGATCGTGACGATCTGCGCGTGAATTTCGAGAAGGTCTGGCAGAAGGAGATCGATCCCGTCCGTGGCCTGACCGTGGTCGAGATCATGAACGCGGTCCATGCCGGCGAGATCACGGGCATGTATATCGAGGGCGAGAACCCCGCGATGTCCGATCCGGATCTCCAGCATGCGCGCGGAGCACTCGCGATGCTCGATCATCTCGTCGTGCAGGATCTCTTCGTCACGGAGACCGCTTTCCACGCCGACGTCATCCTGCCGGCCTCGGCCTTCGCGGAGAAGGACGGCTCCTTCACCAACACCGATCGCCGCGTGCAGCTCGCGCGCCAGGTGATCAAGCCGCCGGGCGATGCGCGGCAGGATCTCTGGATCATCCAGGAGATCGGCAAGCGCATGGGCCTGCCCTGGAATTACGCCGGTCCCGGCGACGTCTACACCGAGATGGCGGAGCTGATGCCGTCGCTCAAGAACATCAGCTGGGAACGGCTGGTGCGTGAAGGTGCCGTCACCTATCCGGCGGACGATCCGAACAAGCCCGGCAACGAGATCATCTTCACCACGGGCTTCCCGACCGCGAGCGGCCGCGGCAAGATCGTGCCGGCCAAGGTGATCCCGCCGGACGAGCTTCCCGACGCGGAATACCCGATGGTGCTCTCGACCGGCCGTGTGCTCGAGCATTGGCACACCGGCTCGATGACCCGCCGCGCGCAGGTGCTCGACCAGATCGAGCCCGAGGCTGTGGCCTTCATGTCGCCGAAGGACATGCACAGGAAGAAGCTTGCGCCCGGCGATTTCATTCGGCTCGAGACCCGCCGCGGCGCGGTCGAGGTCAAGGTCCGCTCGGACCGCGACGTTCCCGAGAACATGGTCTTCATGCCGTTCTGCTACGCGGAAGCGGCAGCGAATTTGTTGACCAACCCGGCGCTCGATCCGTTCGGCAAGATCCCGGAGTTCAAGTTCTGCGCGGCCAGGGCCGAGCGCGCGGAAATGCGCGACGCGGCGGAGTAAAGCTCCGCCGCGTGTGCGGCGCCTCTGCGTACCCGCACCGTCATTGCGAACGTCGCGAAGTAGGCCAGGATCTTTCCCCGGAACGCTCGGGATTGCTTCGTCGCTTCGCTCCTCGCAATGACGGTGGTAAGCATGATCTATGTCCAAAATCACCCCAGCCACGCGCGCGCTTGAAACCGCCGGCATTGCCTTCACCGTCCACACCTACGACTACGATCCCGATGCCGAGCGCATCGGACTCCAGGCCGCATCGGCGCTCGGCGAGGACCCCGCGCGCGTCCTGAAGACGCTGATGGCGCTGGTCGACGGCAAGCCGGTCTGTGTCATCGTCCCGTCCGACCGCGAAGTCTCGATGAAGAAGCTCGCCGCGGCTGCGAGCGGCAAGTCGGCGCAAATGATGAAGTCGCTCGAAGCCGAGCGAGTCACCAGCTTCAAGGTCGGTGGCATCAGCCCGTTCGGGCAGCGGAAGCCCGTGCGCACCGTGATCGAGCAGAGTGCGCTCGTGCATGATCAGGTTTACATCAATGGCGGTCAGCGCGGATTGCAAGTGCGGCTCAAACCGGATGATGCGCGGGTCGTGTTGAAGGCGGTCGTCGCGGATGTGGTAGCCTGAGCGTCTCGCCGCTACTGCTTTTGCAAAAGCTTCAGCCGGCAGCGCAGCGCTTCGCGGATATGTGCGCGCGCGAGCTGCTCCGACTTATCGCCGTTGCGAGCCGCGATGGCGTCGATGATGGCCTGGTGCTCGCCGTGGCTGGTCGAGGGGCGGCCCGATACGGAGAAGGTGGTGGGACCGAGCAGTGCGATCCAGTCCTGCAATTCGCCTGACGCGTTGTCGAGATAGCGGTTGCGCGCTGCGCGGCAGATCGCCTCGTGGAACGCGCGGTTCAGCCTTGCCATTTCTCCTGCCATCTCGGCGGCGTCGGCCGCAGACGCTTCGACAAAAGCCTGTTCGATATCCCTGAGCGCGTCGACCTCGGTCGCTGAGGCGTGCTCCGCGGCCAGGCGCGCGGCGGCGCCTTCCATGATCTCGCGCATGGCATAGAGTTCGAGCACCTCGGAGATGTCGAGGTTGCGCACGATGAGGCCGCGGCCGCCGGCGGGTTCGACGAACCCGCGCGCCGCGAGCCGGCCCAGAGCCTCCCGCACCGGCGTGCGGCTGACCTTCAGCCGCTTGGCGACCTCCTCTTCGCGCAGGCGGTCGCCGGCGCGGTAGCTGCCGGCCTGCAGCGCCTCGCAGAGCGAGCGGAACACCGCTTCGCCCAGCGCGACACCGCCGCCGCGCGCGATCGATCCGCCTGCCTTTGCCGGGCGTCTGGCCATGTTTTCCCTCGCGGCGCATCCTGCCCATGCAGAGATGCCGCTTGCAACGCTGATGTATATCTTTGTATACAAAGGTACGCAATGGCGGCCGGGATTGACCGAGGCGGCCGGCGGGCAGAATGTCTCTAACTTCGTCGGCATCGGGCAGACGGCATGAGCAGTAAATACGACGTGCTGGTGATCGGCGGCGGCAATGCGGCGCTGTGTGCGGCGATCAGCGCCCGGCGTGGCGGCGCCTCCGTCCTCGTGCTGGAGGGCGCGCCAAAGTTCTATCGCGGCGGCAACACCCGCCATACCCGCAACATGCGCTGCGCCCATGACGCCGCCACCGACATCCTGACCGGCCCCTACACCGAGGAAGAGTTCTGGGAGGATCTGCTGCGCGTCACCGGCGGGCAAACCGACGAGGTGCTCGCCCGTCACATGATCCGGGAATCCAAGGACATTTTGAACTGGATCGTGGAGCAGGGCGTGCGCTGGCAGCCCTCGCTTGGCGGCACGCTGAGCCTCGGCCGCACCAACTCCTTCTTCCTCGGTGGCGGCCGCGCGATGCTCAACGCGCTCTATCTCACTGCCGAGCGGCTCGGCGTCGAGGTCGAATACGACGCCGAGGTCACCGACCTCATGATCGAGGACGGCATGTTTCTCGCCGCGCGCCTCAAGCGGCCGATTAATGGCGAGACCGAGATCCGCGCGACGGCACTGGTCGCCGCGGCCGGCGGGTTCGAGGCCAACATCGAATGGCTGAAGCAATATTGGGGCGAGGCCGCCGACAATTTCCTGATCCGCGGCACGCCCTATAATCGTGGTTCGATCCTGAAGATGCTGCTCGACAAAGGCGTGCAGGAGGTCGGCGACCCCACGCAGTGCCATGCGGTCGCGATCGACGCCCGCGCGCCGAAGTTCGACGGCGGCATCATCACGCGTCACGACTCGGTCGTATTCGGCATCGTCGTCAACAAGCACGCCCAGCGTTTCTACGACGAGGGCGAGGACATCTGGCCGAAGCGCTACGCTATCTGGGGCCGGCTGGTCGCGGCGCAGCCGGACCAGATCGCCTACATCATTTTCGATTCGACCGTCGTCACCTCATTCATGCCGACACTGTTCCCGCCAATCGCCGGGCAGACCGTGGCTGAGCTCGCCGGCAAGCTCGAGCTCGATCCAGCTGCGCTGGACAAGACCATCACGGAGTTCAATGCCGCGGTGCGGCCCGGCACCTTCGACCATACTGTTCTGGACGATTGCCGCACCGAAGGCATCATACCGCAGAAGACGCATTGGGCGCGGCGGATCGAGACGCCGCCTTATCTCGCTTATCCGGTGCGGCCCGGCATAACCTTCACCTATCTCGGCACGCGCGTGACCAGGGAGGCGCGGATGCTTATGTCTGACGGCAAGCCGTCGGCCAACATGTTCGCAGCCGGTGAGATCATGGCCGGCAACGTGCTCGGCAAGGGCTATGCCGCCGGCATGGGCATGACCATCGGCAGCGTGTTCGGGCGGATCGCAGGACGGGAAGCGGCGAAACATGCACGGAACTAGGATTCTCGACGAAGCCGTCCGCCTGATGACGGTCTGCAATTCCTGCCGCTACTGCGAGGGACTGTGCGCGGTGTTTCCCGCCATGGAAATGCGCCGTGCCTTCTCCGACGGCGACCTCAATTATCTCGCCAATCTCTGCCATTCCTGCGGCGCCTGCTACGTCGACTGCCAGTTCTCGCCGCCGCATGAATTCAACGTCAACGTCCCGCAGACGCTGGCGATCGCGCGCGCCGAATCCTATGCCGCCTATGCCTGGCCACAGGCGCTGTCCGGTGCGTTCGCGCGCAACGGCCTCGTCATCAGTGTCATCGCCGCGCTCAGCATGGCCGCCTTCATTCTCGGCTTCGCCGTCCTGAACGACCGCAGCGTGCTGTTCGGCGTGCACACCGGTCCCGGCGCGTTCTACAGACTGATGCCGCACAATGCGATGGCCGCATTATTCAGCGCCGCCTTCCTCTATGCGATCCTCGCGCTGGTCATGAGCGTGCGTGCGTTCTGGCGCGACATCGGCACGCCGATCGGCGGCCGTGCCGATGGGGGCTCGATCTTCCAGGCGATCCGCGATGCAGGCGAGCTGCGCTATCTCCACGGCGGCGGCGTCGGCTGCTACAACGAGGACGAGAAGCCGACCGACTGGCGCAAACTGTATCATCACCTGACTTTCTACGGTTTCCTGCTCTGCTTCGCCGCGACGTCGGTGGCTACGCTCTATCATTATTTGTGGGGACGCGAGGCTCCGTATCCGTGGTGGGATCTGCCGGTCGTGCTTGGTACGCTTGGCGGCATCGGTCTCATCATCGGGCCGATCGGCCTGTTCGCGGCCAAGATGCGGCGCGATCCGGCGTTGCTCGACGAGCAGCGCTACGGCATGGATGTCGGTTTCATCGCCATGTTGTTCCTGACCGGCTTCACCGGCATGCTGCTTCTGCTCCTGCGCGAGACCGCCGCCATGGGGCCGCTGCTTGCGCTGCATTTGGGCGCAGTGTTCGCGCTGTTCATCACCATGCCCTATGGCAAGTTCGTGCACGGCATCTATCGCTTTGCGGCACTGGTGCGCTATGCGCAGGAGCGGCGCAGCGAAGCCGGTTCTTGAGATTCAGACGGTGCGGAAGCGGCCGTCGCGCAGGAAGGCAATGGTCTGTTCGATCGCAGCGGCGTGACGCGGAAGCCCGGCATGGGACGCCTTGACGACGACATGGTCGGCCATTCCGACCACCATCGCGCTTTGCACTGAGACCCGTCCGTCATTCGGCTTCGGCAGAACGAAGAGACCCGCGGCGGGATCGATGAAGCGGTTTCCCGCGATCACGCCGACGGGATAGTCCACGGCGGGCAGGGCGTCAGACCCGGTCGCAGCCGTGGTGGTGAGCTCGAGCCCGGCGGGGCCGTAGAATGCACGGTAGAGCCGAGATCCACGCAGGAGATCGGCGACTTCGCTACCGCCGTTTGGCGTACCCAGCATTTGCGGCGGCTGGCGTAGTCGATGTTCAGCGTCGCGAACCCGGTCGTCTGGAGCGCCCGTTCAAGTCGTTTCAGGGATGCCGAGGTTCGCGCGATGCCGTGAAGCAGAACCACTCCCGGGCATCGCGCCTCGCCTGATTGAGGCGCCTCGTGCATCTCTCTACGCCACCTCGCGCTCCGGCGCGGATGCCTGCTCGCGGGCCATCGTCGTTGCGGTGACGTAGTCGGTCTTGCCGGTGCCGAGCAGCGGCACTTTGTCGACCACCAAGATCGCCGCGGGAACGGTCAGCTCGGACGCGCTGATCGCCTTTGCCTGACCCAGCATCGCGCTACGCTCGGCACCCTTCTCCGTCGTTAGCAGCACGATGCGCTCGCCCTTGCGCGGATCCGGGATCGACACGGCAACCGATGCGGCCTGCGGCCACAGCGTCGTCGCGATGCTCTCGACCGCTGACAGCGAGACCATTTCGCCCGCGATCTTGGCAAAGCGCTTGGCGCGGCCATTGATGGTGATGAAGCCGGCGGCGTCGATCGCCACGATGTCGCCGGTGTCGTGCCAGCCCTCGGCGAGCGGTTCGAGCACGCCGGGATTTTCGGCCCGCAAGTATCCAAGCATCACGTTCGGTCCGCGCACCGAGAGGCGTCCACCTTCCTCGATGCCGGGGACTGGCTCGAGGCGGCTTTCCATCAGCGGCGACAGGCGGCCGACGGTGCCGGGGCGATTGGCCATCGGCGTGTTCATCGCCAGCACCGGCGCGGTCTCGGTGACTCCATAGCCTTCGAGGATGCGGATGCCGTACCGCTCCATGAACACCTGGCGTGTCCGATCCTTGACCGCTTCGGCGCCGGCGATCACCAGGCGCAGCGTACGGAAGTCGTAGGCATGCGCCGAGCGCGCGTAGCCGGTGAGGAACGTGTCGGTGCCGAACAGGATCGTGGCGCCGGTCTGGTAGATCAGCTCGGGCACGATCCGATAGTGCAGCGGCGAGGGGTACATGTAGATCGGAATGCCCGCGAGCAGCGGCATCATCATTCCGCCGGTCAGTCCGAAGGAGTGGAACACCGGCAGCACGTTGAACACCTTGTCATTGGCGTTGGCATCGACCCGCGCCAGCGCCTGCGCGGCGTTGGCAAGAATATTGCGGTGGGACAGCACCACGCCCTTGGGCGTGCCTTCCGAGCCCGATGTGAACAGCACGACGGCTGGATCATTCGCCTGGCGCGTGACGCGCGGCGCGGTGCCGGCGAGCAGGCCCTTGATCTTGTCGGCCGTGCCGATCGAGGCGCGGACATCCTCGAGATAGACGACGCGGACTTCCGCGGAGATCGCCGCCATCAGCTTGTCGAGCTTGCCCTTCTCGATGAAGGCCTTCGACGTCAGCACCGTCTTGACCTGCGCGGCCTTCATGGCGGCGAGCACGTTGACCGGGCCCGCGGAGAAGTTGAGCATCGCCGGCACCCGGCCGATGTTTTGCAGCGCCATGAAGACGACGGCGACGCCTGCGGAATTCGGCAGCAGCACGCCGACATTCTCACCGACGGCGGTGCCGCTCTCCAGCTTCCGGCTCAAGACCTGCGCGCCCAGGATCAGCTTGCGATAGGTCAGCCTGGTGCCGAGCGCGTCCTCGACGATGACCTTGCCGGTGTCGCGGTCGCGATAGGCATGCCCAAGCGCTTCGAACAGCGTGTGATCGAGCATGGCGTTCTTCACCATGGCGTCAATCATCACGTCCTGAAGCGCTGCGCCCGCAGCGTTGCGGCGCGCCTTGCCCTTCAGCGACGGATCGACCGGAAGCTTGACCGGCGGCAGGATGGTGACGGTCACCCGCGGAAACCACGAGCGCTTGATCTGGCTGCCGTTGAGATAGCTGAGATGCGAGCGTTGCGCGCCTTCGATGCGGATCGGGACGACGACCGCATCGGCCTTGTCCGCGATCATCGCGGTGCCGTCATAGACCTTCATCAGCGACCCGGAGACGGTGATGCGTCCCTCCGGGAAAATCACGACCGGCTCGCCGGCGGCGACAAGCCTGATCAGGTCGCGCGCGGCCAGCGGCTTGCTGGGGTCCATGGTGTAGTGCTTGACCACGCGCAGGAACGGCTTGGCCCACCAGGCCTTGGAGATGCCGGTATCGACCGCGAAGCTCGCGTCGATCGGCAGCACGGCGTGCAGCAGCGGGCCGTCGATCAGGCTGACATGGTTGGGCGCGATCAGCATGCGCGTGCCGGCGGGCGGCAGATTCTCGAGCCCACGGACTTCCGTGCGGAACAGTGCGCGGAACAGCAGCCCACCGAAATCGCGCACGCCTTCCTTGCCCCACTTCGTCAGCACGAACCAGACTGCGCCGAAGCTTGCGATGCCGAGGCCGAAGAAGATCCAGCCGACATGCAATCCGGCCGCCTGCAGCAGCGCGACGAACAGCGAGCCCGCTACCATGAAAGCGGCCTGCAGCACATTGCCGGCGGCGATGATGCGGGCACGCTCGGACGCTGCCGACCAGGCCTGGACGGCAGCGAAGGACGGCACGACGAACAGCCCCCCGCCGAATGCGAAGGCGACGAAGTCGATCAACATGCGCAGGCCGGCGAACGACGTCGCGAAGTCGACCGCGGCGATGTCCTGACCCTTGCTGGTCGCGCCGATCGCCCAGGCGAGATCGAGGCCGGCAAACCCCATGATGATGGCGCCGATCGGCACCAGCGCGAGGTTCGGGCGAACGTGGCTCAGGCTAGCGGCGAACAGCGAGCCGATGGCAATGCCGATTGCGAAGACCGCGAGACACAGCGTTACCACGCCCTCGGTGCCACCGACGACGTCCTTGACCAGCGCCGGCAGCAGCGAGAGCACGATGGCGCCCACCAGCCAGAACCAGGAGACGATCACGGTGCCGTCCCACAGCCGGTGGTCGGCGCGCAGCGTCTTCAACAGGCCGAGCGTCGAGGTCCAGGGATTGGCGTTGACGGACAGATCGGGTGCAGAGGGCGTTGTTGCCGGAATGCGGGAGGCGACGGCCCAGGACAGCAGGGCCAGCACGACCACGGCCGAAGCGACCCAGCCCATATGCGCGGAGCCGGCCACGAACTGGCCGCCGGCGACGGTGCCGAGCAGGATCGCCATGAAGGTCGCGCCTTCGACCAGCGCGTTGCCCGTCGCGAGCTCGCCGAGCGCGAGCTGGTCCGGCAGCATCGAATATTTCACGGGGCCGAACAGGGCGGCGATGACGCCAAACAGTGCGAGCGCTGCGAACAGCAGCGGCACTGAATGCAGCAAGAAGCCGGCGGCGGCAAAGCCCGCAGCGAAGATCTCGGCGAATTTGAGCCGCCTCGCGACGACGGATTTGACGTATTTGTCGGCGAGCTGCCCGCCGAGCCCGGACAGAATGAAATAGGGGAAGATGAAGACGGCGCCCGCGACCGTCACTAGCGCATCTCCGTTGGCGGTCGCGACACTGTAAAGCAGGATGATGACGAGTGCGTTCTTGAGCACGTTGTCATTCAGCGCCGAGAAGAATTGCGCCCAGAACAGGGGCGCAAAGCGGCGTGACGACATCAAATCCCTGATCATGACTAGTCCTGTTTTGGAAACGCTGTCTGAGGTTGTTTCATTGTCGGTTGGGCGTCGGGACCGGAGGAGACGCGACGGGTAATTGCGGGTTGACGACGATCGTCCCGGCCTGCGCTGCGCCTTGGCCTTCCGATCCTGTTGGTCTCCGCGTGGTGACGTTTGGTTCGCAAATGGTTTGGTCGCGGCCCTATCAAGCTCCGGCAGGGAGGCGTGCCGGCGGCGCCCGCCTCAGGTGAGGTGGGCGAGGCGGCGAAAGGGCGAGAAGCGGCCGAACAGGCTGAAGCGGCGGCCCTCATCACGGGCACGCGCGCGGTTGGCCCGCCACATCCGGAAGGTCGCGCGGCGCTCGGTCAGGACGCCGGCGATGTCGCAGGCATTTGCGATGCGATCGATGGGCGCCATCGCGAACCGCAGGAGCGCCCGGCCAATTCCGGCAACGAGAGCGGTGGCGTCATCAATGAAGGTGGAGGCGATATCAACAGCGAGGGTTTGCATTTTGCAGGTCTCCGAGATAGCGTGAACATTGTTCAAATGAGTACCCTGAAAATGAACAATGTTCAAGACGAATCGCTACGAGATCAAAAAAAAAGTCGCCGACGGTTTCAGATCCTGGAGATCGCCCGTCGTATTATTGCGACTAAGGGTTTGAGATCACTAAAGGTTCGGGATGTTGCCGAAGCCGCCGGCTGCTCGATCGGAAGTGTCTATAACGAGTTCGGCGACTTCGACGGGGTCATTTTGACCGTGAATCGGGAGACCGTTCAGGCGCTGACCGTACGCCTTGGCGGAGTTCCGGCCGCAGATCCCGTTCGCCAGCTCTATGGGCTTGCCGCGACCTATCTCGAGTTCTTCGCGGAGCACGCCAACCTGCTGCGCGCGCTGTTCGAGCATCGGATGGAGGACGATCATCCTTACCCCGATGACATCCTTCAGCTGGTGATGGACGCGTTCGCGCTGATGCATCCACCCCTGGTGCGGCTGCTTCCGAATGCAGACGACGTGCAGATCGCGTTGCTGTCACGCACCCTGTTTTCCGCCGTGCACGGGATCATCTCGCTTGGCCTGGAAGAGCGCATGGTGGCCGTGCCGCCGCAGATGCTGCGCCAGCAGGTCGAACAGTTCCTCGACGCACATCTCGCCGGTCTCGGGATTTTGCCCGTACGCTGACGGGCGCCGTCGTCACGCGCGCGCAGCTTCGCGTTGTCGCGAGGCTACGAGGACGACGTCCGGCCGCACGCTGTCGACCTGAACCCGGTTGCGTCCCTTCTCCTTGGCGCGGTAGCAGGCCGCATCCGCGTGCCGCATCGCGCCTTCGAGCGTGGTGCAGCGATCGGCAATACAGGTCACGCCGATGCTCGCGGTTACCGCGAAGCAACGATCGTCCCAGGTGAAGCTGAACAATTCGAGCGATCGTCGCAGCCTTTCGGCGATATCGACGGCGCCAGAAGGCGAGCATTGCGGCAAGATCAGGCCGAATTCATCGCCGCCGAGCCGCGCCACCAGATCGTGCGGCCGCCGTTCCTGCCGCAACAGTTGTGCGACCTGGCAGAGCAGGCGGTCGCCCGCGAGATGGCCGCAGCTGTCGTTGACGTTCTTGAACTGGTCGAGGTCGAGCAGGATCAGGCCGAGCGAACCTGTCGCGATGTTGTCGAGCTCGCTTTGCAGGTGCGCCTCGAAGGCGCGGCGGTTGGACAAGCCGGTCAGCCAGTCGTGTGATGCCTGCCAGGCCAGGCGCTCCTTCTCGGCATGCAAGGCATCCTCGAACGCCTGTCGTTGCAGCACCAATCGCCGCGTGTGCCAGATCAGGAGCAGGATCAACGTCAAGGCGGTGACGATATTGACGCAAGTCAGCGTCATCTTGATGGCGCGGGAGCCTTCGCCGAGGACGGTGGAGAACCGGTTGGCGTGCACCGTGAACTGAGCGTTGAGCTCCGAGAGCCGCGACGACAATAATTGCAGGCGGCTGCCGTCCTGAACGGGCCCGTTCTCCAGTTCGGACCGGATGACCTCGCCGAACACGTTCAGCTCCAGCAGCATGGGGTCGGTGGCGGCCCACTCGCGGATCGCTTCCTTGAGAAAGCTGACCTGTTTGAAGTAGCGGAACAGCCAGATCAATCCCGGCACGTCATCGGGATCGTTGTCGCCTTGCAGAAAGCCGATGCGGGCGGCCTCGACGTCGACCGGATCGCGCTCGAGCGCCCAGCGTGCGAACTCGTCGCCGATGGGAACAGCCAGCGAGGTCTGGTATTGCGCGAACTGGCTGGCATCTCCCGAATGCAGATAGAGATTGAGGAAATAGACGGCGTTTTTCTGCGAGCGCGACCACATCGCCTCGCCCGCGACGTAAGCGCGGACCGAGGACATCACCTCCAGGCTGAATCCGGCGATCGCGGCCTGCAGCACGACGACCATGACGAAAGGCGAGACGAGCTTGATGACATGAAGGAAACTGCGTCCCTTCGTCGACGTCGTTGTTCTGCGAAACACTTTGCGTTCCCCAAGTCACTCGACGACCCCAGCGGAGTGATCCGCTCATAACGCGGATTACGCGTGAGCGGTTCTAAACTCGACTTGAAAATGCCGGGAGACTGCGTCGCAGAGTGAAGACGTTGTGAAACGGATGTTCGCAGATCGTTGCAAATGCCGTCGAACCGGAACTGACGCGGCATCGACGAGCCGATGTCTTGCATTCGACTTGCGCGGTTTACTCGATCGAGAGAGTTTGCTCTGGCGCTACACCAACACCGGCTTGCGTACCCGACCGGCGTCGCCGAAAACCCGCAAATAACGCTCGATCTCCGAGGGCAGGCCGGTCGCTTTCTCGGGATTGTCAGAGAGCTTGACGGCCGGATGTCCGTCGACCGACGACACCTTGCAGACCAGGGAGATCGGATCGAGATTGAACGAGCCGTCCGGCGGGCAGCCGACGAAATCGTTGGTGAGGTTGGTGCCCCAGCCGAAGGAGAGCCGCACGCGGCCGGTGAAGTGATGATAGGTCTCCTCGATCGAGCCGACGTCCATGGCGTCGGAGAACACGAGCAACTTGTCCCTGGGATTGCGGCCCTTCTTCTCCCACCAGGCGACGATCTCCTCGCCGGCCTCGATCGGCGGCGCGCTGTCGGGACGGAAGCCGGTCCAGTCGGCGACCCATTCCGGCGCATCGCGCAGGAAGGCCTTGGTGCCGAAGGCGTCGGGCAGAGCGATCAGGAGGTTGCCGCCATAGGTCTGGCGCCACTGGTCGAGGATGCGATAGGGCGCCCAGCGCAATTCCTCGTCGTCCTTGGCGAGCCCGGCGGCGACCATCGGCAGCTCATGGGCGTTGGTGCCGATGGCTTCGAGATCATTGTCCATCGCGAGCAGGACGTTGGATGTGCCGATGAAGGACGGGCCCAGGCCTTCCTTCACCGCCTCCACGCACCAGCGCTGCCAGAGGAATCCGTGGCGACGGCGGGTGCCGAAATCGGAGAGCCGGAGGTTCTCCAGCTTGCGCAGCCGCTCCACCTTGGTCCACAGCTTGGCCTTGGCGCGGGCATAGAGCACGTCGAGCTCGAAGCGGCCGCGGCCCTTGATCGCCGCGCGCGAGCGCAATTCGTTGAGGATGGCGAGCGCGGGAATCTCCCACATCGTGGTGTGGCTCCACGGCCCGTGGAAATGCAGCTCGTACTGGCCTTCGACCTTGCGCAGCTCGTATTCGGGCAGCCGGAATTCGGCCAGCCAGCGGATGAAGTCCGCCGAGAACATGTGGGTCTTGCCGTAGAAGGTGTTACCGGCAAGCCAGATCAACTCTTTCTTGGTGAAGCGGATGGTGCGGGCGTGGTCGAGCTGGGCGCGCAGCTCGCCCTCGTCGATGATCTCGGCGAGCCGGACATGGCGCGAGCGGTTGATGACCGAGAATGTTACCTTCTGAGTCGGGTAAGATTCCCGAATCATTTGTAACATCAACAGCTTGTAGAAATCGGTATCGAGCAGGCTGCGGATGATGGGATCCAGCCGCCAGCTGTGATTGTAGGTCCGGCTCGCAATGTCGGTCACTGTCATGGCGGAATTCTAGCGTGGCTGCGGCGACGCAACCAGTGGATTTGGGGAGGGGCAGGCCACCGCCCGGCACCGGTCGCGGGGCAGCCGCAGGGCGGGTCAAGTCGGGGGAAATAGTCCCTGGTCCAGCGCAGTAGCGCCGGTGCCTTTGGCTGACGCCGCTACTTCCCTTCTAACGTATTGACCGGCGTCCACTCGTTCGGCGGTGGATTTGCCGCGAGCCTTCTGGCGCGTTTCGCGAACAGCGCTGATGCCAGATCGCTCGCTGCCGCGTCCTCGAACGCCTCGACTGCCTTCGCAAAGTCGCGCACCCGCCAACACGCGAGCCCTTCCGCATACGCCGTCGCCGCCTTAGTCTGATCGACGCTCTCCGCGCCCTTATCGGCCAGCGGCTCGAATACCTTGATCGCCTCACCGCGCCCTAACACCCTGATCGCATCGAGCTCGCGCCAGGCGAAGCTGTCGCCGGTCTGCGTGACCGTCGCTTCCGAGACCATGATCGCGGTGCCGTAATATTTGTTGGCGCCTTCGAGTCGCGAGGCGACGTTCACGGTGTCGCTCATCACGGTGTAGTTGAAGCGGCGGCGGGAGCCGATATTGCCGACCACGGCTTCACCACTGTTGAGGCCGATGCGATGCGACAGGCCGCGGCCGGCGAAGGCGGCACTGCCGGCGTTGAGCTCTGCCAGCTTTTCGTGGCATTTCAGCGCGGCGTGGACGGCGTTGCGCGCGTGCGCGGGATCGTCGGCTGGCGCACCGAACATCGCGACGATGGAATCGCCGATATATTTGTCGACATAGCCGCGATGGCTTTCGATGATGTCGGTCATGGCGGAGAGATATTCGTTCATCAGCGTCACCAGCTCGCCCGGCGTCATCGTCTCGGCGATGGAGGAGAAGCCGCTGAGGTCGGAGAAGAACATGGTGACGTTGCGCATCTCGCCGCCGAGTGCCGGCATCTTGCCGGAGGTCACCATGGTGTCGATCACTTCAGGGGCGAGATAGAACGCAAAGCTCTTGCGCAGGAAGCGCTCGTCACGATCGGCCAGCACGAAACGGTAGCCGACCATCATCGCGAGCGCGGCAAGGCTCGCGAGTGCTGGCTCCGTCAAGGGCAGCGCCAGCGCGTGAACGAACGCGCCGACGGTCACGACGGCATAAGCGGCGGTGAGAATGATCCAGGCGATCACGGCGCCACCCGGTGCGAGCATGCAGGCCGCGCAGGCGATGATCGCTGCGAAGGCGATCGTGAGAATGGTCCGCGCTGGAAAGCCCAGTTCTGTCACGGCATCGTGCTCGATCAGATTGCGGGCGGCGGTAGCATGCACGAAGACACCGGCGACGTCGCTGCGGGCCTTTTGTGCGGTGCTTGCCGGGGCGGGCAGGGCGCATCGTGGCCCGGGCGTTCCGTCATATCCGCCGGACAGTCGCATCGAGGTGAGCTTGCGGTCCTCGAAATTCAGGGCGGTGCCAAGCAGCACGACCTTGCCGTCGAAGGCGCGGCGGAAGAAATCGCGGTCGCCTTTTTCGACGCAGGCGCGCAGATCGGCAAAGGAGAAGGTCGGAACGTCGCGGCCCAGCCCGCGAAAATTGAGCGTCAGTGTATTCGGAACCGCGCTCGGAACTGCATAACCGGACAATTCGGTCGTCCCGGACGGTGCAATCCCGGGCTTTCCGCCGAGCGCGCGCGCGGCGAGCTCGACCGCCATCGTGGCGACCGGCTTGCTGTCGATGGAAAAGCTCAACGGCATCCGCCGGATCACGTCGTCGGTGTCGGTGTGGACGTTGAGGGCGCGGATATTGTTTCTCACCGCCAATTGCTGCGCGCGGTCGGGCCTTTCCTGATGGTCGTTGCTCAGGATCTCGCCGAGCACCAGTTTTCCGTTGTCGGAGAGTTGCCGCAGCGCGATCAGGTAGTCCCGGTCAAAACCCCTCATGCGCGTGCCGAGCGGCGCATCGCCAAACGGGATTTGCGATTGCTCGATCGAGCTTGGAAAGATCACGTCGAAGCCGATCACCTTGGCGCCGCCGTCGGAGATGCTCCCAAGCACCCGGCCGATCTCGCGCGTCCAGGTCTGCGTCGGCGAGCCCTTGAACGGCGGCGTGTCGTAGGTCTCACCGTCGATCGCCACGACGACGACCGGCGATGTCGCGGGATCGCGGTGGTCGCCGACGAGCTTGCCGCGCAGCGCCGTGAGGATGTCGAGTGAAAGGCCTTGCAGCGTACCAAGCGGCGGGGACGTGAAGACCGCGCCCGCAACGAGCGCGATCAGGATCGCTGCAACGATGTCCCGCTTGCCGATCCGCCGCATCGCCCCGTCGCTAGCTGCCTATTCGAGCCGCAGCAGGCGGCCGACGATCGGCGTCGACGACGACGTGGCGCCGGCATCGACCTGGAAGGCGTAGCGCTTGGCGCCGAGAATGGCGAGATAGCTGCCGCCCGGGGTCAGCGACTTTCCGGACTTGGCGAAGTCGTAGAATTTGCCGCCGATCATGTTGTCATTCCTCAGCGGGATGTTGATCGTGGGTTCCTTGCCGTCGGTGCGTTCGATCACCAGCGTGCTGCCGCTCTTGGCCTGCACCAGCGGCGCGACGCCGTAGAGCGTCGGCAGCTTGGCCGGCGCGCCCTTGGCGTCCGTGCGCATGGTGCGGAAGGTCGTAGCCGCACTTTGGTTCGCCTCGCGCTCGGACAGTTTGGCCGCATTGGTATCGCAGGGTACTTTTTCCCGCTTGACCTCGCCGAGCTGCACGGTGCTCTGCTCGGCGCCGACCAGGACGACGCCTTCGCTGATAGTCTCGCGCTGGCAGGATTTGAGATAGCTGAGCGTAATGCTCGCCTTCGGCCCGAGCTTGATGATCTTGCCCGGCGCGACATAGTCCATGAACGCGATGCCGTCGACCTTGCCTTGCACGTCCTCGACGATGGCGGCGGGGGTCTCCGCCAGGGCGGGGGCGGCAAGACAGAACGCGCCGACAAATGCGCCGATCAGGCTTTTCATGGGAATTCTCATTCGCTTCGACCGATGGATGACCGGTCCCATCCTGGGCCGATGCTTAGCAGCGCAGCGCCCAGGCAAGTGTGACCAGAATCACTCTTAGATATTGGTGCCACTTTAGCAGGAACCGGTTCAAACCGGCGACCGGAGAAAGCAGAGCCCAGGCAAGCTGTTGGCCGGATGGATAATGTCAGGCGGCCGGGAGCGCCTCAAATGAACGGTCCTCGACCGGATGGCTCTCCGCCGCAGCCTCTATAATGGGAGCCAGCGTGGCCTCGGTCTTCTGATACGGCGTCGTCTGCTGACCGGCGGCGATCTCCACGACCTCGTCCCAGCGCGACAGGAAGGCCTCGACACAGGCCGGGTCGAACTGCCGGCCCTGGTTCTCGACCAGATAGTTGCGCGCCACGTCCAGCGGCATCGGCTCTTTATATGGCCGCCGCGTCGTCAGGGCGTCGAAGACGTCGGCGACCGCGACCACGCGCGCGGCGACGGGAATCTCGTCCGCCCTGAGGCCGTTCGGATAGCCCGCGCCGTCCCAGCGCTCATGATGACCTGCGGCAATTTGCGCACCGAGCTGGATCAGCTCGCAGCTGGAGTCGGCCAGGATTTTCTCGCCGATCGTCGCGTGGGTGCGGATCACCGCCATCTCCTGGTCGGTCAGCTTGCCGGGCTTGAGCAGGATGTTGTCGGGAATGGCGACCTTGCCGACATCGTGCAGCGGCGCGGCCAGATAAATGTCGCGGCAGAGCCGGGCGGGCAGGCCGAGCTGCTCGGCGATGATGCGGCTGTAGCGGGCGACCCGCAACGTGTGCTCGCCGGTGTCGTTGTCGCGGTACTCGACTGCAAGCGCGAGCCGCAGGATGATCTCCTCCTCGCGCTCGCCGAGCTTTCGTGTTGCCGCCGCGACTTCGCTGGCCAGATGCGCGGCACGATCGCTGAGCTTGCGTCCGGCTGCACCAAGCTGAATCAAATTCCGCAGGCGCACCGTCATTTCGACGCTCTGCGGCTGCTTGGGCAGGAAATCGGTCGCGCCGGCCTGCAGTGCTTCCATCTTGATGTCATCGGTCTGTCGCGAAGTGATCATCGCGATCGGGATGTCGGAGCAGCCGGGCAGGGTGCGGAAGGTGCGGATGAAGCTGATGCCGTCCATATGCGGCATCTCGTAGTCGACCAGCACGAGGTCGAAGACGCGCTCCCGCGCGCAAACCAGCGCGTCCACGGGATCGAGGAAGGTGGTGGCCTCGACCAGACCTTCGGCCTCGATGTGATGTTTCAGGAAGTTGAGGACGGAGCGGCTGTCATCAACCAGGAGCGCTTGGGTCAGCATCGGCGGCCGGGGCTCGTGCGGATGGCGGGGCGTGACTTCTACACATAGGCTCTGCGATTTAACGTGAAGCAAACGCCAGGACGGCGACGAACTGCCTTGAGACTGCGCGGGACGCATGAGATTTGGCCGCGCCATGCACGTCTGCATGCATACGCGAAGTTCTTCGGATTGTGACCCGTAGTTGTACGGACACCCTCATTAGGAGTTTGAATACTCTCCGTTGCGAATAGTTGTCGCGCGGGATTCTCGCCATGCGTGCGGCGAATCCTGAGGAAATTTGGGGGACGAATGTCGTCTGATGTCACCGAGCCGAAATGGTCCCTTCGGCTGCCAGCTGATTGCAGCATCGCTGGGATCCGCAACGTCTATGACCTCATTCGCGAGGCGTTCGGCCGCCAGGAGCGGCTCGAGATCGACTGTTCGAGCGTCGACAAGGCCGATGTGACCTCGATCCAGCTTCTGCTGTCCACCGCCAAGACCGGTGAGGCCCAGGGCCGGCCTGTGGTCCTGACCTCCTTCTCCCAGTCTCTGCGCAACACCCTTCGTCGCGCCGGCTTCGCCAGCGACGCGATGATCGATCAGCACTTCCCGCAAAAGAAAGATGGCGCCTAATGGCCACGATTCTCACGGTCGACGATTCCCCCAGCATCCGGCAGATGATCAAGGTCGTGCTCGAGCCGGCCGGTCATAACGTGATCGAGGCCGGCGACGGCGCGCAAGGGCTCGCCAAGGCCCAGGCCGGCAAGCTCGACCTCGTCATCACCGACCTCAATATGCCCGTCATGAACGGGTTGGAGCTGATCCGGGCGCTCCGCAAGCTTCCGAGCGCGGTCGGCATGCCTATCGTGTTCCTGACGACCGAATCCAACGACGCGGTGAAGCAGGAAGCCAAGAGCGCCGGCGCCACCGGCTGGATCACCAAGCCCTTCAAGCCCGAGCAGTTGCTCGCCGTCGTCGGCAAGCTGGTGCGTGCATGAGCGCGATAGACCCGACCGAGGTCTTTCGTCAGGAAGCCAGCGAGCTCTTCGAAGTTCTTGAGGGGGCCCTGCTCGATCTCGGCCTGCGTCCTGACGATCGCGAGCTGGTCGATTCCGCCTTCCGCGCCCTGCATACGATCAAGGGTTCGGGCGCCATGTTCGGCTTCGACAAGGTCGCCTCCTTCACCCACGAATTCGAGACCGCGTTCGACCGCGTCCGCAAAGGCGAGATCAAGCCGACGCAAGACCTGATCTCGGTCGCGCTCGCCGCCAAGGACTACATCCGCGCGCTGATCGAGGACCCGCAGTCGACCGACGACGTCATCGGCGAAGCCATTCTCGACGATCTCAAGCGCTACGTGTTTCCCGACCAGGCTGCCACTGCGGCCGCTGAGATCATCGAGGCGCCGCTGGCACCGGCCGAGAGCAAGCAGGCATGCTGGCATCTCTATCTGGAATTCGAATCCCACGTCCTGCGCAACGGCTCCAATCCACTCGACCTGCTGGAAGACCTCTGCAAGCTCGGCCCCTGCTTCGTCGTGCCTGTGACCGACGGCATTCCGTTCCTCGACGAGATGGAGCCGGAAGATTGCTATCTGAAGTGGGACGTCAAGCTGCACGCGGCCTGCGACAAGGACGCGATCGACGACGTCTTCATGTTCGTCTCGGACGAGATGAAGCTGACGCTCTCGCCGCTGGAGCAAGTCGAGGCGCCCGCGCCGATGCCGCTGTTCCAGCTGCTCGACGAGGAGCCGGCAGAGGTGGCCGAAATGCCTGCGCCGGTGGTCGAGGCTGCTGCGCCCGTCGCCGCGCCGCCCGCCGCAACGACGGAACCCAAATCTGAATCGAAGCCGGAGCCGAAGTCCGAGGCCAAGCGCGACGATCGCGGCATCGCCACCGTCCGCGTTCAGGCCGAGCGTCTCGACGAACTGATGGACCGGGTTGGCGAGCTCGTCATCGCCCAGGCACGGTTGACCCAGCTCGCCGCTTCCGGCTCGGACCTCTCGATCAAGATGATCGCCGAGGAAATCGAACGCCTTGCCTCTTCCTTGCGCGACACCACGATGGGCGCGCGCATGGTGCCGATCGGTTCGCTGTTTGGCCGTTTCCGCCGCCTGATCCATGACCTGTCGCGCGATCTCTCAAAACCAGTCGAGTTCGTCACTACGGGCGAGGATACCGAGCTCGACAAGACCATGATCGAGTGCCTTGCCGATCCCTTGGTGCATTTGATCCGCAACGCTATCGATCACGGCATCGAGGACACAGTCACCCGCTCGGCCAACGGCAAGACCGAGCAGGGCCGGATCGAGCTCGCCGCCGTTCATTCCGGCGCGCAGGTGCTCGTCACCGTGAAGGACAATGGCGGCGGCCTCAACACCGCGCGCATCCGTGCGAAAGCGGAAGAGCAGGGGCTGATCGCTTCCGGCGCTGTGCTGACCGATCACGAAATCCATCAGTTCCTGTTCCATCCAGGCTTTTCGACCGCGCAGACCATCTCGGCGCTGTCCGGCCGCGGTGTCGGCATGGACGTGGTCAAGCGCACCATCGAGAACATGCGCGGCACGATCGATTTGTCCACCAGGCCGGGCCAAGGCACCGCCGTGACGCTGCGCCTGCCGCTGACGCTTGCGATCATCGAAGGTCTTTTGATCCGCGTCGGCGAAGGCCGCTACATCATTCCGCTGTCGGCTGTTGAGGAATGCATCGAGCTGACGGCCGAGGACGAGCGTTCACGCGGCCGCGACTTCCTCAATGTGCGCGGCAATCTCGTGCCCTTCCTCAGGCTGCGCGAGATCATGACCGCCTCGGGCATGCCCGATCGGCACCAGAAGACGATCATCATCTCGACCGGCGAGACTCACGTCGGTCTTGTCGCGGACCAGATCATCGGCAACCACCAGACCGTGATCAAATCGCTCTCCAAGCTGCATTCCGACGTCACGATCTTCTCGGGCGCGACGATCTTGGGTGACGGTACGGCGGCGCTGATCCTCGACGTCGCGCAGCTCGTCGCGCTGGCGCAGTCGAAGGTCGAGAAGCATATCAGCGAGGCGGCGTGATGAACGAGACGCATACGGGCGAACATCAGGTCGACGCGATGCAGGTTGTGATGATCGGTCTCGGCGAGGAAAAGTTCGCGCTCGACGCAGGCCTCGTGCGCGAGATCATCGATCCCGTGCCCGTGACCAAAGTGGCAGGCGCGAGGGCCTTCGTTCCCAGCGTGATCAATGTTCGCGGCAACGTCATCCCACTGGCGGACCTGCGCATCCGCTTCGGCATGCCGCAGCCGGAGGATTCGGCCGACACGCGCATCGTCGTGATCGAGCTGGAGCTAGATGGCGAGCCGGTACTGGTCGGCGTCACCGCCGACAAGGTCTACGAGGTCACGGAGATTTCGCAGACCGACGTGCAGCAGACACCGCGCGTCGGCATGCACTGGAAGCCGGAGTTCATTCGCTTCATCGCCAAATGGCGTGAAGAGTTCGTCATCGTTCCGAACATGGAACGCATTCTGAATTGAGAAGTCTCGGGCGAGACTGGGGTAGGGGCTGGAAATGAGATTTACCGTCAAGGCAAAGCTTGCCAGTGCATTCGGCGTGATCATCGTTCTGTCCGGGGTTGCGGGCGGTGTGGCTTACATGAAGCTCGGCGACATGATGGCGACCGCGGACAGCATGGTCCTCCGTGCCAAGCGCATGGAAAGGGCGACTGAAGTCGAGAAGGACATTCTCATCCAGCTTCGCGCGGAAAAGAACGCCATTATTGGCAACGAGAGCGAAGTCGAGCAGGCTGCGACCGACGCTGCCAAGCGTCGCGAGTCAGCCCTGAAGACCAAGGACGAAGTCTACGCGTTGGCGAGCCAGGCCGGCAGGAAGTTGCTCGACGGCTTTGACGTGTCCTACGCCAAGATGAATGCTTATCAGGAAGAAACGATCCGGATCGCGAAGACCGACAAGGCCAAGGCGACCGAACGCTCGAGCAACGAGGGCCGCAAGATTGTGAACGAAGCGCTCGAGTCTATGGGCGCCTATGTCGAGAACACCAAAAAACAAATGACTGAGCAGGCCGTTCAGTCGAAGGAAGAGGGACACCAGGCGCAGTTCCTGCTGATGATGCTCCTCGGTATCTCGTTGATCGTTGCGATCGGCGCGGCCCTCTGGATTTCGATCTCAATCAGCCGTTCGCTCGGCCGCGCGGTCAGCCTCGCAGGTGCCGTGGCTGACGGTGATCTCAATCAGACCATTCCTTCCGCCAGCAATGACGAGATCGGCGATCTCATGAAGTCGCTGAACGTGATGGTCGAGAAGCTCCGGCAGATCGTCGCCGAGGCGCTCACGGCCGCGCGGAACGTTTCCGCCGGCAGTCAGGAGCTTTCCGCCAGCGCCGAGCAGCTTTCTCAAGGCGCGACCGAGCAGGCCTCGTCCGCCGAAGAAGCTTCGTCCTCGATGGAGGAGATGGCCTCGAACGTGAAGCAGAACGCCGACAACGCCAACCAGACCGAGAAGATCGCCGCGCAGTCGGCCAAGGATGCCGAAGCCAGCGGCGTCGCGGTGGGCCGTGCCGTCAATGCGATGCAGACCATCGCCGAGAAGATCACCATCGTGCAGGAAATCGCGCGGCAGACGGATCTGCTGGCTCTCAACGCAGCGGTCGAGGCCGCGCGCGCCGGTGAGCACGGCAAGGGCTTTGCAGTGGTTGCATCCGAGGTGCGCAAGCTGGCCGAGCGCAGTCAGGCCGCTGCCGCGGAGATCGGTACGCTGTCGACAGAAAGCGTGAAAGTTGCCCAGGAAGCCGGCGGCATGCTGTCGAAGCTCGTCCCCGACATCAAGAAGACTGCCGAGCTGGTGCAGGAGATCACCGCCGCCTGCCGTGAGCAGGACGTCGGTTCGGCCCAGATCAACCAAGCGATCCAGCAGCTCGACAAGGTGGGCCAGCAGAACGCCAGCGCCTCCGAGCAGGTCTCGTCCACATCGGAAGAGCTCGCCTCGCAGGCCGAGCAGCTTCAGTCGACGATCTCCTTCTTCCGGATCGAGCACGCCATTCGCAATGAAAGAGCCGCGCCCGCGCCGATCGACCGCGCAGTGGGCCAGCTGCGTGCCAAGGCCGCAACCATGGCGGCGGCCGATCGTGGCCCGAAGAAGCCCGCTCCGGTCCGGAAGCCGGTTCGTGCACTGAAGGCGGCGAACGGCGGCGGCTTCGCCTTCGACATGCATGACGGCGAAGACGACCGCGACGCCGATTTCCAACGCTGATCGATCGGTCCGGCCTCGTGCCGGACCGTGCTCATTCGTAAACTTGGGATTCCTGGACTGCATCATGGCCGCAACCTCGCAATATCTGACGCTCGGGCTCGCCGGCGAGACGTTCGGCATCAGCATCCGCAATGTCCGTGAAATCCTTGACATGCGGCCGATCTCGCGCCTGCCGCACGCGCCGAACTTCCTGCTCGGCATGATCGACGTGCGCGGCAGCGGCTATCCGATCGTCGACCTCCGCTCCAAGCTCGGCCTGCCGGTCGCGGAGGCGACCGAGGCGACCCGCATCATCATCCTCGATGTGCCGATGAAGGATCGTCTGGTCGGCGTCGGTTTCGTTGCCGATTGCGTGTTCGAGGTTACCGACATCGACGAGCAAGGGATCGAGCCGATCCCCCAGGTCGGCGGCAAATGGCAGTCCAACTATGCTGCCGGCATCGGCCGCAAGGGCGAAAAATTCGTCGTGATCTTCGATCTCGCCAAGCTGATGGCGAACGACGAGATCTCGGAAGGACATAGCGTGGTCGCGGATTCACCGCGCGCCGCATGAGTAGAGCGTGATCAGGCGTAAGCACCCCAATTCGAACCGACGAGACTGAAATGAGATTTACGGTAAAAGCTAAGCTGGCCTCGGCATTCGGCGCGGTCATTCTTCTCTCGATGATCACGGGAGGTGTCGCCTATAACAGTCTCTCCAGCTTGACCGCGCAGCAGGAACGGATCGTCGGCCAGGCCACCCGTACCAAGCTCGCCGCGGATGTGATGGACGCGATCCAGGGGCAGCAACGCGCCGAGACCCGGATGATCCAGGCAGTATCGGACAAGGAGACCCAGGACAATCACAACGCAATGCTGGTGCGTCGCGAGAAGACGCTCAAGCTCTACAACGACCTGCATGGGCAGGCGAGCGACAACGGCAAACGCATGCTCGACCAGGCTTCCGGGCCCATGAAGCGCATGAATGAGTTCGAGGATCAGACCGGAAAGTTCGCGCTGCTCAACTCGAACAACAAGGCTGCCGAACTCTGGAAGAACGAGGGTCAGGCCGCGGCCAAGGATCTCGACCTGATGTTCGACGCCGCTGTCGCCGAGCTGAGCAAGGGTGCATCCGAAAACCAGCGGGTGGTCACGGCGATGTTGACCGCGCATGCGGACATTGCGCGTCTGTCCCGCGCCATCGTGACGGCTTATTCCGCCACAAGCACGCAGGAACTCGAGGTGGACGTCAAGGAGGCCACGCAACGGTTAAATGACGTCAAGGCAGCGGCGGCGCAGGCGGGCCAGGCCGGCGCAGCAGCGGGAATCAATGCGCAGTCGGAGCGCCTCGCGAAGGCCGTCGATAACGTCACGCGCCTGGCCCTCGAAGCTGGGAACATGAAGGCGGCGGCCATCGCAAACGGCGAAGGCCGCAAGGTCTTCAATGAGACGCTGGGCGCAATCGAACAGTACGCCAAGCTGAACGAGAAGCAGATGGCGGAGGTCGTGGAGGAGGGCGCCAGGGAGGCAGCCCTCGCCAAGACGTTGTTGATCAGCATGATCATTGGTGCTCTCCTGATCGCGGTGGCTTCCGCGACCTGGATCGCCCTCAACATCAGCCGCGGACTCGGCCGGGCGGTCGATCTCGCCAAGGCGGTGGCGGTAGGCGACCTCAGTCAGAAGATTTCAGTGTCGAGCAACGACGAGGTCGGCGACCTTGTATCGGCTCTCAATGCGATGACGACCAATCTGAGCGCAACCGCCGCGGTGGCTAGCGAGATCGCACAGGGCAATCTCACCGTCGAAGCCAAGCCGCTGTCGGACAAGGACACGCTCGGTCTCGCGCTCGAGCGCATGGTGGAAAAGCTCCGGCAGATCGTGTCCGAGGCCCTGACCGCCGCGCGGAACGTTTCCGCCGGCAGCCAGGAGCTCTCCGCGAGCGCCGAGCAGCTCTCGCAGGGCGCGACCGAGCAGGCTTCGTCCGCCGAGGAAGCTTCCTCCTCGATGGAAGAGATGGCGTCGAACGTGAAGCAGAACGCCGACAATGCCAACCAGACCGAGAAGATCGCCGCGCAGTCGGCCAAGGATGCGGAAGCCAGCGGCGCCGCGGTCGGTCGCGCCGTCAACGCGATGCAGACTATCGCCGAAAAAATCACGATCGTGCAGGAGATTGCACGCCAGACGGATCTGCTGGCTCTCAACGCGGCAGTCGAGGCCGCGCGCGCCGGCGAGCATGGCAAGGGCTTCGCGGTGGTCGCATCCGAAGTGCGCAAGCTCGCCGAACGTAGCCAGGCGGCCGCGGCCGAGATCGGCACGCTGTCGATCGAAACCGTCAAGGTGGCGCAGGAAGCCGGCAATATGCTTTCCAAGCTCGTGCCTGACATCAAGAGGACGGCAGAGCTCGTCGAGGAGATCACCGCCGCCTGCCGCGAGCAGGACGTCGGTTCGGCCCAGATCAACCAGGCGATCCAGCAGCTCGACAAGGTCGGCCAGCAGAACGCCAGCGCGTCCGAGCAGGTGTCCTCGACCTCCGAAGAACTCGCCTCGCAGGCCGAGCAGCTTCAGTCCACCATCGCTTATTTCCGTATCGAGCAAGGCGGAAAGGGCCACGCGCCAGCACCGATCGAACGGGCAGTCAACCAGCTGCGCGCCAAGGCGGCCACGATGGCGGCCGTCGAGCGTCCGGCCAAGAAGCCGCAGGCCAAGCCGGCGCGCGCCGTGAAGGCGGCCGGCGGCGGCGGCTTCGCCTTCGACATGAACGACGGCGATGACGATAGGGACGCCGATTTCCAGCGCTGAGACCCGTCAAGAGATCGGTCCATCCTTCACCGGTGGGCCGATCCGCCACCAGTGATTGCGTGAACGCGTGGGATTCATGATGGCCCGAACGGCCCGACATTCAGTGCAGATGGCCCTCCCGGATGGGGGCAGGCAGCGATGATGCCCGCCATGCAGAATACGGCCGTCCATCTGTCGGACCGCCACTTCCGGACCATCGCCGAATTGATCGAGGGCCAGGTCGGCATCAAGCTGCCGCAGGGCAAGCGGCTGATGCTCGAGGGGCGGCTGCACAAGCGGGTGCGCGCGCTGAACTTTTCCGACCTCAACGAGTATGTCGATAATCTGTTCGAGGCGGATCATTTCGACACCGAGCTCACCCATCTCATCGACGTGGTGACGACCAACAAGACCGACTTCTTCCGCGAGCCGCAGCACTTTACCTTCATGCGGGAGGTCGCGATCCCGGCCCTGCTCAAATCGCACGGACGGAAGAACGCGAACCTGAAGGTCTGGAGCTCGGCGAGCTCCACCGGGATGGAAGCCTACACCACCGCCATGGTGCTGGATGACATGACGCGGAACGGCTCGCGGTTTCAGTACCGCATCCTCGGGACCGACATCTCGACCGCGGTGTTGCGCCTCGCCAAGGCCGCGATCTACGCCCGCGACGTGCTTGCCCCGGTGCCGGAACAGTTTGTGAAGCGATATTTCTTGTCGTCGCGGGACAAGTCGCGCGACGAGGTGCGGGTGGCACCGGAGCTGCGGCGTATGGTGCAGTTCATGCGGATGAACCTCATGGATGCGTCCTATCCCGTCGATCGCGACGTCGACATCATCTTCTGCCGCAATGTCCTGATCTATTTCGAGCGCGAGACGCAGCGCAAGGTGATCGAGCAATTGTGCAGCCATTTGCGGCCCGGTGGCTATCTGCTGGTCGGGCATTCGGAATCGATGATTCACAGTGCAGTGCCGGGTTTGAAGCAAGTTCAGCCAACCATTTTCAAGGTCTAGCCGGAGCGCAACCAAAATGCCGAGGGAGAAGGTTCGCGTATTGATCGTGGACGATTCGGCGTCGGTGCGCCAAATCCTGCAAACGATCCTCAATGAGGATCCCGATATCGAGGTGATGGGGACGGCATCCGATCCGTTCGCTGCGGCGCGACGTCTCCAGAGCGAAATTCCCGATGTCATGATCCTCGACCTGGAAATGCCGCGGATGGACGGCATGACCTTCCTGCGCAAGATCATGGCGCAGCGTCCGATTCCCGTGATCATCTGTTCCTCGCTTACCGAAGAAGGCTCGAACGTGATGTTCGAGGCGTTCGAGGCAGGCGCGGTCGACATCGTGCCCAAGCCGAAGATCGACACGCGGCAGGCGCTGCTCGAATGCTCCACGCGGTTGCGCGAGGCCGTGAAGTCGGCGGCGCAGGCGCGGGTGCGCCCTCGTTCCGAGCGGCGGATGATCGAGAAGAAGCTCACCGCCGACGCCATCATTCCACCCCCGGTGCAGGGCAAGGTCCGGCCGACGACGGAGCGCCTCGTGTGCGTCGGTGCCTCGACCGGAGGGACCGAAGCGCTCAACGACGTCCTGGAGATGCTGCCGCCGCACTGTCCGCCCATCGTCATCGTCCAGCACATGCCGGCAGGCTTCACGGCGGCCTTCGCCAAGCGTCTCGACAGCGTCTGCCAGATCCGGGTCAAGGAAGCAGAGGACGGCGAGCCGGTGCTGCCGGGCTGCGCCTATATCGCGCCCGGCGCCCGTCACATGCTGCTCCAGCGCATCGGTCTGCGCTACCAGATCGCCATCAAGGACGGCCCGCCGGTGTCGCGGCATCGCCCGTCGGTGGACGTGCTGTTTCGCTCGGCCGCCCAGCATGCGGGCGCCAACGCGCTCGGTGTGATCATGACCGGCATGGGCGACGACGGCGCGCGGGGAATGCTGGAGATGCGCAAGCTCGGCGCCTCGACGCGGGCGCAGGATGAAGAGAGTTGCGTGGTGTTCGGCATGCCCAAGGAAGCCATCGCCCATGGCGGTGTCGAGAAAATCGTTTCGTTGCACCATATCCCGCGCGAGATCATGCTCTGGTACCAGGCCGGGCATACGGCGCTGACAGGTTGATTGCAATGTCTGCCATTCCGGCCAATACACTCGCTGAGGCGACCGCCGCAATTGAGGACGTCTCGTCGCGGATCGAGGAGGTCTTTGCGCGGGTCGGCCAAGAGCTTGGGCGCGGCCACCTCATCTTCAAGGAGCTGAACCAGGGCCTCGCGACGCTCTCCGAGGAACTCGCGGGCGCCGAGATCGAGGGGGCGGCGACGGCGCTACAGGAGATCGCCGCGCGGCTCAGCGAGCTTGCGCAGGCACTCCCGGGTGAGAGCGCCCTGCTTGCGACGATCGGTACGAGCACCGCGGAGGCGTCTGCGCTGCTCAAGCCGCTGTTCAAGCACATCCAGATGATCACCATCATCGCGCGCAGTGCACGGATCGAGGCCGCCTCGCTCGAAGGCGATCGCGAGGGCTTTCTGGCCTTCACGCAGGAGGCCTACGATCTCGGCAAGGCCGTGCAGCGTTCGATCGAAGGCTGCGCGCGGGATCAGCAACGCCTGTCGGAAGCGGTCGCCACCGCGTCCGGCCGGCAGAAGGAGTTCGAGAGCCGCTACGGCAATCAATTGGTGTCGGAGAGCACCGAGCTCGGAGCGGCCTATTCGGGATTACGCGACCAGCGCCGCAACAGCAGCCAGCTCGCCGTTCTTGCCAGCAGCAGCACCAAAAAGATCGCTGAGGCGGTCGGCAGCGCCATCATTTCCCTGCAGGCGGGTGACAGCACGCGCCAGCGTCTCGAGCACGTCTCTCACGGCCTCGGCCTCGTGTCGGGCTCCGCCCCGAATCTCGTTCCCCAACCAGCTGCGAGCGACGACGGCGCGCGCGCGATCTGCCAGTTGCAGGCGGCCCTGCTCAGGGACGCCCAGCGCGAGTTCGGCGGCGACATCGGCCAGATCGTTCGCGCGCTGACGGCCATCCTGCACGATGCGGGAAGCGTCGTCGGCCACGGCCGCACGCTGTTCGGCGGCGGAGATGGCAGCTCGTCGTCGTTCCTGGCGCGCATCAAGCAGACGCTGGCGCACGCCTCGAACCTGATCGCCACCTGCGAGGGTGCCGGCCGTTCGGTCGACGAGGCGCTCGCGATCGTCGAGGACACGCTGACAAAATTTCGCCAGGCTATCGCTGGTCTCGCCGAGGCGACCGTCGACATCACGCTGATCGGAATGAACGCCGGCCTCAAGGCAAGCCATCTCGGCAGCCGCGGCAGCGCCTTCGTTGTCATCGCTAACGAGCTCAAGGCGACCGCCGACCAGGTCTCGGCGGGCGCAGGGCGCTTGCGCCCCGTGCTCGACGGCATCGAGCGGTCGGCCGGGGAGTTGAAGAAGTTTCGCGTGCAGGGCGATCCCACGCAGCTCTCCAAGCTCGAGCCGCAGATCCTTCAGGCGCTGCGCGAGGTCGAGGCCGGCAACGAACGGCTCGACAAGCTGATGAGCCGGCTCGTCGACGAAGGCGCGGAGTTCGAGCGGCTGATGAATTCGGCGCAAGCCCTGATGACCAAGCTCGGCGAAGGTTCCGCGGCATTGCCCTCGGTCGCCGCGCGCCTCGAGACTGCGAGCGCGGGCGCACGGCGGCCGCAGCCACAGGACGAGGCTGTGCTCGACGATCTGTTCGCGCACTACACGATGGAGCGCGAGCGGGACGTCCACCGGGAATTCCTTCAAACGCTCGGGTTGGCGTCGATCGCCGCTGCGCGCCGGGTCGAGGCGGTCGAGACCGCCGATGACGGCATAGAATTGTTTTGACCTTGCTGCCGGCGTCGCTTCGCGTGTCGGCAGCAATTTGACCGGTTGGCTTTGCAGGGCGTTAACCGTGGCGGAATGCTTGCCGCATCGGTCATTGTCGC
The DNA here is from genome assembly GCF_023073375.1 of Bradyrhizobium sp. 197. Classification (NCBI taxonomy): domain Bacteria; kingdom Pseudomonadati; phylum Pseudomonadota; class Alphaproteobacteria; order Hyphomicrobiales; family Nitrobacteraceae; genus Bradyrhizobium; species Bradyrhizobium sp. 197. The sequence goes on along the minus strand of NZ_JADPJJ010000007.1, from coordinate 61,889 downwards.
GCCCTAGAGTTGGTCGCACATAGGGGTGAATGAATTTCAGGACGGATGTTTTCATGCTGAAGGACGGCAAATACGCTGCTTGGTTCAGGACCCCGCGCGGTCAGGGCACCGGTGTCGTGCATCTGGCGGAGGGACGAATCTCCGGCAGCGACAGCTTCTTCACCTACGACGGCTCTTATCGAATTGAGGAGCAGCGCTTCACGGCGGTTCTGACCACGCGGCGACATGCCGAGGGGCCGCCGACCGTGTTCGGGCCTGACGAGGTCGAGCTCAAGCTCTCGGGCGTGTGCAGCGGTGCGATGGCGACCTGCTCGGGAACGGCCAGAGAAGCGCCCGATGTGACGTTCGAGGCGACGCTGATCTACAGCCGGGAGGATGCTCCGGTTAGCGATGCCCGATGCGCGGTCGTGAAGCTCAATGACAAATTGCCCAAGGGCCTCGACAGCCGTTCACGGCCGCGCCGTCCGTTCACGCCGGGATCGCACGGACCAGAGCGGAATCGTCCGTAGATTGCCTTTTCACCTGCTGCGACTGGCTTTTGACGGCGGCCGACCGAAGCATGTCAGGACTGTTTAAGCGGATGGGCCTTTTGGTGCCAGGCCCAGGCAGTGCGGATCACGGTGGACAGGTCGGAGTGACGCGGCAAGAAGTTTAGAACTTTTCGCGCAGCAGAGGGGTCCGCGACGAGATAGGTGGGATCGCCAGCGCGGCGCGGCTTGACGGTGTGAGGCACCTCGCGCCCGGTCTCCTGCCTGATCGCAGTCAAGATCTCTCGCACCGAGAATCCGGACCCGGTGCCGAGATTGAAGCTGCTACCGGCGTGCCCTTCTTCCAGCAGCTTCAGCGCCGCGACATGCGCCGCCGCGAGGTCGGTAACGTGGATGTAGTCGCGGATCGCGGTGCCGTCGGGCGTGTCGTAGTCGTCGCCGAACAATGCGAAGTCGGCATGGCCCTGGAGCGCCATCATGGCGCGCGGAATGAGATGGGTCTCGTTGTCACGCAGCTCGCCGATGCCGCCCGCTGGATCGGCGCCGCTGGCGTTGAAATAGCGCAGGCAGAACGCGCCGAAGCCGTAAGCCGACCGGTAATCGGCGAGCATGCGCTCGATCATCCATTTCGATGCACCGTAGGGATTGATCGGCGCGCAGGGAAAATCCTCCGGCAGCTCCTTGGAATCTGCGTTACCGTAGACGGCGCCGGTCGAGGAGAACACGATGCGGCGGCAGCCTGCGTTGCGCATAGCCTGCAACAGCGACAGCGTGCCCTGGACATTGTTGATGTAATATTTCTGCGGGTCCGTCATGGACTCGCCGACGAGACTCGCGGCCGCGAAGTGCATCACTGCCGCGATCTTATGCTCGGCAAAGGCGCGCGCCAGCGCCGCTCCGTCGAGCAGGTCTCCGATGACCATTGGGCCGGCAACGAAGCTGCGATGACCTGTCGACAGATTGTCATAAACGACGGGTTGATAGCCGGCCGCAGTCAGTGCGCGGCAAGCATGCGAGCCGATATAGCCCGCGCCTCCTGTAACGAGGATGGTCGGTCTGTCGGTCATGCCTGGTACCTCAAAGCGAACTCAACCAACATCCAGACGACCCTCGCCAGCAACGAATCCGCACAACGCACGAGCAGCGCAATTGTGAGCCATTCGGGGCCTCCCGGCGAAATCGGCCCATACGTCGTCGGCCAAAAGTGGTGGAGAAGACCAGAGGATACCGAGTGGTTCCCCCGGAACTGACGTGACCCAGGGAAGGGCTATCGAAGTGATCTGGCCCAATACCATCGGCCCTCGTTTTGATGGTGGATCAATCAGATGAGCATAGAGCGATATTCGCTGTATGCAACCCGGTGGTAGCTTCGGCATTCTTGCCGTTCTTCGTCTTAGCCTAGCGTTGACTCTATCATTGCGAAATGCGGCCGGTGACCGCAACGCGGCAACATTACTTTTAGGCACGAAAACTAGATTGTTGCTTGTGCAAAAAGACGGACGGAACCATGCCACAAATATGGATGACATATAGCGAACTCGCGGCACTTAGTGGGTGCACGCCCGCCGAAGCCCGAATGCGGGCCATTCATTTGTCGCTCGACCGTCGCAAAAGCCGCGATGGCACAACACGCGTCAAACTCGATCTGGCGCTGACGGCCAAGTTCTTCGCGTCTGTGCGCGAGTCCGATTTTGATCTCGACAGCGCCATTGAGGCGCTCCAGGCCACGCATCGCCAGATGGCCGAGCTCCTGGTGCCGAACGAGGTCCTCGGCAGGCGTGGGGCAGCTTGAACCGCCGGACACTGCCCCCTATCAGGATAGGCTATGTGACCGGGAGCCGAGATTCCTGCGATGGTTATCTCGAATCAGGCATAAATCTGCATCTGGACTTTCCGGCTGGGGCCGGTGTTCCAACTGCGACGGGCCAAAGAGCCCGCAGGAGGGGGCGATGAGGAAAGCCAACTATCGGGTCTGCGTGACACTGTTGGGGACGGCAATGCTGGGTGGGCTGGTCATCTCGATGGCCACATCGGCAAATGCAGAGGTCGTGAAGCTGCAGGCCGATCTCAAAGGCAGCAATGAGGTGCCTCCGAACACCTCGTCCGGCTCGGGCAAGGCAGAAGCGACCTACGATACCGAGGCGAAAACTCTGACTTATGCGGTCACCTATGCCGGCCTGACGGGTCCGGCGATGGGAGCTCATTTCCACGGTCCCGTGGAGGCGGGCAAGAACGCCGGCATCGTGCTGCCGTTCAAGACGGTGCAAAGCCCCATCCAAGGCAGCGCCACTCTCACCGACGCGCAGGCCGCAGATTTGCTGGCCGGAAGGTGGTACGCCAACATCCACACGGCGGCGAACCCGGGCGGCGAGTTGCGCGGCCAGATGACGAAGTAAGTTCAGCTGGCGCGTCTCACCGGTCGTCTTGGTCGAGCGATGCTAGGACGGCGGTCTGGGCAAGAACGCCAAGATCATCTGGGCGAGCATAACCCCGACGGTGCCTCCTGCCGCTTTTTGCAGCACGTCAAGGAAGCCGGGATCCCGGTCGGGTGTGAACGCTTGCAAGAGCTCCAGCCCCATGGCGACCGTGATAACCAGAGAGCAGGCCAAAGCGAACCGGCCCGGTAGCAGGAAGGAAAGCAGAAATCCGAGCAGCCCATAGGCGCTGAAGCGCTCGATCACGACGACCCAATAAGCCTCGTGATGCCCCATGAGCGCGGGTCTTCCCGCGAGCCTCGCCAGGGTGGCGTAGACGATGAGCGCAAGGCAGATGCTTGCGGCTGCAAAGAGGTGGTTCCTGCGCATCACGCCAACATACAAGGTTGGTCGTCCGTCTGGTTCGAAAGCCGAAAATATCGTTAAATTCTCTGCCGCCATCGAGCCGCGGCTGGCGCAGGAATGTTTAGAGGAAACGCTTGGAAGCCAAACATTATCTCGAGGAAGGAGAAATGCTTCCGCAACAGTCAGGCCACCATAGCCGCGTCGTCGGAGAGCGTCGCGCCTGCCTGCGCCGCGCGAAGGGAGTCGACCAGGTTGCTGAATCTCGCAAAGGGTAGGGGCGCCGCAACGAGATAACCTTGTCCTTCCTCTACGCCGGCGGAGACCAGCGCGCGGAGCTGCTCCTCCGTCTCGATGCCTTCTGCGACCACGGACATATTGAGGTCCCTCGCGAGCGCTACCAGCATTTCCACGATCGTTGCCGTTGACGCGTCCACGGCGATCGTGTCCACGAAGAACTTGTCGATCTTGATCGTGTTGGCGCCAAGGCCCTTCAGTCGGGACAATCCGCTATGGCCAACGCCGACGTCGTCGATCGCGACGCGAAAGCCGTGCTCCCGCAGTTCGGCTACGACGGCCGCGGCGCGCGCGAGATCGTCAAGCTCGCCGCGTTCGGTGATTTCGACCATGATCTGGCGCGCGGAGACCTTGGCCGTCAGGACCGTACGGCGCAGCGTTTCAACAAAGCCTGTATCCAGGAGGTGCTTGGGCACGACGTTCAGGGACAGCTTGAAATTCTTGTCCGCCGTCAGCAATGGCTGAAGGTCGGCGAGCGCCGATCGCAAGATATGCCAGGTCATCGCCTGGATGCGTCCACTGGATTCGGCGAGTGGAATAAAGTTCATCGGCGGGACCACCGAACCATCTCGGCGCAGCCAGCGAGCCAGGATTTCGCAGCCGTTGATCCGACCGGTCCTGAGGTCGAAGATCGGCTGATAATATGGTGTGAATTCGCCAGCTGCCAGTGCCCGATCGAGATCGGCGACAGGTCCTTCCATGCGGCGGCTTCGTGCCAGCAAGATGCCAAAGATGGCGCCAAGTCCGAGCGCAACAGCGAGGGTCGGCCAGTAAGCCTCGTTGTTCCAGCTCGAAAGGACCGCGTGATCGAGCCGGATCGTGGTATGGAACGGAAATTGGGTGGAATTCCTCTCGAAACTGATCGGTTGCGGCAAGGCGCTGCCGGCGTCGGTCTGGAATTCGCCGAGTTTTTCGCCGTTGCTCAAGGCGAGGACGACTTCGCTGTGCGCGCGCAATTCGGCGGGCATGATGTCGAACAGGCTGGCATTGATGCCGACAATGGCGACCAGGGCTGAGCTGCCCTTGATGTCCCTGAGCACTCCCAATGCGTCGCCGCCGAACTGCTCAACGCGGAACAGCATGAGCTTCTTATCGCGGGAAGACAGCATGTCGCGGCGATCCACCCATCCCTTGTCGAACTCTAGCGTCTCGGAATAGGCCGAGCAGATCACCGAGCCATCCGGATTGACGAGCCGGACGTCCTTGATCGCAGAGCGCTGGTAGACGTGGAGCCGGATCGCCTGCAATGCCCCGGATTCGCAGCTGGCAAGCTCCCGCCTCGCGAGCTCGTCCAGGCTGTCAGCGGCAAAATCGACCGCAGCTTCGGAGCGCCGCAGAACGACCTCGGTCAACTCGTTGAGCTGATGCGCTTGCTGGTGGCCAATGACGACCTCAGCAGCGAAATGGCCCGCCAGCCCAAACGTCAACGTGCTCGCAAGCACGAGCGCCGCAAACGGGAGGTTCGGTCGCTGCAATCTCATCCGGTTCAGACGGAATCCAGGAGGGTTAGAGGCTCGATCCTAGCTAGCGCGGGCTAAGATAGGGTTTAACGGTACTTTGCGGCTCGGCGATGAATCTAAACGATTAGCTAATGAGCGATCGCGACCAGCAAGGGAACAGGACACCCAGCTACTTGGCGCGAAGACGTAGTCGAGGAGCCAGGCGTAGAGGTCGGCTCGGTCCCGTCGAAAGAACATCGCCTGCTTCCGAGGCTAGACCTTCTTGCCTGACTTCGGCTTCAACGAAAGACCAAGCCGCAAAGCCATCCGCTTGACTGCGTCAGGCGTGCGCCCGAGCTGTTTCGCCGCCTCTTCCAGCGAAGTCGAAGACTTAGCCAACTCCATCAACCGGCGGTCCTCTTTGAACGACCAGGGCTTGCGCGCCATAACCGAAATCATCCTCTCGTCGACACAAAGACAAAGCCGCCAAGCGGACCCATGTTCGCTCGGCGGCTTTGCTTGGGTGGGGCCGGGCTTGGGGAGCCCGGTGAGGCGATGGATAAGCAATTGGTGAGACTTCGCAACAAACTCTGCGGGTTAAGCTAACCGCTCAACCTTACCGCGATAAAAATCGGCGCGCGCCGCACCGTATAACCACGGAGCTTTCGCTTAACAAAGCCGCGATCGTAAGTAGCGGGCGATATCTTCCAGCGGATCGCAGATGAACCCGATCCACTACAGATGGTCCGTCACTATACTGAAGGCATAGACAGGGCGACGGCGCGATGCGCGAAAGCAGTCCCGGATTGGACTCCCTGAGGTGAACCGGGGTTGACATCATCGTTGCATCAAGTTCGGGCAACATCAGCTATCCTCGCGGCCTGAGCCCGTTTCTCTCACGTGACGATCAATCTTCAAGCAACACGTTGCACAAACTTCATCTTCGTCTGGCAAAACTTTCAGCGGCGCCGATCTTGATGTCGTCACAACGACAAGCTGAAATACTCAGGGAGGAACGTTCCAGAAAAACGTGGGAATATTCCAAATGGCAGCGATCCTGGTTTTGGCTTCGATTTTTGCAGCAGGTTTTTGCTGTGGTTACGGTGTGCGGGCCTGGCGCTCCCGCAAGCGATCAGCGCGGTATCGCCTGTATGCGCCCTATACTCCGGCCTCGATGGGCGTCGGCCGAAGCCAGCGCCCATAGTGATGGTAAGGACCGGCGCGATATCCCGGCGATGGATCGATCTGACTTGGTCTCGATCACTGCGGCGCACGAAATAACCATGTGCGATTAGGTTAATTTGTCGCAGTCCTTGTGAGCTTTGGAGCAGTCGCTTAGAAATGGGCCAATTGATTGCGAGAGTTCAGCTGCCGCGATTTGCGGGGTAGGCGTAGATGGCGTATCTGATTGCGTTGCTGGGCATGACAATTTGCGTCCTGCTCTTGATTGCTTTTGTTCGTACCTATAGTCGGCGGCTCAAAAATCTTCGAGGTCCTTGGATCCTCAGTGAGGGCCGTCGCAATGATTGATCAAGGGCGCAATGCGCCACGCAGGTATTTTGTCGATCGGCAAGGGCATCGTGTTCTGATCGGCCTTTCGCTCGACGAGACGGCGGAATTTGAAGCGCTGGACCTTCCATCGATGAATGCTGATCATTCGGTGATCGAGCGTGGGAGCGCAGAGGCCGTCGCAACCGGCGAAATCCGATGGCTTGAGCTTTATTCCAAGCACGAAGGGGCCTGGCGGGTGTGGATAGCGCAGAGCCGGGCAGAGCAGGCGGAAAATTCAGCCTTTGTTAACTACGTCTGACCGATGGTAGCGGCTTAGAAAGCCAGAAGTGGGATGGCCCAAATGTTCCAGCTGTTCCTGAGGGCACGCGCACACAATCTTCTCAACCTCCGCCGCGAGGACAAGGGCTTCAAGGCCCGCTCCACCGAGCGTGACGCCGAGACCGATCGGGTGCGGATCGACGCGGTGATAACAGCGCTCGATGCCGCCCTGCAGGAGGCGGAAAGGGAGCAGGCCGGCCTCAACCGGCGCGTCGACGATGCGCTGGCGCGTGCGTCCGTCACCTTCGGCAACGGCACCGATGAATATCTGGAGCGGGAGCCGCTCGACAACTACCATCAGGATCTGTTTGCCGCGGATATCTCGAACGGCCAGCGCCGGCTGAAGGAGCTGGCGAGCACGATCTCGCACCTGAAATTCGTCAAGGCCGCGATGCTCACTCGCTTTCCTGATTTCAAGCCGCCGCAGCTCAACAGCTAGCAACCGGTGGTTCCGCAACGGCGTCGTTCCCCGGTTCAGGATCTCGGCGGCAACAAGCCAGGGCAGATTCCTCAGGTCGACTGCTCTGCGGCCCGGGAAGTGAATCCAAGCATGGGTCCAATCGGCTCTGTTTGATGTTTGGCTCCTCTGTCCTTTTTGATATGGTTCCCACCAGCGTTCTCGGACGGATTGAAGGAGCGAGCCAGGTGCCCCTCGGAAATTTGCAGAAGTTGATCGGATTGGCATTTGTATTGGCTTTTGCCGCGCCGGTAACGGCTTCGGCCGTTACCGTTGAAGTGGCGCGCGCATGTGATGCTGCATTGATCAAGGCCTTTCCGCCAAAACAGATCGGCAATCCCGCTGCAGGTAGCAGCAAGGGGACGGCCAAGGAGCGGCGCGACTATTTCAGCAAATGCGTCGCGAACAATGGCAAGGTCGACGACGGTCCAGCGGACACGCCGAAGGACAACAAAGCCAATAAATAAACGGAGACGCGATGATGATTCATCCAATCCCGTCGCGCTTTAACGTCGTGGCGGGCAAGGTGAGTAGAACGCGCCGTTCGTTGCATTAATGCGTTCGACGCATTGGTTGGGATCAGTCGGCGTCCCGGCCACGGTGAAGTCATAACCCATACCTTTGACCACCACGACGTAGCGACCCGGCGAAAGCGTAAAGCCGTCCTGCTCCGGCTGCAGCGATAGCATTCTCGGCTGGTCCTCGACCGGACCTACTTTGTAAGGGTAGGACATGCTGCGAATGACCCAGGTGTCGCCGGCGGTGACCATGGCCGCTTTCCCGGTTGCATCGACGCCCATCGCTCGGGAGACTTTTGCGACCACCCGAACCTCGGTCCCGGTTGCATCGACACCACCGTCGGACCTGAACACAATGAAGCTGACATCTCCGCTTGTCAGCGTCGTCGCGCTCGGCGTGTTGATTGCGGCTGAGATCGCGACACGGCGGTCCGGGATCTTTCCCGGGACCGGCTTGAGCTCCTGGAGCTGGCCGTCGCTCAGGGCGTAGACGCCGAAGGTTGTCGGCAACGGCATCGAGGGTTGCGCAGCCGTCGCCGGCTCCTTCGGTTGATCCGGTGTCCGTTCGACGTTCTCACCGCTAGATGGAGTCACAGCGACGGTGGGTTGAGGCTCGGAGCTTGTCGAGGTGCGCTTGGACAGCGTCGCGGACTGCCACAATGCGACGAATTGTGTCCTCAACCGCGGCCAATAAGTAACTGCAGCGCTGGCGCCGGCAATGATGACCAGGATGGCGGCTAATCGGATGAGGGAGTTGATGATGCCGCTTCGCGAGGACTGGTCGGGCGGTCTTGGCGGTGCGACAGAACCGGACCATGTTTCCGCAAGCTTCTGAACGGGCGCCAGATTCGTAACGGGAGTCGGGGGACTGAGCGGCGACTGATGCGAAGCGACGTCTAGCGCCGACTCCGGCATTGCGGACAGCGCGTCGCGCTCAGGAGCGCCGCGTTCAAATGAAAGCTCAACCTCCCGAATGGCGCGTTCCAGCACTTGCTGGACCTCGCGGGATTCCCGTGCGTCGCCATGGGTGAATTGTTCCAGGAGCTTGATGCGGGCCTGCTCGTACACGATCTCGCGGATCTGCCGCGGGTCGCGGGATATGTCGCGAATCCGCCCGGACAGTAGACGCACAAACCCGGCCTTGATAGCGTGCGTATTTGGAGCGCCGGCGGCAGTGTCGCTGGGGTCAGTCATCAAGGCCGATCAAGTAACCCGGAATAGGCAGTTTCGCTAGGCTTTTCCGCGTCAAATCCATCGCTGCGAAAGCCGCTCTGATCGCCAGCTTGCAAGAGCCCTTGTCGCACCAGCTTCGGGGGCTTGCTTTTAGGCAGAAAGCTGTGACAGTTCGACGAGTTCCTCTTTCCGGTATTTTGATCATGCGCGACGGTCTCATAGCACTCACGTTTGTGGCTCTTCTGGTGCAACCTTCTTTTGCACAAGGGACCAAGGACAAGGCCAATTTGACGAGCACCAGCATCGTGACCTCACCTACGAAGAAGACCCAAACGGCCCAGAGCGCCTCACGACCGACAGCCGTCCGGAACCTGGCGCCGGGTACGCTGCCGAGCGGGACGGCGGCGCAGGGGGTCTGGAGGGACGGCAAGTTGATCGCAGTGCCTCGGCAATGACGACCCAAGCAACCGTGAAGGAACGGTGATCGCCTCTCCGACATTCTCGCTCGGGAGATATCTCATGAAACGATTAGTCTTGACCACAGTTGCCCTTCTTGTGACCGCAAGCACGTGGGCCCCAAGCGTCCGGGCCCAGGGGGTCAATGATCCGTCTACGCCCAATCGCAACGTGATTATCGTCAATCCGTCGCAGCCTTCGCCGAGCACGGCCACGCCAAACATTCCGAGCCAGATTCAGGCGCCCCGGACCAACGGAGGGCGTGCTCGCCCCTATTACGGGAGCAGGACCCGGGGCAGCGGGTCGAGCCGGCGATAATCGAAGCATAAGCCGGGCTATGGGGGATTTACCTCGACCTCCAGCATCGACGTTCCGGCATCATGACGGTTCTTGCCCGAGATCAGAAGGGTAAATCTATCGGTGCCCGGCGTTTCGGCTTTCGCCGAATATCGAAAGCCGGACCCAACCACCGCCAGCTGTCCGTGTGATGGTCCGCTCACGACCGACACGTTGGAGATTTGCATATACGACCAACGCAGTCCCTGGATGCAGTCCGCGCCAGGCTGGACCGTCATCATCCACTTCACCGTATCCTCTGATAGAGCAAACCGCGTCCGCTCCTTGACGCAAAGCGGGCTCGCTTGAGCCGCCATGGGGGATATTAAGGAAGCTGCGATGCAGGCACCCAGCAGCAACATTGGTCTCTGGCACATTCTCGGCAACCCCGTGAGCGGAGTGTTCGAGATTAATATCGATGAGCTAATGAGGTCTTAGACCTAAGGACTTGCCAGACGGCCATCGACCCTGCGCCGGCGGACGCCTGCAATCATCGCTGTGACGCAGCCTGAGCGGCCGGCTGGCTACTGCCCGCTGGGCGTCATCCCGCCGCCGGCGGGGAAGTTGCTGGACTTGAGGGTCATTCCGCTGACGCGGAAGCGGACATTTCCCGCCAAGTACAAATAGTCCGAGCTGGTGCTGCTGACCGTCCGCACTAGCGTGATCGAACCGACGCTCGGGGTAACCTGGGTGATATCGACAAACCGGGCTCCCGGGAAAAGCTTCTGGTCGAGGCCATAGAAAATCTTTTCACGCTCGGACCACAGAACGAAGTGACCACCGGCTTTCTGATCGACTGCTTCGTATTGCGTATGGATGACTTGCGGGTATTCGATCGGACCTGCAGACGCAGACTGAGTCCCTAACCAGATGACGAGAGCCAAGAAAGCAATGCTGCGGACCACGGGCTGAAATCCTCGCGAACTAAAGCACAAAGGTTGCCTGTGAATTGGCTGTCTTGCAATCGGCAAAGGTATAGACTGCAGGGGAGGAGATGGTCTTTGGAGTTATTGGGGTGCGAGCCGTTCGGCGTGACCACTCACTGACTTACGCAAGGCAGTTTGTGGCGCTGTCTCGAGCGGCCATCATTGCTGGTGGATTCGCCCTTTGCCTAACCTGTGCGCACTCCTGTCTTGCTCAGACAGAGCCGGAGCCCTCACTCAATGACTACCTTCCGCCAAGTGAGCTCGAACTGACGCGCGACGAATGGCGGCAGCGGATCGAAGACGGACGGCGACGGGCCAAAGAGGTCTCGCGCGAGCGGCGGGAGCACCCGGAAGTGTACAAGCCGGTCCCGGAAGATCCGGAGATCGTCGCAACCGAACGCATCCTCAACGACGAGAGCTTGCAGCGAGGCGACATCATCGCCACCAAGAAGGGCATGTTCGTCTACCAGGGGCGATCGGATCAACCGCGTGGCGAACAGGATTTTGTGCCAGTTAATCCGAAATCGGTGCGCTGAGGAGCGTCTGGCAGCCTAAGCCAAGCCGCGCAAGGGCGCCCTCGATTTAATACCGCCGCAAGATCTCATTGAACTTAGGATCGTTTACCTGCGCGGCCTCCAGAAGCAGCGATTTGCCTTGTGGCGTTGCCTGCACGTAGGCCGCGATCAGGAGCGGCTCGTAACTAGAGCGGTGGGCCAGCGCCGAGCGAATGTCCGATTGCGCCAGCAGCTTGATCTCGTCGTCGGCTGCGGCCGCGCTCGACGTTACGGTTTGGACCCGGGAGAAGGCAACGGCCATCGGCACGGCTCCGGCCAGGTAAGACATTTTCACTGCAGGCGTTACCGGCTCGCCGGATTGAGCTTTCAGCGTGCCGAGCGTAAGCCATAGCGCGGGACGGATCGGAGATACTTTCAAGGCTGCAACCACAGCGCCTTGGGCCGCCTTGTTCTCGGTCGCTCGGCCGTTCGCATCGGCTGAGGGATGGTGAAGAATGTCCGCGGCTTTCGCTGCGGCGTAGTTCGCGAGCAAGTCGCCATCGAACGAAAAGGTCGCCAGTACCGCCGACGTCGCTACAATGGCCTTGTCGGGCGGAATCTCGCCAAAGAATAAATCGCTCGCCCGAAAGTTCGGTCGCGTGAGATCGCCGTAGGATCCCAATCCTGCATGAAGCAGCAAGAGCACTGCGGCGCAGAAGCCGATGACGCGAAGCAGGAACATGCGGTTCATGATTGACTTCGAAATATTCGGGTGAGGCGGACCGAGTGGGCCGACAGCTCTACGATCGTCTTAAATTGCCAGCAGACTATCGCCTTGGATCGTGAGGAGCGTCAAGTTGCCGGTCGCATAAGCGCCGGTGTCGATGTTGATCCGGTTGGGGCGGATATCGGGAGCGCTGACCGGGGTATGACCGTGGACGACATATTTACCGAAGCGTCGCTCGGACTCGAGAAATTCCTCGCGGATCCAGAGCAGATCCTCTTCCTTTTGACGATCGAGGGCTATGCCCGGCTTGACGCCGGCGTGAACAAAAAAGAAATCACCACACACAAAGGAGGTGCGGAGCTGCTGAAGAAATGAAAGATGCTCCGGCGGAAGCGCACGCCTCAACCCTTCGATCAACTCAATTTGCTCCTCAGCCGTCGGATTCATCGTCGGGTTAATGCCGTAGGAAACAAGGGTCAGCAGGCCTCCATAGTGGCGCCACTCCTGCAGGCGTGCCGGGTCCTTGAGGACCTCGAGCAGGAAGACCTCGTGGTTGCCTTTGAGGCAAACGGTCTCGTGCGACTTCGAGCGCTCGATCAGGAGGTCAAGCACGGCGCGTGAGTCCGGGCCCCGGTCGACGTAATCGCCAAGAAACACCTGGATGGCTCGTTGGGGAGCGGAGCGCGCAAGGTCGGCGTCGATGACGGTTAAGAGGGACTGAAGCAAGTCGGCCCGTCCATGCACGTCTCCGATGGCATAGATACGAACGCCATCGGGAAGCCGCGGCTTAATATTTTTACGAAAGCGTTTGGAAAGGCCCATCAGGTCGGTCGAATCGCATCTGCCGTCACGAGCGGAACGTCGTGATCGCTCTTAGCAGAACAAGTCACATATCGGTATTCTTAATTGTTTCTAACAGACTCGCGGCTGTTTTGATTAAAGGGTCGCTCGGCCTTTGAGCCGTATTTCAAGACGTCTCGCGTAGCGTCTCCTCAACAAGAACGGGGAGCGCGACATGCGCAAAGTTGCAAAGTTCCTGGCGGCCGTGGCCGCTGTTGTGGTGGCCGTTGGGGTCCAGCAAAGCGCGAAGGCCGCCTTCGTTGGTGCGCCGTTGGGGCTGCGCGGTGCCCTGCAATACATCAAGTTCGACCAGCCGACGCTGGCGCCGATGGCGTTCACGATCTTTTGCCTGAAATACAAGGACGAGTGTAAGCCGCGACCGCAGCACATCGTGTTCAGGGGCGGGCGTCTGAAACTCACGGCGGAGCGTATGGCCCAACTTCAGGAGGTCAATCATCAGGTCAACAGCGCGATCCGGCCAGAGCCCAATCTGGAAGGGTTGCGCGGAGAGAAATGGCTGCTTCATCCTACGAGCGGCGACTGCAACGATTACGCTGTGACAAAACGCCACGATCTGATCGCCAAGGGTTTCCCGGCGCGGTCGGTGCTGCTCGGCGAGGTCGTGGTGCCTTGGGGTGAGCATCATCTCGTGGTCGTGGTGCGGACCTCCTCCGGCGATCTCGTGCTCGATAACCTGACCGGGCACATCCTGCCGTGGTCGAAGAAGTCCTATCGCTGGGTTCGCATTCAGACACCCAAGAACCCGACTTACTGGGCCTCACTCGGTGATCGCGACGTCTAATTACCAGCGCCTATCGTGAGGACTGACTGACGCTCTGCGACAATCCCAGTCCCACGATCACCGAAAGGCACAGGATCGCCGCCGGGCGCAGCAGTCCCGGACCGGCGAAGCCGTGAATAAGCGCAAAGAGAAGGCAGGCCGCGGCCGTCGCAGGGAAGAACGAGTCGCGTCCGCGCTGCAAAGCGCCCAAGAAAAGTCGCGCCAGAGCTGTCACGCCTACCAGTAGTGCGGCAGCCAGGCCAATCCATCCCGTGTCCGTAAAGATTGCCATCGCGGCTGACGGCGCCGTTAAAGTCGCACCGGAATCGCTCTGGTAGATTCTGCCTACGGCCGAAAAGGTCCCTGCGCCCGCACCGAACCATCGGGTGTCGGCCAACATTCGTTCAAGCGCGGCTCTCGTTTCAGCACCTATATCCGGGACAAGCCGCAAGAGGATGGAGCCGGAATTCTTCTCGAAGAGGAAGGTCAGGACGATGGTCGCTCCGATCAATGCGGCAACGGACAGCGCGCCTGCAGCCAAGGGCGACAGGTCAAGTCGGCGAATGACAAGGATCAGCAAGATCAGCACGACACCGAAGCTTGCCGCGATCGCGCTGTTCGTGCCGGACAAGCCAAAGATCGCAACAGCTCCTGCGAGAGCGCCCACGAGACCGCAAAGGCCGATCGCAATCGAGCGAACGAGCGAGTGACGCGTTTCGGCCCGCTCAGCGGCCAACTGCATGACGGCCAAATTCAGCATAGTGCCGAGGCCGGCAAAGGTTGTCGCCAGGTCGAAGGGGGCGGCGGCCACAAGTCCCGGCGAGAGCCGATTCAGACCCAAAGCCAGGGCGCAGACCGTGGCTATTCCGCTCAAGACAAATAGAACCAGCTCGGCGCGGCCACGGTCGCGGACCACGACGATCGTAACCCCGACCAGAGAGAGAGCAGCAAGCGCCAAGAACAGCGCGTTCAGCGTCAATCCGATGTCGGCTGTGACCGGCCCAAATGGCAGGCCACCTAAGGCCTCTTGAACACTCGCCCAGATCGGATGCGCCCAGCGGAGCCAAAGCGGCGCTAGCTGGGCTGCGATAAAAAGCGGAATGGCGATCAGACCCCAGTGGCCCCACCCCGTGGCACGCAGATAGTGCTCGTAGTCGGCCTTTCGTGCGCTGAAGGCTGCTGCCAATAGGCTCAGCGCCGCAGCCATCATCCCGAGCTGCGCGCCGAATTTGGCGCCGGCAATTTCGAGAGCTGAAGCGGAAACAATCGCGACGATGAGGGCAAAATAAGCGAGGGACAAACAGCGCGCTCGAAGGAATCCTGAACCGGTCAGGGCACCATACAAGCCGTCGATCGGTTTTCAAACAGAGGTCTGCTCTCGACGAACGGAAAGCCTCGCACGCAACGAAGCTTTGCCCAGCGGGTTCTCAGGCGAGCTCCTGATTGTCCCGCCGAAGAGGTCAGCGAACGGTGTTGACCGGCCGAGCAAACACGCGGCCGGCCCGAGCGGCGGCCAAGGCAAAGCGAGCGGCCGAGCCGAAGAGATAGCCGGCCTGGAGAGCAACGGCCGCGAGCACCAGGTTCTTCAGGCCTTCAAGCAAGCTGACATCGACCATCAATCCAACCGGGATGGCGGCGAGCCCCATGACCAAGGTCAATGGCAAAAGCACCAAGACCCGAAAGCGCTGGCCCAGCACAGCGCCTGTAAGAAAGCTGAAAATCAAAAGCTCGGTCATCCGAAACACTCCGTGCTCCGGACCTTAGGTTCCGCACCCTAAAAAGAGCCTTAAGCTGTATGGCTAAATTCTGCCTATTGGCCGCAATTTGTCAGCAGCGAATGATAGGCCTCCCGGAGCCCGTTCAGGGCCACCATACCCTTGATCTCGCTGTCGCTTTCCTTGACCACCACCGAAAGCGAGGGCGTCGTCTGCCACTTGCCCGCGGCAAAGGCGGAGACCTCGTCGGGCAAGAGGACTGCAGCGCCTGCCGCCGCCATGCTGGCCTCGAATGTCAGGGTGCCACCCATTGCTGTGGTGATTGTGACCTTGGGGTGGCTCCTTGGCGAGAAAGGCCGGATCAAGGCCACCAGCACGTCCACCTTGCCCTTCGGAGCGCAGCGAACGATCAGGCCGGCAAAATCCGGATCCGATTGGGCAGTGTCGGCCGTCTTGGCGATGGCGGCGAAGCTCTCGCCCTCCTTGGTCCCTTGGGTCCGGGTGAATTTCCAGACCGAGGAGGGAGCAGGTGTGGCCACCTCAACAAAGGGCGGCCCCTGACACGGGGATTGCGCGCTGTCGGCGCAAGGAGTGGCCGGGGCTGACGGCCAATGCGCGGTGCCCGCCCTACCAAGGAGCGAACCTGTCAGCAGTGTGATCAGAAAGAGGCCAGACACGGGAAATCCCATCTCAATCGAGTCCAGCTTTAGCAGACGGAGGCAAGGTCAAGAAGCCCGTCGCTCGGACCGCTGAGCCCGCCGTTTGGGCGTTTGCTTGCCGACCGTGCACACGAAATACAACAAATAGTCACAATGGGTTAAACTAAGCCCCAAAGAGTTGCCCGCACGCAACAGTAGGCGACCGATCGCACCGTTAACCACTTGGGAACCCTTGCCGCACCGCCCACTCCGCCGTACCAATCGAGGGTAATTGGGGACTATAGGGCGCGATTCATGCATTCCTTTGCCAGAACTTATCTATTTAAGCCGGCGTTTCTAGCGGTCGCTTTGGCGCTTGGGGCGTGTTCAACGAACCCCGGCTCGGGGCCGTTAACGGATGACGTTAACAACAAGATCCAGACGGAAAATGCGCCGGCCTACGAGTTGGTGCCGCTCAACCCCGCCACCGTGAAGATCCTCCACACCCATGAGCCCAAGGGGCTTGCAGGGGCGTTCACGGACAAGCGCCCCCCGGCCAGCATCGTGTTCGGGATCGGCGACGTGGTCAGCGTCACCATCTTCGAAGCCGCGGCGGGTGGTCTGTTCATCCCGGCCGAAGCAGGTGTCCGTCCGGGTAACTTCGTGACGATCCCGGACCAGGCTGTCGACAATGACGGCTTCATCACGGTGCCATACGCCGGTCAGGTCAAGGCCAACGGCCTCACGGCGGTCGCGATCCAACGTGCGATCGTCGAGAAGATTGCCAATCGCGCTATCGAGCCGCAGGTGGTCGTTGCCATGTCGTCGCAGAGAACCCAACTCATCAGCGTGCTCGGCGAAGTCAATGCACCGGCGCGTTATCCGGCGAGCGCCGCGGGTGCAAAAGACAAGGTGCTCGACGCGATTACGCGCGCAGGCGGTATCAAGGGCCAAGGCTTCGAGACCTGGGTCATGCTCGAGCGAAGCGGCAAGCGAGCGACAGTGCCGTTCGAAAACCTGGTCATGAGCCCGGAGAACAACATCTATGTTCGTCCGGACGACAGCGTCTATGTCTATCGCGAACAGCAGAAGTTCCTGGCGTTCGGTGCCAGCGGGCAGAGTGGCGAGTTTAACTTCGATGCCTGGCGCATCAACCTCGGCGAAGCTGTCGGCAAGGCCGGCGGTCTTTTGGATGGTCAAGCCGATCCGGCTGCGGTGTTTCTCTATCGCCGCGAGCCGCGTGAGGTTGCTGCCCAGCTTGGCATCGACGTCAGCAAGTACACCTCTGAGACGGTCCCGGTCATCTTCAACGTGAACTTCCGCGATCCGGGTGGTTTCTTCCTCGCCACCAAGGTCATGATGAAGAATGGCGACGTGATCTACGTCTCGAACTCGCGCAACGTCGAAACTGCCAAATTCCTCACCTTCCTGAGGGTGATCATGGCGACCGGCAGCGATGCGGTGAATCTGTCGAACGATGCGCTGATCTTCCGCAACAACATCAAGTTGGCGCCGTAGGCGGGGCCAACCTGATCCACGACATCCGATGGCACCGGGGCTTTGTCCCGGTGCCATTTTCGTTTAGCAATCAAGGCGGCCCTGTTCGGGTTATGGATCAAGGCACCACTGAGCAAGGCGTGCCGATCATCGGTTACCCCGCAGTGTTGCGAGGGGCGTCAATGCGGTTTGGACGGCAGGCATTCTGGCGTTTTCTGACCCTCATCATCGGGGGGCCTGTTCTGTTCGATCACGCTGCCGGTGCGACGGGGGAGTTCGGAGTACGCCACCGGATCGATGTAGTGGTCTCTGCCGAGCCCGACGCGCCGATCTTTCAGCGCCTTCGGGGTGCCAAGGGCGAAGTTTCATTCACAGTCCGGCTATCGGCGAATTCCAAGGAGAGCCGGTTCTTCGGGATGCTGCACCCGTCCTTTCCGGATATCGTTGTGCCCGAGGGAGCGGGCAAACCTCTCGTCCAACAAACAAAGCTATGGGAGGAGGAGGTCTGCCATCAGCGGCGGGGCCTGCCCAAGGTGACGGTCACTCAACTCGCCGGGCATTTCGGCGAGGGGGTGGGGCGTATCGAGATATCCGGCATTAACCGTCACATAGGCAATCTGGTGCCGCCCGACGAATTAACCCCTGGAATAAAGCTCGATCAGGGGAGTGATAACCTGGGGCTGTTCTATGGCTTCCGGGCGCAGACTCGAAACAGCCGCTTGAACGTGGATCTGAAGATCTATCCGATCGATTGTTTCCTCTAGAGCTAGAGCCAAGGCCGGCTAACCGACGATGCGCCTTCTTCCCCATATACGTTGGTCGTGGAGCTGGCCTGCGACCTTCATCCTGTTCTTCGTCGCCGCCGGCGCGCCGTTCCCGTTCGGCTCGACCAACGACCTCTCGATCGCGTTCTGGTGCCTGTGCCTGGGCCTCGCCTTGATAGTGGCGCCCACGCGCGACTTGCGCCGCCCCCATTTCTGGATGATCGCGGGCATCGGGGTGATCGTGGCCGGATACGCCTTCGTGCTGCATGAACAGCTATCCGATCATCCCTGGATCGCGCCATTCAATCCGATCTGGAAGCAGGCGTCCGACCTGCTGGGCGTGCCGATTGCGCCGTCGGCGTCCATCGTCAAGAACGAGGCGTTCTTCGCATTGGGCGCGCCGCTCGCCAACATTCTGGCGATCCTCCTCGGCATCACCGTCGGTGCCCAGCGTGAGCGCGCCCGACGTCTGCTTTGGGTCATCGCCGTCTCCGGCAGCCTTTACGCACTTTATGGCGTCGCTTCGTTCCTGATCGAGCCCACCATGATCCTGTGGCGGGACAAGACGGCCTATATGGGCAGCGTCACCGGCACGTTCATCAACCGCAACACGGCCGCGGCCTATTTCGGCTCCTGCGCGGTGATCTGGATGCTGTTGATCCTGGAGGATGTCCGCCGGCGCTTGCCTGAGCGGCACATCGAGTGGAAGCGCGTGTCGCGCCACGTGGCCGAGCTCCCGCCGCGCCAGATCCTGCCGCATCTCGGAGCGCTGTTGATTTGCCTGATGGCGATGTTCATGACCGGCTCGCGCGCCGGCGTCAGCCTGTCGCTGCTCGCGATGATCGCCTCCTTCACGGTGTTCCTGCGCAAGGACCTGCCGCCGCGAACCGGAATCTGGATCTCGCTCGGCTCCGGCGTGGTGGTGGCGCTCGGCCTGATGCAGCTGCTCGGCGGCCGCGTCTCCAGCAGGTTCGACAGCCAGGGGCTGGTCGACGAGGGCCGCATCGAGGCCTGGAAATCCACGCTTCATATCATCGCCGACAATCCCTGGTTCGGGACCGGCATGGGGACCTTCCAATGGGCCTTCCCGCCCTACCGCAGCCCCAACATCTCGATTCGCGGAATCTGGGATATCGCGCATTCCACGCCGCTGGAGCTCGCCTCCGACGTCGGCATCCCTATGGCGCTTTTGGTGGCGGCCGCATGGGCGGTCATGTTCGTCATCCTGAGCCGCGGCGTATTCGCCCGGCGGCGGGACGCCATCATCCCGCTGGCGGCAGCGGCGACCGCGAGCCTGTCGCTGCTGCATTCCTGCCTGGACTTCACGCTCCAGATCCCCGGCTATTCCATTCCGTTCTTTGCGCTTTTCGGGGCGGGCCTGGCGCAATCGTTTCGCTCGACCGAGGCGGCGCGAGCGCAAGGCGAGGCGATCGCTGCACCGGACGAGCAGGGGCGCCGGACGCGGCCTGCGCGGGGCCTTCGCCGCGCCCGCGAGCTTCACAAAACTGTCTAGTTTTGAAGCAGTTGCGCCGTTTACGAAGTCTTTAGAATAAGTGGACAGCGGTTTGGTCTTCCGCTAGGTTCCAGCACTGCACAGCCATTTGCCCGGGCCGAGGACGTAAAGTGGGCAGCCGTTTTTTGGAGATTTATTATGAGCGTTATCAAGATTGCGCTTCGCATGGCTGCGGCCGCGGCCCTTGCCGCGACGATTTCGAGCGCCGCAAGCGCCGCCGTTTATCCGCCGCAGCGCCAGCTGCCGCCGCAGGTCATTTCCGAGTTCAAGGCGACACCAGGGACGCTGTTGACGCAATATCCGGCCGGTGCGCAGCTGATCTCGCGCGTGCGCGACTTCGGCGCGTCTGATCCGACCACGCTTCCGACCC
The DNA here is from genome assembly GCF_023073375.1 of Bradyrhizobium sp. 197. Lineage (NCBI taxonomy): Bacteria > Pseudomonadati > Pseudomonadota > Alphaproteobacteria > Hyphomicrobiales > Nitrobacteraceae > Bradyrhizobium > Bradyrhizobium sp. 197. The sequence continues at coordinate 41,853 of NZ_JADPJJ010000007.1, read as the reverse complement.
TGATCGCGCTCCTCAAGGATCCCGCGACCACCAAGGACCAGGTCCGCGCGATTACGGCTGGCCTCGCCCAGCTCGCCCGCATGGCCGCGGTAGCCGACCAGGCTTTCGCCAATGAGATTCAGGCCGCGATCGCCGGCACCAACAACCCCGACGTGATCGCAGCCTATCAGGCCGCAACCGGCGACGTCGCGATCGCGGCGACCGGCGGTGGCGCGGGCGGCGGCGGCTCCGGCGCGGGCGGCCCCACGGGAGCGGGCGGTTTTGCGAACGGCGGACCGGGCGGGACCCTCGCAACGTTCGGCGGCCTGCACTATGCGACCCAGGTCAATGGCGGCGCCTCCTCGGGCGGCGTGGCCGGCACCACCAACGCCGCCAACCGCATCAGCACGCGCTGACCGTATTTGCCCGGAGGCCAAAAGCCTCTTGGCTGCCTTATTCGCGATCCAGTCAAAGCGGCGCTTCATTGCGCCGTTTTGCATTTCGGCCGTTAAGCTTCATGTGAATTGGCAGGGGCTTGGCGCATTGCGCTGCATCAATTCGGTTCTGGTTGCATTGAGGCCGTGCTATTCTGGCGTGCGGTCTCTTTCTTGTGCGAGCGCTTTGCGAAACGCTGAGCCCGCGATGCCGGACTTCCAATCCCTGTGTATTTAACGGATTGCTTTTGGGAATTGCACAATGCTGCAGGTGAATAAGCCTTCGTCGGAGATCAATCGCGACTATGCCGAGGCCGAAAATACGCCGGCGCAAACGCTCACCTCCTATGTCGAGATCGTCCGCCGGCAGTTTCCGACCATCGTCGCGATCGTCTCGGCCTGCCTGATCCTGGCGCTGCTCTATCTCTTCACCGCCGCGCCGCAATTCACCTCCACCGCATCGATGGTGATCGACACCCGCAAGGTGCAGCTGTTCCAGCAACAATCGGTGCTCGGCGATATCGCGGTGGATTCGGCGACGGTTGAGACCCAGGTCGAGATTTTGAAATCCGAGAATATCAGCCTCGCGGTGATCCGCGACCTGCATCTCATTGACGATCCCGAATTCACCGGCTCGGGCGGCGGCCTGCTCGGCACAATCATTGGTGCCGTCTCAGGCCTGTTCTCTGATCGGCCTGCCGCGTCTGAATTTGAGCAGACTCGTAAGGCGCTCGGCTTGTTCGAGAAGAACCGCACCATCAAGCGGCTTGGGCTGACCTATGTCATGGAGATCGGCTACACCTCGAAGGACCCGGCCAAGGCCGCGCGGGTCGCCAACGCCATCGCGGACGCCTACATCGTCGATCAACTCGAGGCAAAATATCAGGCGACCCGCCGCGCCAGCGTCTGGCTGCAGGACCGCATCAAGGAGCTGCGCACCCAAGCCTCCGCCGCCCAGAAGGCGGTGGTCGATTTCAAGACCGCCAACAACATCATCGCCACTGGCAAGGGGCTGATAAACGAGCAGCAGCTCGCCGAGGTCAACAGCCAGCTCATCATGGCGCATGCGGCGACCGCCGAAGCAAAGGCTCGGCTTGACCGCTTGAATGATATCTTCAAGCAGGAGATTCCGGATGCCTCGGTCGCCGACGCGCTGAAGAACGACACAATCGTCAAGCTGCGCGGCCAATATGTCGACATGAGCTCCAAGGAATCGATCTGGGCGATGAAGTACGGCTCGGATCACTTGGCGGCCGTCAATTTGCGTAGGCAGATGGCGGAGATCAAGAAGAACATCCTGGACGAGCTCAAGCGCATCCAGGAGTCCTACAAAAGCGACTACGACATCGCGCTGACCCGCGAGGAGAGCATCAAGGGAAGCCTCGCTAATGTCGTGTCGGAATCCCAGCTCACCAACCAGGCGCAGGTGCAGCTGCGCGAGCTCGAAAGCACCGCGCAGTCCTATCAGGCGATGTATGACAATTTCCTCCAGCGCTACATGGAGAGCGTGCAGCAGCAGTCGTTCCCGATCACCGAGGCGCGGGTGATCAGCGCGGCAACAACGCCGCTGGTGAAGAGTGCCCCGAAGTCATTGATTGTCTTGGCGGGCAGCCTGCTCGGTGGCCTAATGCTGGCGTTCGGCGCAGCGATGGCGCGCGAGCTCACCGACAAGGTGTTTCGCACCACCGGCCAGGTCGAGGAACTGCTGGGCGCGAACTGCATCGCGATCCTGCCGGCGCTCGGCGCAACCGCAACCCTTGGGCTCGGCGAAAAAATGCACATCGGCAAGCTCGCCCGGAAGGGCAATCCGGAGCCCGACCTGCTGCGCTACGTCGTCGAGAACCCGCTGTCGCGCTTCGCAGAAGCCGTGCGTTCGGTGAAGGTAGCGGTAGATCTCAACTCGATTGTGCGCGAAAACCGCGTGCTGGCCACCACCTCGACCCTGCCGAACGAGGGGAAGAGCACGCTCTCGACCAATCTCGCTCAGTTGATGGCGCACGGCGGCGCGCGTGTCATCCTGGTCGATGCCGATTTGCGCAACCCGTCCCTGTCGCGCGCGCTGGTGCCCGATGCCAGGATCGGCCTCGTCGACGTGGTCGGCCAAAAGGCCCGGCTCGAGGACGCGTTGGTCGTCGATCCCGAGACCAAGCTCTCGATCCTGCCGGCCGGCACGACCTCAAAGCTGCTGCACACCAACGAGATCCTTGCCTCGAAAGCGATGCATGCGCTGGTTACCGAGCTCCGATCAAAATTCGACTACGTGGTGCTGGACATGCCACCGATGGCGCCGGTGGTGGACGTACGAGTCACGTCGTCCTTCGTCGATTCCTACGTGTTCGTGGTGGAGTGGGGCAGGACTAAGATCGACGTGGTCAAGCACAATCTGCGCGGCTCGCCGGAGATCCACGACAAGCTGCTCGGCGTCGTCCTGAACAAGGCCGACACCAAGGCGCTGGCGCGGTACGAATCCTACCACGGCCGGTACTACTATCAGAAATACTACGCCCGTTATGGGTATGTCGAATAGCGGTCACTGGCTGGCAGTAACGACCCTTCGCAGCCAATTTCTGCTGTGCGGTCTGCTAGGCGTCATTTGGTCTTACGCTGCCCTGCCATCGTTTTGGCTAACGGTGCCAGCACACAACGTTGCATCGCGGATCATAGCGGGTGAGCGCTTTAAGCCGGAAATCTTGCCGCAGATGCTTTCGCAAATGGAAGCTGCTCCTCGTCCCGGCATGGTGCAATCGGAGTATTATCGAGCCCAGGCGCTAATCGGAGTAAGTGCCGGCGAAGTGGCGGCTCAGGGCAGCGGCTCGGATTTTGATCGCGAGATCAGTGACGCAGAGAGCAGGCTCAGGGCCGCGCTTTCGGTCACCCCATCTGATGCGTTCCTTTGGCTGTTGCTGTATTCAGTTGGCACAGCCCGCAACGGATTTGATCCTGCGTATGTCAGGCTTGTCGAAAAGTCCTATATTGCCGGCCCGCATGAAGGCTGGATTGCGCTTCGGCGCAATCGGCTGGCCCTGGCGGTATTTGCGCTGTTGAATGATATAACCCAAAAGGCTGTTGTTACCGAATTTTCTGAGTTGGTTGACTCAGACTTCATTGATGCAGCAGCGGCCAACCTAACCACTATCGGCTGGGAACATCGCGCGCCGCTCCTTGCGGGATTAGAACAGACCGATGTCGCCAGCCGAGAAAGCTTAGCCCGCCGTCTATCGCGCGACGGGTTCAAGGTACCAATTCCTGGCGTCGATCGCGACGATCGCCTGTGGAGACGGTGAGAGTGTATTGATGAAGCGTTCCCTGAACTTCCGTCGGTTGAGCCTAGGGGTACTGGCGAACGCTTACGATAAGCTCGTAATCGCGGGTATACAGCTCTTTCTGGTGCCGGTCTTGGCCCTCCACTGGGGCATCCAAATTTACGGTACGTGGGTCCTACTATCGACCATTCCGAGCTTCCTTTCGGCCAGCGACCTTGGCTTTGCCACAGCCGCGGGGACGCGTATGACGATGTTGGCGTCTCGCGGAGAGAACGAGGAAGTGTTCAGATCTTCCGTGCTCGTATGGCCGACTTCGGCAAACATCATGCCGGCGTCATGAGTTGAGCCATGATCGTCGACGGGTCCCAGCTTCTTGGCAATGCTGATCAATTTGAGAGCGATGTCACAATTGTCGGCGCCGGAGCCATCGGGCTCACCTTGGCGATTCGGCTGGCACAGCTTGGCAAGTCTGTCGTCGTCCTGGAGGCAGGCGATACATCTCCCAGAGTTGACTACGTGCAGTTGAATGAAGGGATCAATCAAGGCTTCCAACATCGGGGTCTGCTCCAAGGCAGAATGAAAGCATTGGGCGGCACAACTCGTCTCTGGGGCGGACAATTGGTCCCGTTCGAAGCAAGAGATTTTGAGAGCCGCGCTTACGAGGGTAAGAAACGCTGGCCAGTATCGTATACCGAGATCCAGCCGTTTTTCAGTGAGGCTTTCAAGATCTTGGGCGTCGGAGAGGGGCTACAGGACACGGAACGAGTCTGGCGACTTGTAACAAAGAGACCGTCTGAATTTGGAAAAGACCTTACGTTGGGAATGAATCTGTGGCTGCCCCAGCCTGACTTCAGCCAGCTCTTTCGGCGCTGGTTGCATGATCCGAACGGGCCGCGGATCGTTACAAAATCGGAAGTAAGGCGCCTTTTGTTCGAAAAAGGCCGTGTTCACGCACTTGAAATTGCCACTGCTGGTGGCGAAACTCGCCGCCTTACGTGCCGGCAGCTGGTTCTCGCTAACGGCACATTTGAGGCGGTTCGTCTCCTGTTGCGCGCCGTCGAAGCTCCAGGATCCCCACTTCAAAATAACAGAAACATCGGAAAATTCTTTATCGACCATTTGCACGGGATTGCAGGGGCGATCACTGTGCAGAATCAGACGCGGCTGCGCGACCTATTCGATCACGTTTTCTATAACCGACACAAATACAGCGTGAAAATTCGCACGACCAATGAGTTTTCCGAGAGGCTAATGATTGCGAATTGTGTCGGCACGATCAACACGCCCAATAGCGCAGGTTCGATGCTTCGAGATGGGCTTATGCTGGCGAGGCGGATCGTTGACTTGTCGCAATGGCGGCAATCGATGGCCGCAGCGAACGATGCGAGCAAAATGGCTCGCATTTTGCTCCCGCTTGCGTGGCGGTATTTGATCGAACGCCGCTCAACCAGCTTGCTCGATAAGGGCGCATTCCTCGGCCTCGAAATCGAGCAAATTCCCACCTCGGCGAGCTACATGAGGCTCGATGCGTCGCAGCACCCAGATGATGCTCCGATTGCTCTGCACTGGGCATTTGACGGCCGGGAAATGCGAGCTGCTAACGAGGTCTGCAAAGCAATCGATGCGGAATTTCGAGCGTCCGGTTTGGGCGAGATTCACATTGATCCCCGCATCCTCGATGAGGATCAGAGCTTTTTGACCAGCTGCCACGATTCCTACCACCATATGGGAGGTGCTTGCATGGGCGAAAATGCCGAGGAAGCTGTCGTGGATCGGAATCTGAAGGTTTTCGGCACGGACAATCTTTACGTCTCTGGGGCCGCGACTTTTCCTTCCGGAAGCTTCGCAAATCCCACGTTGACGGCGATAGCTTTCGGTTTGAGGCTGGCAAAATCTCTTGGGCAGCTCTGATGTTGGATGGACAGATCGTCTTTGGGTGCGCCAGACTAAAGGGCGGGGCCTATGCTCGAAGCTCAGCTCGCTTAATCGAATATTGCTTGCGTGTAGGTATCCGCCATTTTGACACCGCACCATCCTATGGCATGGGAACGGCGGAAGCCGTTGTGGGGGATGTCGTTTCGGGGGTAAGTGATGTGTTCATTTCCGCCAAAGTCGGTTCAGTTCGGCCAATTCACGCGATTCTCCGCACTTACGCGAGTGCTCTCAAGAGCTTCATGCCGGCGCGCCTAAAGCTCCCCGGTCCGGCCGCAGCTCCACTGCCTACACGAGTATTCGCCCACCAACATAGATTCGACTTCTCGCCTGCAGCAATGAAGGAGTCCTTAGATCAGACGCGCGGCCGTCTGCGCCGAGATCGGCTGGACTATTTGTTTTTGCACGAAGCTCCTGCCTTGGAGTTGATACGACCCGCCATCGAGGTTCTCGAGCAGGAGAAGGGGCGGGGTGCTGCAACGGAAATTGGGTACGCAAGTGGCCAGTACTTCGATCGCGGCTTTGATGCGTTTCTTCCTTCCGGTTTTGTACCGCAGTTTGCAGCCCGGCCATCTGATCTCCAACTCGACGCCACGGGTCTTTCAAAAACTCACTTCCTGCACACTATTGCCAGTGCTGGGTTTGCATTGCAGAAGTCTGATGCTGCGTTTGGCGCGAAACTGAGCCGAATAGCAGCGCCACTCGCGAGATCGGCGCGTCTGGATCTAACCGCGCTCGAGATCGCAATCTTTTTCATTGTCCTGCACGCTACCTTTCCCTCGGCCAAGCTAATATTCGCTTCGACCAGCCACGAGCGGGTGAGAGGTTTTGTCGAGGCTATGTGTCTTCTCGAAAACTCCATCGGTGTTGCCGCAGTGCTGCGCACGCTATCCCTTTCGAAGGAGGATGCCGGTGAATCTTAAGCGTGTGACCGTTGGCGTGGCCGCAAACGTCTACGATAAGCTTGTTATTGCCGGAGTGCAGCTTCTCGTCGTGCCCGTCCTGGCCGTGCACTGGGGGGTAGAAGGATATGGTGCGTGGGTCATTCTTGCAGCAGTGCCAAGTTTCCTTTCAGTGAGCGATTTGGGATTTGCGACTGCTGCAGGAAATCAGATGACCATGCTTGCCGCACGCGGAATGCACGCTGATACCGTTCGCGTGTTCCAGAGTGCTTGGGCAGTCATTTTGACGTCATCGCTTTTCGCAGTCCTGGGCGCGCTGCTGATCGTCTGGAGTATTCCTTCTGTAGCGTGGCCAAGCTTCTCGTCAATGACGCCCTATTCGTCGCGTCTTACGCTTTCGCTGTTGATCACGTACGCGGTCGTTTCTCTTCAAGGTAGCATTTTCATGGCTGGCTTCCGGTGTGCCGGCCTGTTTGCGCTGGGCGCGTTTTGGTCTGCGAATACGATTCTGTTCGAGAACGTGTGCATGGTCGTCGTGGTCATCCTAGGCTATGGGCCCGAATATGCTGCTGCAACGCTCGTCGCGGCGCGCATTTTCGCGCTTTTGGTCCAGAACCTGCTCCTGAGGATTAATGTTCCTTGGCTGAAGATAGGCTTCGAAAAAGCGGACCGGGCGGAGGCGCTTGGTCTCCTCAAGCCAGCTCTAGCGGTTCTCGCTGTCCCGCTTGGACAGGCGGCGTTCCTTCAGGGCTCAACCCTCGCTCTCGGAGCCGCTCTCTCCAGCATGGCCGTACCCGTTTTCACCGCGACAAGAACCTTCTCGCGAATAGGGATTCAGCTCACACAGTTGCTCACACACGCGATCATGCCCGAGTTTTCAGCAGCCGTCGCAAGGAAGGACCGACGGAGCGAATTTCTCATCGTTCTGTTAACTGTGTCCGTGGCGCTGGCTGTCGCGCTGCCGTTTGCTATCGTACTCATTCTGTTCGGTCCGCAGTTAATAGCCCTTTGGACGCGCCAACTCATCATTCCCGGTCGAGAGTTGGTCGCTCTGATGGCGCTGACGGTAGTATTGGGCGGCTTTTGGAGTCCACTATCGAACTTGATTTTGGCGATCAACCGCCATGCAGGGTTTGCTTTACCCTTCCTCTTTCTTAGCGCGGCAACGATACCGATGACTTTTGTCTGCTCCCGATTAATAGGACCAGCTGGTGCCGCCCTATCAGTCGTGGTTCTTGATTTTATCATGTGCGTGGTCATCGTGAAGCAGGCGAAAACGCTCTTCTACCGACCGGACGATCCATTGCAGGCGATTGCGGGCTATTTGGCAGGCGGTCTAACTCGATTGAGGTTCTGGCATTGATTTCAGCCAATCGAGGCCAGCTTTTGCCCCCAGCATTTCATCGAGTTTGCTTCGTCATCAAGCACATTGGTGACTATCATGCGAGCAGGCTTTCCCGTTGCCAGCAAGAGCTGCATTTGGCTGGCCACGAGTTGGTCGCTATTGAGGCTTCCAGATCATCCTCCTTCTATGCCCACCGGCAGCGAAGAGCTGCAGCCATCAAAGCAGGCATCCGCTGTATCAAACTTCCTGAGATCGCAAGCAAGCGGAAGCGAGCTCTTGCCCTCTGGCGTGCCCTAAAGCGACTTGAACCAAGCCATGTTTTTACGATCGGATATTCTGACGACTTGGCACTGATCTCGCTACTGTTTGCGAAAGTGCACCGCCTACCAATATTTTTCATGTCGGACAGCAAAGCGGATGACCAGGAACGCAGCACTTGGTCCGAATGGATCAAGGCCGGCTTGCTTCGCCTGTTCGATGGCGCGCTCGTCGCGGGCGCCAGACACCGTTCGTACTTTCGATCGCTTGGGATGAGCGGCCCGATTGAAATCGGCTATGACGTAATCGACAACGCGTTCTTTCGAGCTCGGGGTGCCAAACTGGAACGGCGAGCTCCGTTCCTTCTCCGTAAAGGCATCTTGCCCGAACGATATGTCATTTGTGTCAGCCGGCTCGTCGGTCGCAAGCGGGTTGATGTGGCTTTGCGGATATATGTGGCGAGCGGCGCTCCACAGCACGGTGTTCGCTTCATGCTCATCGGAGCGGGACCCGAAGAAGCCGCGATTTCAGAGACGGCAAGACAGCTCGGCATCGGCGAAATGATCTGTCACCTTCGAGACGTTCCGAACAGCATCATGCCGATCTTCTATCGGAGATCCGAGGCCCTGCTCTTGACATCAGAGTACGATCAATGGGGCCTCTGCGTGAACGAAGCGATGGCCTTGGGGATCCCCTGCATCGTAACCAGCCGGTGTGGCGTTGCTGGCGAAATCGTAAAGCACGGCAAATCGGGATTTGTAGTCCCTCCTGGCGAGGTCGAGATTGCGGCAGGTTTGTTGCGGCAGCTGCTTTCCGACAAGAGTTTGAGAAATGCAATGTCCTTGTCGGCAACCAATACAATCGATCAATGGGACCTGCCCCGGTTTAGTGCTGGAGTGGCGAGATTGGTCGAGGGACGTTCAGGTACATGAGCGAGAGCGGGATGGGGCGAAAATACCTAATCGTCAATGCATTTGGCCGGTCAAACCGGGGGGATTCGGTCCTGTTGGACGAATGCATCGAACAGATTCGAACGGTCGATCCGGGCGCCAAAATCATGGGCATATTGTTCGAAGGTGTTGCCTCTGCACAAGCCGCGCATCCAGGCGTAGAGTGGAGTGACCGTATCGGAAATTCCTCGCGATTTTCGGGCCCCTTGGGACGCCTTGAGCAACTCGTGTACCTTTTTGTGGCCTGGATTGCGTGTGCAACCGGCTTGTTTGGGTTCGCGCAAATCCTTCCGCAGAGCCAGCGCCAGACGGTGATGGCTTATCAGGCTGCCGACTTCGTAATCAGTGCGCCTGGTGGATATATCCACGACGTCAATTTGTCCTACGTCATTGCGCTACTGCACATCCATTTTGGAACTTTGGTTGGAGCCAAAACTGTTCTGGCTCCACAGAGCATTGGACCGGTGAAGTCGAAGCTTGGAGCTGCGATGACGCGCTTTGTCCTGTCGGCCTGTGCGCTGATGTGCGTGCGAGAAGGCTACTCTCAGCAGTTTCTCATCGCAGAGCTAGGCATTGATCCGGAAAAGGTAGTGGTAACTGGTGATAGCGCTTTCTGGAATCTGCATGTAACCAAGAATAGATCCGAGATCGAGCAGCTTCTGCAGGATATTGGTTTAGAAAAAGGTGAGCAGTTCGTCGGCGCAACTGTTGTCGATTGGCCATTTCCCCACAGGGCAAATCCGGCCGAAGACAGGACCAAGTACGAGGACGGCTTGGTATATATTTTTGATAAGCTGCATCGTGAGCACAAGCTGAGGACCATCGTCTTCAATCAAGTAGCCAGTGATCTGGATCTAGCTCAAAGGATCGCGGACCGTTGTGGCGCGCATGTTCTCGTCCACAAGACGGAAACCGAGCCTGAAATCCTTCGAGCGGCAATCGGACGAGCGCGAATCTTCGTCGGAACACGATTTCACTCCTGCATTTTTGCGATGATGGAGGCGCGGCCGTTAACCGCGATCTCGTACCTGCCGAAGACGGAGTTCATCATGAAGGATCTGGGCTTGCAAGATCTGGCGATCGATATTGTATCTATGGACCGCCATGCCTTGAGCCGCTTAGTCGCGGAGAGCCTGGAGCAAGAGAACGCTGTATCTGCCCGCATAAATGAAGCCGTTAATCGCTACAGGAGTACAAAGATGCACTTCGGCGAGGCCCTGGCTCGGGTTCTGGACACCGAGAGAGAGCCGCAACTGAAGGACGCCGTCTCGTGATTGGCGGATCCTCGTTTGCGGACAAGATCGCTGTCTTTCACCCGGGGACGCAGCATTCGTGGCAGACTGCGCTCGCCTTGCAGCGGCTTGGACGGCTTCAATTTTACGCGACGTCGATCTTCTATCAGCCGGATCGGTGGCCGTATCGGATTGAACGGATGATGTCTTCGCCTCTCCGAGAAAGGGTGCATTACGAATTTCGTCGATTCAGCAATCCAGCTCTTGATACTGACCTCGTTAAGACCGTTGGAGTCTCTGAGTGGATAGAGCGATTGGCATACCGCGCCGGATTTCGTCAGCTCTCGAAAAAGATTGATCAGTTCGGAAATGCAAGATTTGCAGACTTACTAAGATCAGAAATCGAGTCCTCCCGGAGCTTTGATTTGTGGGGGTATAGCAGCTCGTCGGTCCAAGCGTTTCGGACGGCGAAAGCCGCCGGAAGGGCTTGCATTCTCGATCGGACCATCGGCGACGGGAGGGAGCACAATCTCATAATGGATGAGTTATATGAGACCCATCCGGAATTCTTCTCCAGCAATTCATACCGAATACCGACCGACCGCATCGAACGCGACGACGAGGAGTATAGCCTGGCGAATGTGATCCTGACGGGATCGCCTTTTGCCGCGGATTCGGTGAGGAAACATGCGTCCGACGGTTCGGTGGGTGGCCGGCTACGCGTCTTGAATTATTGCTTTGATGAGCACTTGTTCGGGAATTTCAACCGGACTGACGATACCCCCCGGTCCGGGCCCGTTCGCTTCCTGTTTCTTGGTCAGGCCGGTGTACGGAAGGGGATTCATCTCATCCTCAAGGTGTTCGAAAAGATTCCACGCGAACTGGCTACTGTGCAGATCGTTGGAGATATGCTTGTGCCCAAAGCGATCTTCTCGAAATATTCAGAACGATTCACCTACCGACCGACTGTCCCTCGTGCGGATGTTCCTTCCATCATGAGGAATGCAGACGTTCTGATCTTTCCCAGTTATTTCGAGGGCTCCGCTCTCGTTCTTCTGGAGGCGATGGCTTCCGGACTGGCGCTTATTCAATCAAAAAATGCCGGCGTGGCGGTCACGCCCGAGACGGGGATAATGTTGGCCGAACTCACAGAAGAAGCTCTCCAATCAGCGGTGATGGAAGTGATATCCGATCGTGAGAGGCTGGCTTCGTTCAAGGCGAACGCGCAACGCGAAGCTCAGAAGTATACGTTCGCGCATTATCAGTCGTCGATCGCATCCTTGCTTGATGGACCGTTCTAGCCTGGCTGAAGCGTCCAGAGTTTCATTATGAATTCAGGTGAGGCAAAGAGCGCGAAACATGCTAAAGCCCGTAGACAGACGAATTGTACTCGCAGGACTGGCCTCCGGAACGGTGTGGCTGGCTGGACCAGCGTGCTCTGAAGAGTGGTCCAAGCGATTGCTTCCGATCAGTCAGGTTCGCGGTGCGCAAATACCCTCGTCAGTGACGCGAATAGAATGTCTCGGGGACGGGCCAATTCCCGTGAGTCTGGTCTTCGAATGCGACCCGCGCATTGATGCGGCTTTCTTGGCTACTCACCCTTCGGCAACCTTCACTGTCGCAGACGGCCGAAACTTCCGTCTAAGTCCTGAAACGGTCTTTGTTGAAGCGTTCGGCGCCGTCGGAGACGGACGTGCTAATGATCAAGGGGCCATTCAACGTGCCATAAAATATGCAGAGACATTCGGCGCCGGAACGGTGCGGTTCAATCAGCGCGCTTATGCTGTCTGGTGTCCACAGCGGACGAGCAATCCTGACAACAACAATGCATACGACGGTCACTCGATCGTCGTCGAAGGTCAGATCGCCTTCGTCGGACGTGAGGATGAGACCCGAATCCTGTTTCGAAGCCAGGATGGCCAGGAACTTCACTCCAAGTGGCAAACGGTGAACGGGAAGGTCTGGCGAGGAGCAGGTATATTCTTGAAGGGATGGCGATCGCCTCCTTCAGACCGTTCAGAGCTACCGTCGGTGACGCTCACTAACATGGAATTAGATGGCGGATGCGATCGGACCGACGTTTATAGCTATCCGGCCGATGTCTCGACCGGAGAGGGCTGGGACCTCACGCATAAGGGCCTTTGGGCCGAAAACGATCGGGCGACCGGCGACTGGACCCTGGTTCGCTCCAAAGTCGTACGCTTTAGGGGAGAGGTGTTCTATCAGGGCGGCGCTCATCATGGGGCGCTCACCGGCCGGGACGTTGTTATGGGGCAAACTAACGCGGATATTCTCAATCCGTGCGGGACGAACTTGGATATCGAAAGGGGCTATTTTTTTGATGGCAACCAGGGCTGGGAGGGCTGGACCGGCGCTCATGGAAGATTGATAGCTTGTACTTTCGAAAATTGTAGATCGATGGGCGGGCTTCAAGGAGGAATAGCGCGGCCGAGCAAGATACCTGGCAACTCCAGAAATGAGCCGACGCAATTTTCCGCGGGAGAGATTCCGTGGCTTGATCTCGATATCAACGTGATCGATTGCGGTCCGGTATATATTGGGAGCTGGGTGAGAGGCCGGATTGATATAACGGATAGCTTCCTGGCCCTGTCGACGAAGGTCTATCCGCGGATATCGGATGTGATCCTTAACATTTCGGCGCGCTGTCGCAAAAAAGGCATGCCCTGCGTTGTCTCCATTACTGCCGGAGAAAGCGTTCCTAACCTGATCAAGGACGTCACGATAAAGATTCAGTTGGATGAATCCGCGCAACAGGTTCGTTTTGCGCGACTCGTATCTCAACGCGGAAATCTGGATGATACGTCCAACATCTCCATTACACGCGGGCCTTAGGCGCATTCCGCCCAACACCTCTAATAAGAGTTAGCATTTGACTTTATCGAAAGCGCTGAAATGGTAGAAAATCTCGTAGATGCACCGCTGATCTATGCCGCGCTGTTCAATTTCGTTGTGTGGCTCGCGATCGGCTTCGTGGTTGTCAAAGTCTGGCATGCTCCGGTCTATCATCCCTTCGTGATTTACCTGCTCTACCACTTCGTCGGATTTATCGTTCGGCCGCTTCTGATCTATCTGGACGGAAAATCATTCATCTGGCTGCGCGTCGGAATTACACCGACTTCTGAGGACATCGTCCGAGTGACGGCGATCGCAAATGTTGCTCTCGTTGCCACGTTCCTTGGGTTTGCGTTTGCAAAGCGTGCCAAAAGCATCATTCCGGCTATCGCTCCCGTTCGGTTTGTTGTCCTGCGGCCTCTTGCGTTCTACGTCGCGGTCTTTGTGATGGGCGCGGCGGGGCTTTACGGCACCTACCGAGCCTACGGCGACGCGGGGCTCCAGTCGGTCAATGGGTTTCAGGTCACGAGGGACGCCGAGGGCGGACAGCGTCTCGTTGGCATATCTGGATACACCCTGGCACTCGCTGAATTTCTTCCCATCATTTGCATCGTGCTGTATCTGTGCAAGGGGTCGATCAGGACGCTCTCTGTTTTCTTCATGGCCGCCTTTGTCGCTCTTCGGATGTACATTGGTGCACAGCGGCTTTCGTTCGTCGTCGTTCTTGTCAGCGTATTTTTTGTGTCGCTCATTGAGGCTCGCAGGCGATATCCAGGTGCTTTGATCATCGTTGGAGTCTTGTTCGGCGGCCTGTTGTTCGACATCGTCGGACATGATCGCTACGTGGTGCGTCGGGTTGTGCTTGGAGATGCCGATATTTCGTCAATATGGACGTCCTACGTGGCTGATCGCGGTAGCAAAAGTTCGATGGACGTCGTTGAGTTCGATAGCGCGACCGTAGCAGCAATGGTTGTCGACGAACGGGCGGGTTATTCCTATGGCACGCAATATCTTCGGCTACTATATTGGCCAATCCCCCGACAGCTGTGGCCTGACAAGCCGGTTTTCACGTCAATCGTTAATCTCAACGAGTATGGAAATTTCTCGTCGATGACTACGACTCTCTATGTCGACGTGTATATGGTCTACGGGTTCCTTTCATTGATCCCTATGATGTTCTTCTTAGGAGTGGTCCAGAGTCGTCTCTATGACGCGGCAGTAAGGACGACCAGCCCGTTCTTGTTTTCTTTCTTCTGGATATTCCTCATCTATTTCAAAACTATCTTGCGAGATGGCGGAGTGACGGTGGTGTACTTCTGGGCCTTCTCGATGATCGCTGCTTCTATCCTAATCGCTGTCGGAAGGATCAGACTGCAACGGGAGATGATGGTGGTTCGCCCGAGACAAGTTTATTCGAGGGCGACTACATTGCGTCCCAATGGCTAAAGGCCAACTAAATAGGCCTCAGTTGCAAGTCGGATTGCGGAACAACTGCTTGGCGACTCCAGAACTGGACGCATGAACGGCGCCGTATGCGTCAACGCGAGAATGGCGTTTGCTGCGGAGTTCCGTCAAATGCCTCGCGGCTTCTCGGAGATAGTCGACTGCATCCTGGTTGAAGTTTGAATTTGCCGGAATGATCAGCCCATTCGATCCAACTTGGCTCGCTATGCATCCGCGATCGAATGCAATGATGAGATTACCCGCCGACAAAGCTTCAAATACAACCGTCGGTTCGGCCTCGTGCGAGTACTGGGTCGGAAACACGAAAATATCTATGTCCCGATAAAATGTATCTTTCGATGATCCGTAAAGAGGTCCGCGATACTCAAGGACATCGCGTAAGTCGTGAGTTGCGCTCTCCACCAACCTGCGATCGGTTTCACTTGCAACGGGTCCGGCAAGGATTGCTCTCACCAAAAGACCTTGCGCCTGAGCTGACTCTACCAGCTTCAAGAACGTATGAAGTCCCTTCTCTTTCGTAAGATTGCTGAGAAGTCCGATAGTCAGTGGTCCGGTCGGCGTTTGGAAATCCCAGTCCGGCTCGACAAAAGCCGAGTTTGAAACGATGCAAGCCCTCGGTTCGATCCCATAAGCCATTGCGAATTTTGTGCTCATGATAGGGCACAAGAATACGTGAGTAAGGGTCGGTCCGCCGGCACCCAGAAGCAGGCGCAGAAGTAGTCTTGGGCGATCGATGTAGGCAAAGCTATGGTGGTGCAGAGCAGTCGGATAGCGGCAGATCCGAGCTAGGGCGGCGAGGAATATAATGTACGCCAAACCCCGATCACCTTCGCAGACGAGGTAGCAGCGACGACCGGTCCTAAAGGTATGTCTCAGCAGAATGGTGCCCGCAGTGAGTACCCGAAGCGCTCTATGGATGTGCTTTGATAATCCCGTCTGCCCAGCGTCGGGCGCGATATTCGCGGTGCGAACGTCGTGACTGCCTTTGATGGCATCGATCATGCGGCCGGTAATATAGGACAGCCCCGTTACGGGCGGCGGTAGCTGACCGATTGCCACTATGAATTCGTCGTTTGAGTTCACGAGGGCAATGCCCGCTTAAACATAAAGTCAGCTTGGAGTGGGCCTCTCGTTGGATCGACGTGCTGGTTGAAGACGCCTCGGAGCTCAAAGCCACGATGGTTAAGAAAATCGATAACTTCGCCAACCAGAGCTTGGCCCTCGTAGAGTTCCACGTAGGACGCTTCGACGTAGAGGGTATCAAACGACGGGAGGAGTTCTTCGCAACCGCGCAGCACCTCGAGTTCGAAGCCCTGAACATCGATCTTGAGGAGCGCGGGAAAAACGATCTGATCTTCTTGCAAGAGAGTAGTCAGTCGACGAAGTTCGACCTTCTTTGTCGTATTCACTTGCGTTCCGAACGCTTCAATTTGCGTGGCTGCCGGCGCAAGCATCGAGGAGGAGTCGTTTGCGTTCGCTACGTTGATGGTTGCTTCAGTGTCGGCTGATCCAATTCCGCATCGATAGAGGTGAACATTTGCATCATCTTGGAATATCTTCTTGTATGTACTCCAGCAATCGTCCAGGGGCTCGAAACTAAAGATGTTCGCTTTGGGATACTGCTCACGTGCAAACAATGCGAACTGACCGACGTTTGCTCCGATGTCGACAACACTTCGATATTCGACATCGCGAAGAGCTGAGCTGTGTTCGATGCTCGCAGCAACCCCCAACTTGAGTGCGCGGCGACCGGACGATGAGCCTGCTGCGTGGAGCAGTTTGCGAATGCGGATGAGAAGCAGATTCATTTGGCAAGGCTCAGCGGAAGGAAAGTTCGGTCAATACGCCGAGGGGCGAGCGAAGGTGACCATCACCGTTGCTACCACAATCCTCGCATCCAACCACAAGCTCCAATTATTAATGTACCACAGATCATGCTCCACGCGCTTCTCCATCATCTCGAGCGCGCGGGTTTCTCCGCGGTAACCATTAACCTGGGCCCAGCCGGTGATGCCGGGCTTGACGTGGTGGCGGTAGGCGTAGTTGCCGATGATCTGCTCATATTCGGTGTTGTGGGCGGCCGCGTGGGGGCGGGGGCCGACCAGCGACATGTCGCCCTTGAGCACGTTGAAGAGCTGCGGCAGCTCGTCGATCGAGGTCTTGCGCAGCCATTTGCCGATGGCGGTCACGCGCGGGTCGTTCTTCTGCGCCTGCACGATTTTCGGGCCGTCCTCGAGCACGCGCATGGTGCGGAACTTGTAGATCTTGAAGGCGCGGCCGTTGAAGCCGTTGCGGGTCTGGCGGAAGAACACCGGCCCCTTCGAGGTCGCCTTGATCAGCACGGCGGTCACCAGCATCACGGGGGCGAACACGATCAGCGCCAGGGCCGTGCCGGCAAGGTCGAGCGTGCGCTTGAGCGCGCGTTCCTTCCGTGACAGCGGGGCGCGGCGCAGCTCCGCGGTGAAGGTGTTGCCTGTCGATTGCAGCGGATAGCGCAGGAAGCGCGCGGCGTGGGCATCGGGCACCAGATGCACGGGAACGGGCAGGATCTTCAGCGCGTCCAGGATGCTGTCGATCGCGTGCTGCCGGCTCCAGTTCATCAGCAGGAAGATGTGCTCGACCCGGTTCTCGCGCGCATAGGCGATCAGCTCGTCAAAGCGCGGCGCGATCGCCGACAGCAGCAGCGGCGAGGCGAGGTCGGCGGAGCGGATCTCCATGATCCGCATCAGGCGATAGCCGTGCTGGGCGAGGTCCATCATGGTGTTGGAGGCCGCCGGCAGCCCGAATTCGGCGATCATCACCGCGCGGCTGTTGGCGAACGCGCCGGTCGCGAGCGCCCTCGCGGTCCAGCGCCCGGCCGCCAGCTTCCAGGCCAGCAGCACCGTGAGGCCGACCAGGTAGAACGAGAGCGTGGTGCCGCGGGAAAACTCCTCGCTGACCTTCATGGTGAAGGCGATCGCCAGCAGCGCGCCGAACAGCCCGGTCCACGTCGTCACCGTGGTTCGGAACGCGCGCGACAGGCTGGTGATGTTCTTGAGCCGATAACCGTGCTGGACCGTGGTCAGCAGGATGAAGTTGATGGCGACCAGGACGCTGGCCGCGGCGTAGACATTGGCCTTGCCGAGCGCTGATTGGGTGTAGAGATGATAGGCGACCGCGCAGCCGATGCCGCTCAGTACCACCAGCAGCCCGTCGATGACCATCACCAGCCGCTCCACAACCAGTGGGCGAAGAAAACTCCACGCAAGACCTTGAGGTGCCGGCGAAACTGGCTCCACCACGCGAATTTCCGCAGCCGAATCAGGGACGGAAGCAGGTCGAGCCGATAAAAGTGTCATCGCGCTAATGCTCACTTAGGATCAAATCACTATCCGAATACACCGTGCTATCGGGCAGAATCGCAATTAAAACAAGGCGGAGGAAAAAGTAACCTTACCCCGAATGGATTGATTGTAGCGCATTTGCCCTCACCCGATATGCCAAAGTTCACAGTTCGTTAGGATGCCTTCAGTGCCTCAGACTCGATCCAGGCGACGCTCCAGCCGGTATGTGGCGATCGGTCTTGCGACCGCTGCCGTCCTGGGCTTGGCCATAATCGCACTGCGCCCCGCTTCGCTGCCTTCGCGGCCGGCATCGAACCCCGCGGCCGCGGCAAGTCTGCTCCTCGACGGACCCTACGCGGCGCGCTTTGCCGGCGAATTGATCGCGCTCAAGCGGGGCTTTTTCACTTCCCAGATCGCCTTGCGCCCGCACCCTGACGACCCGAACTTCGTTGAAACGATCGCACGCGAGCATGCCATAGGCGTGACAACCGGCCAAAAATTTCTGCTGGCCGCTTGGCGCGGCGTTCCCGTAACGGCGTTCGCCGCAAGCTTCCTCGACACATCGATTGCGATTTTTACCCTGGAAAGCTCTGGGTTGCGTCGTCCGCCCGACCTCGTCGGCAAACGCGTCGGCTACCGCAAGGCGAGCGAAGGAGACGTAATCTTCGATGCGATGATGGCGCAGTTGGGCCTGCCGCGCAGCCAGGTAACGAAAGTGGCCGATCGCGACAGCTTCGATGCGCTCCGTGGCGGTGAGGTCGACGCCATCATCGCCGCGCTCGATGACCAGCCAAGTCCGTCCGGTGCGGGTTACCTCCGGCTGAACGTGATCAAACCGCAGGACTACGGCATTCATGTCCCGGGGCTGGTCTATTTCGCGAGCAATGACCTCATTCATGACCGTCCATCCATTATCACGGACGTGCTCCAAGGCCTTATCCGCGGCTGGCAGTTCGTCTATAGCGATTATGCACGGAGCGTGCCTGTTCTCGCCGGCCTTGCCCCCGAAAGGCTTGGCCCGGACCGCCTGAAAGCCGAGTTACAGCAGCAGCGGAGCCTCATCTTGCCAACCGGTGGCCGCATCGCCGACTACGACGAAAGCCGCTGGAGGACCCTTCGGGACATCCTGATGTTCGCGAAGCTGGGCGAGGAGGAGGTACCGCTCGCCCAAGCAGTCAACTATCAATTCCTTCGCGATGTTTACCGTCGCTCGCCGGACCTTGGCGCTCCGGGCGCCTGGAACGGCGAGAACTAGGGCCAAGAAGCCACAGTTCTGCACCATATCGCTCCAAGTTTGAATCCGGTGCCTCGGAACGGTTGCGTTCCTCCGTCAGGCCTTGGTAATCTAGCCCAACGATTTTAGGGCGATTTCTAGGGTTGGTTGATGGGTCTCAGTGCTGCCGAGACGGTCCCCGCGGGGGCTGAGTGGCTTCACCGGTGAATTCTGTTGGGGCAAAGGAGCTTTACGAATGTTCAGGTCGTTTGCGCGGGTCAGTCTTTTGGCATTGGCCGCTTCCTTGGGGGCAGCGAGCAGTGCAAATGCCGCCATGCAGATGTCCGCAAGCGCGGCTCTGCTCACAGGCGCTGCTCAGGTAACGCCGGTTACCTTTTGGGCACAACCGTATCCGTACCGTTATGTGCCGTCGCGTCACTGCCCGCTGGTTCGGGTCGAGACCCCGTACGGCTGGTATCTGGACCGCGTCTGCGCGCCCGAGGGACCGATCCTCCGACGGGCTTACTGATCCCGCGTCAGCTGGACCAGCTGATGTTTGGTAGAGAAGGCAGCCGTGCGGCTCGCGCGGCTGCTCCGCCTATTTTACTGCCAATGGCGTGCTTTAAGTTTACGCATCCTGTTGCAGTTCACCATTAATGGCCTTGCCCGCCTGAGCAGGCTGCTCAACAGTGAAGATTGTGTTAGCAATTGGGAGCGCGCACGAGCCTGGCTGCCGGCACTCCGTGGCACGGGAAAGGGCTGAGCTTTCGGCTTTCGCAATCGGAAGACCGAGTAGGGGTAACGTATGATGGGGACTTCAACCTACGACCTTTCGGGCAAGCGGATCTTCGTCGCCGGTCATCGAGGCATGGTCGGTTCTGCCGTCGTGCGGCGTCTTGCTTCAGAAAATTGTACGGTACTTTCCGCCGATCGTCGCGAGTTGGACCTGACCAAGGAGGAGCCGACGCTGCGGTGGCTGGAGTCCAACCGTCCCGACGCGGTGGTGCACGCTGCTGCAAAAGTCGGGGGGATCGCTGCTAACAGCAACTTCCCCGTCGACTTTCTCTGCGAGAATCTCGCTATCGAACTCAACGTGATCCGCGCAAGCCACGCCATCGGCGTTCAGCGCCTGTTGTTTCTGGGCTCGTCTTGCATTTATCCCAAGCATGCCAAACAGCCGATAGCCGAGAGCGAATTGCTCACCGGGCCGCTTGAGCCGACCAACGAATGGTACGCCATCGCGAAAATCGCGGGTCTCAAGATGTGCCAGGCCTATCGTCGCCAATATGGAGACGATTACATTTCGGCGATGCCCACCAACTTGTACGGCCGTGGCGATAACTATCATCCCGATCACAGTCACGTACCGGCCGCACTGATCCGCCGCTTCCATGAAGCAAAGCTCGCGCAAGCGCCGACCGTGAGTGTCTGGGGCACGGGGACGCCGCTTCGCGAGTTTCTCAATGTCGACGATTTCGCCGACGCGTGTATCTTCCTTCTGAAGAATTATTCAAGCGACCTGCCGATCAATGTCGGTAGCGGCGATGAATTGTCGATCGGAGATTTCGCGGCAACGGTTGCAGACGTCGTTGGCTATCGGGGTAACCTGGTCTTCGACACGTCCAAGCCCGATGGGACGCCGCGCAAGCTGCTCGATAGCTCGCGGGTGCGAGCCCTTGGTTGGCACCCGAATATTCCTCTGCGCGCCGGTCTCGCCGCTGCGTATCAGGATTTTCTAAAGGGCTACGGCCGTCATCTGGAGGTTAGCGCCACCAGCTAAGCTCAACTATTCTGCCTATAATAATTTGACCCCTGAAAAACTTACTTGGATTGCGCCTTTATGCGTGTTCTTTTGGTCGGCATCAATTATGCCCCCGATCTGATCGGAGTGGCGAAATACAACAGCGAGCTCTGCGAAAGCCTCGTCGCCGAAGGTCACGACGTCAGAGTGATCACAGCACCGCCTTATTATCCCGCCTGGAAGATTCCTCCACGCTTCAGTAGTTGTTACTTCAGAACGAGGCATATCGATGGCGTTCGGGTCACGCGTACGCCGATCTATGTCCCTGGACATCCGTCGGGAGCGAAGCGGCTCATCCATCATGCATCGTTCGCACTCTCGAGCGCAGTGCCGGCCCTCGCGAATGCGCTCTCCTGGCGACCAGACGTCATGATCGCGGTAGCCCCGTCTCTGATGTCGGCTGCCTTCGTCTCGTTCGTTGCTCGTCGCGTCGGCGCCAAATCGTGGCTCCACATCCAGGATTTCGAGGTCGATGCAGCGTTCGATCTTGGTCTGCTGCGCAACGGTTTCTTGCGCAAATGGATGCTTCGGACTGAAGCAGCGATTCTCAA
Organism: Bradyrhizobium sp. 197; assembly: GCF_023073375.1. Classification (NCBI taxonomy): domain Bacteria; kingdom Pseudomonadati; phylum Pseudomonadota; class Alphaproteobacteria; order Hyphomicrobiales; family Nitrobacteraceae; genus Bradyrhizobium; species Bradyrhizobium sp. 197. The sequence continues at coordinate 20,353 of NZ_JADPJJ010000007.1, read as the reverse complement.
ATCCTTCGATCATGTTTCGACTATCTCTCAGCCGATGATGGATCGCCTGATCCTCAAAGGCGTGGGCCTCAATAAAGCAGTTGAGGTCAGAAACTGGATTGATACCCGGGCGATCTGCCCCGCTTCGCGGATGACGAAATATCGCGAGCAGCTCAAGCTTGGCGAGACCGACATCGTTGCGCTCTACTCCGGAACGATGTCGAAAAAGCAAGGGCTTGAATTCGTGATCGAGGCCGCGATCGGGTTGGAGCAAAGCCATCCACATATTCGCTTTATCCTTGCCGGCGACGGACCAGATAAGATGAGGCTCGAGCAAATGGCGGTCGGGCATCCCAACATCCATTTTTTCGGGCTTCAGCCCAAGGAAAACTTCAACGAGTTGTTGGCAACTGCAGATTTCCACCTGATTCCGCAGAAGGCGGAGGCGGCCGATCTGGTGTTGCCTTCCAAGCTTGGCGCGATCTTCGCGTCCGCTCGGCCCGTCATCGCCATGGCCGAAGAGGGTACGGGGCTTGCGGCGGAAGTGACCGGCGCGGGCCTTGTGATTCCACCTGGAGATTCGTCCGCCCTTCAAGCCGCAATTTGCCAGCTTAGTGAGGCATCCGCCCTCCGCGAGCATTACGGGGAGGAAGGAAGAACGCGCGCTCTTGATCGGTGGGACCGACAAACAATTGTTGGTCGGTGGTCGGAAGTCATGGCGGACGGGCGCAAGTCGACAGGGCCGAAGGGTATCAGACCGATAAGCGCTAACGACAACATTGGACTTCCAGTGGAGGATGCGGTTCGCTTGCCCTGAGGCGTCTGACCTCAACTGCGGAGAGATGACGTCTGCTGACGAACGAGAGCAGCCAAAGGTGAGCGCCGGGATGAGCGCTTACGTCCTGCGCGCTCGCTGTGATGGGTGAAGTAACCCGAGATCACTCGTGACGCGGAAAGTATCTGAATCCGTGCTGCTTGATCAGTTCGTCCCGCTTTGCCGATTCGAGGTCTTCCTTCATCATTTCCTGAACCAGAGTTTCGAAGGAGGTCGTTGGCTCCCATCCGAGTTTCTGCTTGGCTTTCGATGGATCTCCCAAGAGAGTTGAGACCTCTGTGGGGCGGAAATAACGGGGATCGACCGAGATGATGCATTTTCCGTTAGATGTGTCATAGCCCTTCTCATCGACACCACTGCCTTCCCAGCGGATCAGTATCCCGACCTCGTTCGCTGCAATATTGACGAAATCTCTCACGGAGTGCTGCACGCCGGTAGCGATGACGAAATCTTCGGGCTTCTCCTGTTGCAGCATTAACCACTGCATTTCGACGTAATCGCGGGCATGACCCCAGTCGCGCAGTGCATCGAGATTGCCCAAATACAGGCGCTCCTGCAGACCCAAATGGATTCGCGCGAGTGCTCGCGTGATCTTTCGGGTAACGAAGGTCTCGCCGCGAACCGGGGATTCGTGATTGAACAAAATGCCGTTGCAGGCGTACATGCCGTACGCTTCGCGATAGTTCACCGTGATCCAGTAGGCGTACAGTTTGGCGACCGCATAAGGGGAGCGCGGGTAAAAGGGGGTCGTCTCCTTTTGCGGGATTTCCTGAACCAGGCCGTATAATTCGGAAGTCGACGCCTGATAGAAGCGCGCCGTCTTCTCGAGCCCCACTATGCGCATCGCTTCCAGAATCCGCAGCGTGCCCAGCGCATCGGAATTCGCGGTATATTCTGGCTCCTCAAATGACACGGCCACATGGCTTTGCGCAGCGAGATTATAAATCTCGTCTGGCTGCACTTGGCCAACGATCCGAATGAGGCTGGAGGAGTCCGTCAGATCTCCGTAGTGGAGACGGAACGGCGGATCAGGCTCGTGGGGGTCAAGGTAAAGATGGTCAATGCGATCCGTATTGAAAAGGGAGGTCCGGCGCTTGATGCCATGGACTTCATACCCTTTCTCCAAGAGCAATTCAGCCAGATAGGCTCCATCTTGACCCGTCACGCCAGTAATTAGTGCACGTTTTTTTGCCATAACAATCTCTTGGTTCGATATCCCGTCGTACTCGAAAACCGATTCAATAGGGAGATGGGCCGGACGAAAAAATCAAGCTTAGATTAACGACTTTTGAGGTCTCCCGAATAGGCACTGGATTGTCTTACCGAGGAACATCTCAAAGTGCACCGGCCCTGGGGCAGCTATCAGTCCGTCGACAATGGCGAGCCCGTCGACAATGGCGAGCGCCATCAGGTCAAGCGCATCGTGGTCAAGCCGGGGATGAGACGACTATCAAAGGTCGTGAGCGCACCGATCAAGATCAGCTAAGCGCAGTCAACAGCCGGTGAACGCGGCGAGCCCGCAACCTTCATCTGCCCGAGCCTTGGCCGCTTGATCCCCATAAACAGCTAGCCTCAAAAGGCGGACAATTCGCGCGTCCACGTTGCGGATCCTTTTCTGACTCCGAACGCACCAAAGCATACCGATCCAATAGCTCCGGCAGCGAGCTGACGATTGGACTCAAATTGTCCAGTACAAAAATGGCTCTTCCCTCGCGTGCCAGCAGCACGAGGGTGATGCTCTCCGGTTGAACGGATAACGACTTCTGCAAGAAGGAGGGTCGAACTCGGCCAACCCTCATTGCGAGGAAACGTATTTGTTGCGCCCAAGTATCTCGCCCTGCTGCCGGCGTCTGCACACGCGCGGGTTGCCCTCGCAATTTTCTCCGCCTCTTTAAGCTTCATGTGAAGCTCGCAGAGGCAAGGCTTGAATGGCAGGTTCGACGTTCTCCGTCTTTATGATCGGGAGGCCTCACCGGCTTGGCTCCGCAGCAGCGAGATTTTCCCCGCTCTCCAGTTGGCTCGGGGATAAAGTTGGGTATCCTGCTACCACAGAAGGATAACCGATACGCCATTTGGCTTTCGCCCTGCACTGTGGCGGTCGAAAGAGCAATGGCTAACAGGAACCGCGTTCCCCCGTCATGGTTAATGGCTCGGCCAAGGAGATTGTCCGATGTCCCATGCCATCCCTTTGGTTCTCGCCGCGATCGTCGCGAGCTCATCTCTGTTGGTCCTGGCGCAAGCAGGCGGCGCAAATGCGGGGTCTGCGGGTGCGGGCACGGGAGCGAGCAGCGCCAACGCTGGCCCGTCGGCGCCTGCTGGGATGGGGACGCGTGCAGGCAATGCTGGTCCGTCAGCGCCCCCAGGAATGGGGACGAAAGACACCGCCACGGGCGCAAATCTGGGCACCAACGGCCAACCGAGAAATCCCAACGTTCAGCCCGCCACGCCGGCGAAGTCGCGGGCGGCAGCCCAGGCCGCAAGGAATGCCGGAGTCGGTCACGCTCAAAACGGTCTGCCGATCGGCGCGGTTGGGACGGGCACGAGCAATGAGGACCAGCTGATCATTGGCCCGTCGTCCATCCGAAACACATCAGCCCCTGCAGCACAGGCAAAAGCAAACATCAGTGTTGGTCACGCAGCAAATGGTCGTCCGGTCGGAACGTTTGGGAAGGGCACCAGTGTTTCGGACGATGTGAACCGCCCGCGCGCTGCGCGAGCTGGCGATAAAGTGCTGGACGCCAAAGCGCAAGTCGAGCGACGAACCACCGTTTCGGCCAAACGCGTTCTCGGCCGGATCAAGAATGGTTTGTAGTCTGTGAGCGCAGCGGCGAGCAGATTCATCAATTTCGATGGTCCGGCGGTGGAGGCGGACAGGCGTCCGTGTCCGCTTTGCCGCGGACGGTCGCGGCATTTTCAAAGATCGACATTCCCCGCCTGCGCGAACCCATTCCAAGATCGCCGCAAACCTCAACGGCTAAATCGAAGCCAATCCGACAGGCCGCAACGCATATCCAACAAACAGGCCCGCTTCATCGACTGCTTAGAGAGCGACCATCCTCAAGCTCAATCACAATGTGTGGGCATGGCAGCGATCTATCCAGCACCTGACTTGGCGGGCATCGAAGGCAGGATCGTCCGGCTTCAATCTGCGAGGTCGACCCTCTGCTCTGGAGCGAGGTGATGACGTCGGCGGTGGCGGTCGCGCGTGATATCTGTGTTTCGTCGGGGGACGAGGGCATCCATCCCGTTGCGGTGCAGCCAAAGAAGGCCCCGTGCGAGTTGCCGAAGATCGTTCCGATCGGGACCACTGGAAGTCGCCGCGCGGGTGCGTCCGCAGCCTGCTTTTCCAATGGCGAAGGCTCTCGTGTCATCCGCCCGAGCTGGAAGACCAGAGCGCTTGTCGGGCACCTTCCTCGATCCATTAAACAGTTCTGTGAATTTGCCCACATCCGAGCTCATCACCGCAATTAACGGATCTGCTTCGCGGATCAGATCTCCTTTCCAACTAGCCCGCAGAAACGGTCTATTCCCATTTTCTACTTTGAGCTCGTCCACTCTACGGACTGATGACCGTGTCTCTCAGTGCCAGCTCTAATCCCTCGCCGACGCTGACAGCTTTTTGCCCGGTTTGGCGCCATTTACGGTCGCTTCAGTCAGCGCCCGAGCGCGATGCCCGGGTTGCCAAAAGGCAACAGTGTAGAATTAAGGATCGCAGACCAGATGCGCGAATTAAATGCGCCCACAGTTTTCGCGCTCGTCACGGTATTACCGCTCTCTCGCCTTTATACCGCTGGTTGCCGCAATTAAATGTGGATGGTGGGACCATTTTTAAAGCCGTTCCTTGTCCGCTGCGTGGGCCTGATTGATTAATGCTCTTAGAATCGGGGATGGAGCTATGAACATCGATCATCTGAAGTTGCTCTCGCTTGACGAGCTTTTGAAAATTTACGACGAGGTGGCCGCCAAGCTTGGCAACACAATGTTGGCGGAAAAAGCCAGATTGGAGGAACGGCTGCGAAGGATCGGAATGGCTCACGAAGTCACTCGGTTTGAGCGTAAGCGCCGCCAATACCCGCCCGTTCGTCCGAAGTATCGGAATCCGAACAACCCGATGGAGACCTGGTCGGGGCGGGGCAGGGTGCCGCGATGGCTTAAGCCGCAACTTCGAGGTGGCCGGAAGCTGGATGATTTCCTCATCGCCCCAGCTTTTGATCAGAAGCGGCAGATGACATGAATCAACGCGGGTGGCTCCACCCCGGTCGGTGGCAGCCATCGGACGGTCCGCCAGCTCAACCCGTTTGCCGCGTATGGTACGCGGCCTCCTTCTCGAACTCGGGGGCGATTCCAACCATCTCGACCCGCCGCAAGGCGGCCTCAATCGCCTTTTGGCGATAGGCTCAAAAAGCCTGTTGGGGCAGCACGCGGTAGCGTTGGATCTCCACGACGCTTCGGCGACATCGATTGCGAGCAGCCAGTCGATGGCGGATCGCGATCTTTCGGCGAAGTTCGCTTGCCGCAGCGCTTGGTACTGCGCGCGGCTCGCACGGGGCAACAGCAGGGAGGCGGCGCCAGCCCTTCGAGCTCAACCGGCATGGCGTTGACCGTGGGCTGCTGTGCGGTCTGGAAGAAGCCGTTCATCGCCGTCTCGCCTCCAGGACGACGTGTGCGGACATGTTGCTGTCGACGATCGCTGCTGCGCTGGCAATTCCATGGACGGGGCTTGCCGCCCACAAGTCCTGCGCGACCGGCAATGGCGCGATCTGCATGTCGGCCCACCACGCCCGTTCGTTGCCGTGCCGGTGCAGGTCCTGGTGGTGGGCGCGGCACAGCGGCACGATGAACTCGTCGCTGACCTTGCGGCCCAGGGATCGAGGTTGCGCGAACTTCAGGTGATGCGGATCGGACGGAGTCTGCTGGCAGACCAGGCAGGGCTGTCCGCGCACAAACAGCCGGTGGTCTTTGCTGCGTTTGCGCGGCGGCTCCTTGGGGAAGGCAAGCCCGGGTGTTGCAGGCGCGTCGGGTGCCGTGGTTACCGCGGCGGCCGGACCCGGTGCAGGGACCAGGCTTGGCGCGCCGTCTGCGGCGCGCGCCGGCTCGGCAGGGCTGGTCGCGGGAGCTTGCGCGAGCGCCGTTTGGAAGGCGGCCTCGACCAGTCGGGCGTCCGCCTCGAGCAGCGTGTTCTTGATGGGCAGGCTGACCTTGGCCCAGGCCAGCAAGTCCTCGCTCGCGCTCAGATTAGCGAGTTGCCCCAACAGCTGCTCGCGCAACTCAGCGGATGGTGCCGGTCCCAGCAGGTGCGGGCGCTGCAAGACGCCCTTGCTGCGCCCGGCTTTGGCGCCGAACGCCGCTTTGGGCTCCGCGCCCGCTGAACCAGCGACCGTATCCGGCGCGTCGAGATCGTCCTCGCCGGCAATCCCGACTAGCGCGAACAGGGCATAGCGGCGGGCATAGGTCAGCGCCGCCCCCATGCGGTGCGGCGCTTCGACGTCCTTGAGTGCGCAGACCGGCCAGTCCGAGGAGATCCACTCGCCGGAGGCGTGGGCCAGCAGGGTGGTGAGGTGAATGGTGCCGGTGGCCGTCTCGACGCGGGTGGTCTGGATGGTGGCGATCTCCTGCTGGCTGAGGGTTTTGCGCACGATGTCGAGGCCCGACGCCAGCGAGGCGTAGCGAAAAGTCCGATCGTCATCGCGCAGAAACGGCGAGCGGATCAGCGCGGTCAAGGTCTTTTCCGGGTTGGTCAGCTCGGCCTGGGCGCGGGCCAGCGCGGCTGCGATCGCGCCGATATGCTCACTGGCCTGGTGCATGGACGCTCTCCATCTCCACCGGATCAAAGCTGATCGCGCCGGATTTGGCGCGCTTGCCGCGAATGCCGTGGCCGATCGCTTCCTTGGCGTCCTCGGGCATGAGCTTTTTGAGCTCGGCCTTGACCAGTTCGTGCTCGCCATGGGGCGCACGGGTGCGCAAATAGGTCGCCGCACAGTCCGCCCAGAGATTTGACGCGGTCATGTCGACGACCTTGACGGCGGCCAATCGCGGCCGCGGCGGCTCGATGTTGAACAGGGCCGGCGGCTCGCCGCTTTGCACGCAGCGCCAGAACTTCTTTTCCGCGGTCAATAGCAGATGCTGGTACAGCGGGTCGGCATGCACAGTGATATCGACCCATTTGCCGCCGCCGGTGACGATCGAGAGCACGGCCACGCGCGCCGCGATCACCCACATATTGTGCTGCAGCTGGGCCATATGCTTGTCGGCCGCGGCTTCTTCCGTGAAAGCCCAGGGCAGCATGAACTTGGCCTCGAACACCGCCCCGGTTTGTTCGACGACACCGTCGAGGGTTGCGGCCATCCAGCTATGCACGGGATGCCGCACCCGCTTCTGAATGTCGGTGATGGCCTGTCCGGTGCAGCGCTGGTACCAGGTCCGATTGAGGTCTTCGGTGGCGGTGCCGAGCTGGACGATCAGGTTCTGCGACAAATCTTGCGGCTCAATCTCGCCGCGCTTTTCGCGCCAAAGGCGCGTGAGATCCTCCTGATCATTGCCCATGATGATGCGGGCATCCGAGCCGCCGATAAAGGCGCGCCGGTCGTTGGAATTGAACTTGATGAGGCGATGCGGCGCCTCGGCGCCGTTGGCTGCGATCGTGGCCACCGGTATCTCCTTAGGTCTGACGCGGCTTGGTGCCGCACCGCCTAAGCCCCGCCATCGCGAGGTGAGATACCGGGGCTGGTGCTGCCCGGTCCGACTCAGTAACGCTCCGTTTGCTCGGAAATGCCAGTGCTTTGTGCAGCAAGATTCTTGCTCTTTTGGCCCGGTGAGCGGCGGCGCTTCGCGGCTTTGAATCGGCGCGCCGCCTTGATGTGGCAACGCCAACTAGCGTCGGCAGACAAGATCGAGTTGGATGCCGAGCACGAGGCCCGCGGCGACCAGCTGAGCTTCAAGGCGGCCGGTCAGAGCAGTGAGAAACCGATCGTCTTTGCCATCGGAGCGAAAGGCGCGCACGCGGGCCCAGAGCTCGGTCAGCAGCTCCGCCGCCGCTTGGTAGCGCTCCGGCGGATCGCAGGCAGGACTAAGATGGGCAAACTCGAAGGGCGGCTCCATCGTTCTCTCCGGGACCAAGGCGGCTCAGACGATCGCTGTCGGCGCTCAGATCAGAGAGCCCGATCCGATACTGCGCCGAGCTGCCGATGACCTGCGGTTCGGTGTTGACGCGCGGGGGGCGGTCAACGCCACAACTGAGATGCTCACCATTGCCATCGGCTGTTCGAGCGCGGCTTGACCGCCGGACCCCGCGGGCTTCGCCGAGATTGCGCCTGGTCAGTCAGTAACGCTCCGTTGGCGCGGCAATGCCAGTGCTTTCTCCAGCAAGATTGTTGCTCTTACGGACGACCTGTTGCTGCGGTGGTTCGGGATGGCCCCGGTGGGCTCGGTACCGCCGTGGTGGGGCGATCCGGCTCGGCTCTCGCTCCGTGCAGCGAGTGCCTAGAATCGGAACGGGTCTATGCTGACGGAAACCAAGCCAACATCATCGTTGAACATTGCACGCGTGGCCGCCCAATTGAGGAATTGCGACGTGCTATCGACCTGGTCATCGTGTTTGCCGTAGGGAAATGCCAGCAGCTCCAGTAAGTAGTCGTCCAGCCAGCCGGCATTTGCAGGCAGATGCACTTGTCCGGCCTCGATCCGGAAGGACTGTGCCGCCATGCGATCGGCCTTGCTGCCTTCGGGCTTGATGCCAATCGGGCGCGGCATTCCATCCGGCAGATCGCGTTGCAGGTCCTGCAACATCGCTATGCCGGGACCGGCGTGCTCGACCAAAACCGCGTCCGCCTTATATGTTGTCACCAGCGCGGCCACGGCGCGCCGCAGGTCGGGATATTGGTGTCGGCCCCGGTAAACATCAAGCAGGTAATAGTCGTTCTTGATCATGAGCCAGGTGGTGCAGACCGAGTAATCGTTGGCTTTTCCCGTCATCATGGCGGTGTCCCAGCTCTGCACGACATAGCCGGATGCGCCAGCGGCCGGCAGCTGATCGTACCAGCGAAACCAGTCCCGCTTGATCAGATTGCCCTCGAGCGGCACCGGGCGTTGCTGGTATTGCGCCGAGAATTGCAGGCTGCCGATTTCGGCCTTGATCCGCTCCAGCACCGGCTTGCCTTCGCGCTGCGGGTGCAAGAGGTCGCCGGTGCGACGGCGAAAGACGCGATCTTTGCCGACGTCGATGATGCTATCCTCGACGGCGATGGCCGGCAGATCGAGGTGATGCCAGCCGCCCGCTTGCAACAGATGACCGGCAAGATCGTCTTCATGCAGGCGCTGCATCACCAGGATGATGCGGCCGGTCTTCTTATCGTTCAATCGCGAGACCAGGGTGCCGCCAAACCAGTCGATGACGCGCTTGCGCGCGGGCTCCGACATCGCCTCCTCGGCCTTGTGCGGATCGTCGATGATGATGAGGTCCGCGCCCCGGCCGGTTAGCGTACCCCCGACCGTGGTTGCGTAGCGGCTGCCGCCAGCCGTGGTCACCAGTTCGGTGCCGGTATCCTTGGCTCGGCGCATGGCCGGAAACAGGTCCCGGTACCAGCGCGACTCGATCACCATTCTGAATTGCCGGTGCAGCTCGGCGGAAAGCTCGCTGGCGTAGCTGACGACGATGATGCGGCAGCCCGGGTCGTGGCCCAGCAGCCATGCCACGAACGCGACCGAGACCGAGAGCGATTTCAATGAGCGCGGCGGCTGGTTGATGAGGAGACGGCGGCATTCGCCGGCATTGACGCGCATGAGCTGGTAGACGATGGCATCGATGTGCCAGTTCGGAAGATATTCGCTACCCGGGAAGACAGTGCAGAACGCCTTTTGGACAAAGAATCGCAAGTCGCGTCGCAGGAGCGCGTCCAGAATCTGTCTCATGTGTCGCCCGCGCCGCCGTCGTCGTCTTCGTCGTCGCGGGCTTCGGCCCGAATCTCGGCGCGATACGCGTCAAGAATCGCCTGATCCTCCGCTGACAGGCTCTTCGTGGGCTCCTCCGCGGCGCTGCCGCTCGCCATCGCGGCAAAGCCGAGGAGTTTTTCCAGCGCTCTGGTGTCTTTGGCTTTCAGTGCTTTTTCCATGAGACAAAGCAATGCGGCCTGTTGGGTGGTGACGCGGCGTGGCTTGCCTCCATGGTTCAGAGTGACCCTTATCCCAAGTGTGTTTTTCAGGTCAGTGGCAAAATTCAAGCGGCCCTTCGGGCGTCCGCGCGGGTTGCCGGACCGACCCGGCTTGAAACGGCTGTGCAGCGGTGGTCTGCCATAGCCAACGTTCTTATCCGATTTCTTGGCCATGCGTTTGCTCCATGTTGGCCGCGCTGGTTTGGCCGAACGGCTCGCCGGTCCCGGCGTGGACCGCCACCTTGCCGGTCAGATGCTGCCAGCGGCGGATCGTGACATCGACGTAGCCGGGTTCGAGTTCGATCAGCCGGGCCCGGCGCCGGGTTCGTTCCGCCGCGATCAGAGTCGTTCCGGCACCGCCGAACGGGTCGAGCACAATGTCGTGCTCGTTGGTGCCATCGCGGATGGCATCGGCAATGAGCGCGACCGGCTTGACGGTCGGATGCAGGGCGAGCTTGGATTTCGGCGAGCCGGTCCAGCTGTTTTGGTAGTCCCACACGTTGCAGCGGTTCCGCCCGTTGCGGCCGAGCTGGACGTTGTTGAGGTGGGGCGCACGGCCCTTCTTGAAGACGAAGACGAGCTCATGCTTGGATCGGTAGAAACTGCCCATGCCGGCGCGTGGCTTGTTCCAAACGCACAGATTGAGCTGTTCATCGTAGATCAGACGGGTGGCGTTGAGCAGCTGGCCGATGCCGCGCCAATCCATGCAAATGAAATGCAGCGAGCCATCGACGGCGTGCTCACAGGCCCGCGCACAGAACTCGGCCAGGAACGCCTCGAACTCGGCCGCAGACATTTCTCCGGAGGCCATCGCAAAGTCAGGGTGCCTGGTTCTGCCGTTCCCGGAGGCGTGGCCATCGATCGCGACGTTGTAGGGCGGATCGGCGAAGGTCATGCGGGCACGCTCGTCCTGCATCAGCCGACCATAGCTCTCCGCCTGTCGCGCATCGGCGCAGATGAGCCGATGCTGATCCAAAAGCCAGAGGTCGCCGGGCTTGCTGACCGCAGGGCCGACCTCGCGCGGCGGCAGCGCGTCCTCTAGATCGTCTGTGTCCGACAACAAAACGTCGATTTGTCCGATCGAAAACCCCGTCAGTTGCAGATCGATGTCCGGCTCGAGGGCAAGCAGCTCAGTCAGCTCGACGCGCAACGCCGGCATGTCCCAGGTGGCGTCCTCAACCAAGCGGTTGAGCGCAAGTCGCAGCATCCGGAGCTGCGCCTCGCTCAGATCGTGCAAGGTGACGACCGGCACCTCGCCGAGACCGAGCTGCTGGGCGGCTGCGACCAGCGCCCAGCCCGACACCACCCGGCGCTTGGCATCAACGACAATGGGAAGAACGAATCCGAACTCCCGCAGGCTCGCCGCGAGCTTGCCGATCTGGCTCTTCGCGTGCCGGCGCGTCTGCTGGCCCAGCGGTTTAAGCTGGTCGATCCGCACATGGACCGGCGTGAGATCATGGCGAAGCGGATAACCATTGCTCTGGACAGTCTGACGATGCAAGCTTCCCTCCCTCTCAACTACGCTGCGCCCCAATTCAGCGGCAGGACCCGCGTCTTGGCAATCAGGAAGACGTCTCCCCAGCTTGGCGTTCTTTCTTGAATTCGATGGCGTATGCCATGAATTGGCTCACGGCTGTTTCGGTTATTGCGCAGTCACACATCTTGAGGAATCTGAAAACGAAGCGTGCAGCGGGTGTGTGCACCCGCCCGTCATAGTGGCCGTTCACGCGGGGCGTGTGGGTGAATTCGCCGTTGTAACGTTCGACCCAATCGCCGAGCCATATCACCACTTGCTTGATCGTCGTTTTCGGCCGGGGGCCGCCGACCTCCTTGCTCCCCTCGAGCGCGCTTGTGATCGCGCCGTCGAGCGTTCGCACGACAGCAACGGCGTCCGCGAAGTTGCGCATGCGGTAGACGTCTCGCGGCAGTGCGTCGTAGATCGTCTTTTGTGGCTCAGCGTCGAGATATTTCAAATGCGTGGCTAGCCGATCGACCATTGCTGCAAGGTCGTCCAGGCCAGTCTGTGGACTGGCTTTGGCCTGACGTCTAGCTTGAGTTGCAAAGCCATACAGCTGTTCGGGAAGCGCGCTGAAAACGCTCGCCGGTCCCAGAGGTTCGGTGCAGGCCACGTCGGCCGCCCAAACGGGAAGGGGCCCGATGCCTGTCGACCGGTACAGGAAATCGCGGGCTAGATGGCGGGTTTCTGTCAATGCGATGTGGGTTTGCGCCCGAGTTGGTTGCTGATCGGCTTGCAAGCAGTCCCTGAGAACGTGGTCGCGAAAGAAATTCAGCTCGGCGCGTGCCCGATCGTCTACGCCTTCCAGCTCGGGTAAGATCTCGATTAGATCTTTGTATTGAGCGTCGCTGAGACAAAATCCTTGGCGACCGCGGTCGTTCAAGCCCGCCGCGGAGCGGAAAATCAACTCGAGGGGGCGATCGTCCTCTTGTCCGTAGCCATCCAGTCGGACCATGCTGGTGGGTCGGCATGCTGGATTTACGCGTCGCGGCATCGGTTCTCTCCGGACAAGGCGTGGCCGAGACGTCAGCCAACCTGAATCGTCTTTACGGAAAATGAATCGATCGATGCGCGGCGCCGCGCAGTTGTGCATAAATCGTGCGAATCCTCGCACACCCTGCTGGAAGCTGCCGCAGGCGCTGTCGAGGCCGCGGCGATGCCGGAACGGGCGGACGGCGTTCTCGGCTCATCGTCGCAAGGCGACACCACCGGCTCGGTGTTCCGCGCGCCGTGGCCAGCCGAAATAGACCGGCACGCCGTCGCCCATGAACTTTGCGATGAAACCATCGAAGCGCGCGACCACGCCGGCGCAAGCGTCGTGGTAGGTGCGGATCAGATCGCGGTAGTCCTCGGCGTCGAGCCGCGTCGATAGTGTCGTCGAGCCGACCAGATCGCAGAACATTAGGGTAAGTTGCCGGCGCTCGGCTTCGCGAGGCTCGAGCTTTGTCTGGCGCGCTGGAGCCGAGGTCGGCTGAGTTGAAGGTTCGTCTGGGGAGAGGCTCTCGATCGCGGCTTTGAGCCTCACAGGATGGCCAAGAGTAAGACCAAGCTGTTTGCGATTATCGTCAGTCAGACGTCGTTCTCCGCGAACACCTGCGCGAATTGGCCGAGACCGAGTCGTCAGCCATTGGGCGACGTCACTCAAGGTAGCTGTCCCCGTGACGGCAAAGGTTATCGAAGTCGCACGATCCGCGCAAGCTAGGCCGATTGCGACCGCTTCGGGTCAAACGCGGCGATTGGAGCGGCCGCCGGTCGCTTCGGTTGTACCAACAATCGCGCCGGTGTTGGCGTCGATCACGTGCGAGCTTGGTCTCCGAACGAACCTTAATATGACGATCGATCAAGCCGGGCATTTTCCAAACTCACTTATTGCGCGGCTGCTGCTTCCTTTGATTGCTGTTTAAGGCCTGTGCCTGACGTGTATGCCATCAAGGCTACGTTGTATGCCTGCCAAAGCGTGTTCCGGTCGATATCTGGGAAACATTTCAACACGAGCGGCTCAACGTTTCCGACTTGATTTGCATCCAAGCATTGAAGAATAACGCAGCTGACGTCAGCGATGCTGTGGTGTTGCATTGCCATTGCTCCCGGTTGTGGACCTCAGCCGGTTCCGCGGCCGCGGTCTCTTGCTCTGTTTGCCAGGACGATGCGTGCAGCCACAAGCGAAGCGACCCGCCGGCAAGCATTGATCGATGGCCCATCACCTTAGCTGAGAAGCCTCGCTCGCCCGCAAGGTTTGGGACAAGCGCGATCTCAGAGCCGGTCGCGATCCGATGATGATGCGCGGACACTGAGCTCTGATGAACTGCCCGGTCCGTTGGTATGGTGGAGTTGTTCGAGTCGCCTGTCGAGTTCTTGCTTTTTGGCAACGATCCTCGTGGCGAGAATCTGATCGACGTCCGTGTAGAGAGCCCACAACTCATCGACGGACATCTGTTCAAATTGCGGTCGGTAATCACGAATGTCCAAAGTCCAGCCCCCCGGTTGGGGCGGGTAGCAGCTAAGTCAGTCGTCAAAACCCAGACTCTTGCGCCGATTCAGATGATCGCGTTACCGGCCGGGCCCACTGCGCTGCCGTCATAAACCGCCTTCCTAGCTCTAGTTTCGCGTGCCGCACGGACGATTCTGCGCTCGGCCTTGGCTACTCGGTCTCGAAGGGTCTCAAGTTCGGATACTTGAGAGGCGAGTGCCTCACAATGTTGGCGCAGAGCGAAATGACAACCATCCAGTCGCGCACGAGCGTCCATTGCATGCCCCTCTATGGTACTGCCCCAGAACAGATGGCCCGCGATTGGGACCACGACGAGACTAGTCAAATTGGGCCATCAGGTCTGTTCGCTTTCGCACGCTGGCTGTATGGTTTTCTCGGTGGACCGCCACGCGTCGATGGCTGAGAGCGGCAACCAAGCTATTGCTGCCGACCTGCCGCTCGGGCCTCACGGTTTTCGGATTCGCAAAGTGGACCGCTCAGGGCGAATACCGCCAACCACATTCTACGTCCCGGCATTTGGGGTTGTGCTGGGGCCGTTTCGATCTGCGCGGGTTAGCTTTGATCGGCCGGGCGCAGTATCCCGCGCCTAGGAAGAATCGGCAGCCGGTTCTGGTCGGTTTTGGACAGATTGGCTGCGGCAAGCGCGGCGCATGTCTGGGGCGCGGCTCCGACCGGCTGGCAAGGAATCAGGTTCGGAAAGGGCGTTCGCGGGGGGAGCAGAGGACGTGGATCTCAGCACGCGGCCGTCATGGATCTCTTCAGCCATCATCGACTGAGCCATGGGGATCATGGGCAGGTCGAGCATGCGCGGCGCTGACGATGGCGATCCAGCGGCAACAGCCGCTGTACGAGTTTGCCTCATCCGGCGTCGCTGCTGCACCCGGACGTCGCGCTTGTCGAGGTTTTCAGCGCGCCCACGCCATCCTAGTCATGATGTCCTCTGAAGCGACGCCTAATTGCATCCCACGCGTGAACGAATGGAACGACGAGGACCACAAGAACTCTGACCACAACCGAAATCATAACGTGCCGCAGTGATGGTGGCTGATCATCTTCCAATCGACGGGCCGTCTTATTGATCGGTGCCGGGGATAGCGTTCCCTTCGACGGCCTCGGAGCGGGACGCGGCCTGCGCGAGGGCAGGACAACCACAACAAACAGGACGTTGATCAGTAGCCATATCCCGAAAATGAGAAGGACAGTACGCACAAGGAACGACCATAGGTTGGTTTAGTACCTGCCAAGCTTGCCTCCTACCCCTACCTGGATGCGCGTTGCGACAGGAGCCGCCTTAGCGCAGCCGGGCAAAAACGGCCTCGACATCCATCCTACCAAGATGCCGAGGCCGTCAGGCCCCGCGCGCGTTGGCGAGCGCGCGGGATTGGTCGCAGCCTAGTCCGGCGCAAAACTCGGGTCTGTGCGCTTTCGAACATTCACGCACCTTCCTGGCGCCGTGTTCCAACTCATCCGGCGAGGCCAGACAGGGATGGCTCAGCCTGAGTGGCCCGTGGCCAGCCATGGGGCAACTGGATCGATCGGCGGCGGCCAGGACGGGATGACTGGGCCGAACGCCACTCGACATCCTCAGCCCGCGACGTCCGAATTGGGTCCAGAGTCTCGGATTTGGCTAAGCCGCCACGTGACTCCATATCGCACCGTGAAAAGCGGCTAATCTGCAGCTAAGAAAGAACCAATATCTGTTTCGGGAATTGACTCGTCCGCCATTCGAACAAGCAGGGTTATTGTTTGCGCCGCAGATGAGTTTAGAACCTGAGCCGGAACAACATGAAGGACCTCAGGCCACGATTGGAGAAGGTCCGCGCCCAAGCGAGAGACGTTGCCCATATGAGTCAGCTGGCGACGGACTTAGAAAAGCGCGCGCTCTTTAAGCGCTTGGCAGATGAGCTCGCCATCGAAGCTCTTGAGCTTGAGCAAATCGTGAAACAACAGGAGCAATTAGATCCCAGCGACCGGCACGAGGTCGTGGAATTCAAGCCGTCCTCTCAGAAGAAGCGCGGCTGACGCGGGAGAGAAGCTAGGCGGCCGGCTTATCTTCCTATCCGCCCGCGCGTTGAGCATAGCTCCGTCAACGGCCGCTGCGCCGCCGTCGCCTCATCCCTGCGCACGGATGCGGACATCGCGCTCTTAATCGATCCTCAAGATCACGGCTCGACGCGGTCATCGCATTCGATGCCCTTGTCAGGCGTAGACGAGATGCGGAGCGGGAATCGGTTTGGATTTGCTGCGGCGGCCGCCGCTAAATTGCATTCACACTGGGCCTTGGAGCCTGTCGTCGCCGCGGGCGCCAGAAATTCGCACGCAGCCGCCTTTCGGCTAAAGCGACAAACGATTAGATAAGTAAGTGCGGGAGCGACCTCGTCTTCTTTCACGAGGGCATGATTTTCCGATTGGTCCAGCGGCGGCCATGGTCCAAGCTTTCAAGCGTGGAGCGGAGGCTTCTGCAACATGCGTGAACACCGAGTTCGAGCGGTCGACGCCACTGCGCTGCTGTATGAGCACCTAGAATGGCTCGCTTCTCAGCGCTACGAATTGGAGAACCTTCGCGTCAGGCCGCGCGAGGCAGAGCGGAAAACGACAGCGACATACCCAAAGCGGAAGAGGGCAGCTGCTGCGGCGGTTAGCACGGCGAAAGCGAAAGCCTCCGCGCATCAAGCGACGCGGCCTGGGCGCGGTAGCGTCATCAGCCAAATCACTGGCCAGAGCAGGCTGGTCGACGAAGCCTAATGTTGGGTTTGATCCAACGCTTTGAGCAAGGCGTGCAGGAACGCGCTGGCATGGTCATAATTTGCATCGTCGTCCGCCACCGCGCGCGCGCGTGGACCGAGCGCGCCGCCGACAGTTTCCGGTCCGGGCGCCTCAACGCGCTCTGGCCACCGATCGAGGGGGTCATCGGAGGTGGTTCGGCTCGAGGTCAATAGCTTCGGCAGCCGAGATGCACGATCGTGCTGCTTATTATGTCGGTCCGCGAATGCGTAGAGGGCGAATAAGCTCCGGAAATCATCGCGGGATACTGCTCGCACGAACATTCTCCGACGTGAAAACAATGGTCAGCGAATCACAGTAATAATTGCGCGTTCTCCAGCCGACAGATATCTGCCGAAAGTATTAAGTTGCCCGGCGATATGCAAGTTAGACCCGGCGGTCGCAAGCTAAACGACCGCCGGGTTTCACCGCGCTGGCATTGGGGTGCGCTCTCAGTTTTTCTGCTTTGGCGGTGCGTGTCGGTTCGGTTTACGACGTTTCATTGCATCCAACAGCCAAATGTTGCGCGGGCGCAGGGCAGCTCGGCCGCAACGCCGTCCGGCACATTAGACCTCCCGGCCAGGTTTTGGTCCGACAGCGCCCGCAGGACTACCCCGGACCGTGCGTGCCCGGCTCCGTAGACAAGCCCGACAGCGACGCGATCTTGTGTGGCGAGCAGCTCTGCGCCTCGGCTTTCAACCGCCGACCGATTGATCCATTTTATCGAAGTTGCAAATGAGTCATGCGATTTAATTGAGGCGGAAGAGAAAATCGCCTAGATTTTCCTGGTTCTGGAATTGCTCCCTGCTCGGCGGTGAAAATCCCGTATATTTGCGGGAGTTGCGCCCAGTATCGCGACGAATCGGTTTACTGAAGTTATTAATAATTAAACATTTTTGTGCGGGTGGCGTATAGACAGTAGATTAAAATTGGAGCAGCTTGTATTTAATTTAGAATAAAGGGCTTGAGAGTCCGCCGGCACTCCGGGCGGCGGAGATAGGGCATCAAGGCCGGTCGGCGTGCGCGGGAGTGCATTGCCGAATATAGAACAGGGCAGGAATGAGGGCGTTCGGAATCTTTTCACATTAGGTTGCTGCGCAAATAGAAGACAGGCAATTGCCTGTTGACCATGCCTGCTCCGTTTGGGTGTAGGCGCCGGCACTTTGTGAATTCGTTTTCGACTGCAGTCACACCCGCTCTGCGCCAACAGAGTTTGAGGGAGTGCATATTGATTGGCGTAAATGTTTTCCGCAGTCCCGGATTGCCAGCCGCCTGCTCGCTCATCGATTGGCGCCTGCAAGGGAAATCGAACTCCGCTCTTCTTTCCTCATCGTTCAGTCCATCGGTCGATGTTGCGGTATTCGCGGTGAACAATGCGCCTGCTCTGAGCAATCAGGCGGCGTTGGAGCCGCCGTCTCCGTTGTGGCGACCGGTCGACAGTGACCGAACGCGATCCGCTTGCCGGGACGTTATCTTTCTTACATCCGCTCGATCCCAGCGGAATGAAGCTGTTTCATTGTGATTTTCTGATTGTGAGGACGTAAGCCATGGCGACGCAGACGACCGGTGGGGGTAGCACGATCTCGTTCGGAAACGCCCCGCAAGCCAACAATGACAGCTTTGCGTTCACAGAAGAAGCCAACAACATTCTTGTTTTGAATGTTATGGCAAATGATCTGGGTGGCGCAGCAAAGACGCTGTTCTCCCTAGATGATGGATCGAGCGCCTCGGCATCGACCAAGACCTATGCACCGGCGGATTTGCTGGTCAAAGATGTCGCCTACAGCAGCGACACAGCCGGAATGACCGGAACGGGCGACCATAGCGCGCTCGGTGCACGCATCTGGATCGAATCGGACGGCTTCGTCCATTACGACAAGGGCGACATCAATGCCCAGCTACAGGCGCTTGCTGTCGGCGCGACGCTGACCGATACATTTACTTACGCGATCCAGCTGGGGAATGGGACGCTTAGCTGGGCGACGGTTACCCTGCAGTTTAGCGGCGCAAACGACCAAGTGTATATTACCTCGAGTCCGCAGAGCGGCACCGTCGTGGAGGAGGCGCCAGCGACGCCAGATCCTTCAGACTCGCTGAGCACGGTCGGTACCATCAGCTTCAGCGATGTCGATCTTAGCGACGCTCACACCGCGAGCTTCGCGGCTGCTGCGAGCAACACCACGACGCTCGGCACCTTCTCGCTGGATCCGGTGAGCGAGGCAGCCAATGCCGCAAACGGGTCGGTACAGTGGCACTACACGTTGAATAACGCCGCCGCGCAATACCTCGCCCAAGGCCAGAGCGTCACCGAAAGCTTCGTGGTGACCATCAATGACGCCCACGGATCGACCGCAACGCAGGCCGTGACGGTGACGATCATCGGCACCAATGACGCTGTCTCGATTACATCGGGCGCCCAGAGCGGCACCGTCGTGGAGGACACGCCGGCGACGTCGGATCCTGCAGATTCGCTGGGGGCCGCCGGCACTATCAGCTTCAGTGATGTCGATCTTAGCGACACTCACAGCGCGAGCTTCGCGGCTGCCGCGAGCAACGCCACCACGCTCGGCATCTTCTCGCTGGATCCGGTGAGCGAGGCACCCAATGCCGCAAACGGGTCGGTACAGTGGCACTACACATTGAATAACGCCGCCGCGCAGTACCTCGCCCAAGGCCAGAGCGTCACCGAAAGCTTCGTGGTGACCGTCAATGACGGCCACGGGTCGACTGCAACGCAGACAGTGACGGTGACCATCACCGGCACCAACGATGCCGCCACCGTCTCGTCCGAGGCCAAGGCGGTGACCGAGGGCGACACCGCGACGGCGCTGAACACGTCCGGGCAGCTGACCATCACCGACCCGGATACGGGCGAAGCCCATGTCGTGGCGCAATCGAACGCCCACGGCAGCTACGGCGACTTCACGATCGATGCCAACGGGGCCTGGAGCTACGCCGGCAACGGCGCCCATGATGAGCTGACCGCGGGCCAGCAGGTCCAGGACCAGTTCACGGTGACCAGCCAGGACGGCACCGCCACCGGCACGGTCAGCATCACCATCACCGGCAGCAACGACGTGGCGTCGGTGAGCTCGGACTCGAAGTCCGTGACCGAGGGCGACATTGCCGCGGCACTGAACACCAGCGGGCAGCTGACCATCACCGACCCGGATACGGGCGAAGCCCATGTCGTGGCGCAGAGCAATGTTCATGGCAGCTATGGTGACTTCAGCATCGATGCCAGCGGGGCCTGGAGCTACGCCGGCAACGGCGCCCACGATGAACTCACGGCCGGGCAGCAGGTGCAGGACCAGTTCACGGTGACCAGCCAGGACGGCACCGCCACCGGCACGGTGACGGTGACCATCACCGGCACCAACGACGTAGCGTCGGTGAGCTCGGACTCCAAGTCCGTGACCGAGGCCGACACCGCGACCGCACTGAACACCTCCGGGCAGCTGACGATCGTCGATCCCGACAGCGGCGAAGCCCATGTCGTGGCGCAATCGAACGCCCACGGCAGTTACGGCGACTTCACGATCGATGCCAACGGGGCCTGGAGCTACGCCGGCAACGGCGCCCATGATGAGCTGACCGCGGGCCAGCAGGTCCAGGACCAGTTC
>NZ_JADPJJ010000094.1:0-1210 GCF_023073375.1 Bradyrhizobium sp. 197 | reverse complement strand
GAGGTGCTCAGAATCAGACGCGATGGAGCGTACGCGGTGTGCTGGTCAGGCTTTTCGCCCCTCGCTCGGTTACCAACAGATGATCGCTGCATCCGATAATGTTTCCGTTCTCGCCAAATAACATGATGGGCATGTGCAAAGTCATCCCCGGCTTAAGGATGTCCTTGACACCTGGCACCATGTCCATATTTCCGCGCTCCGACCAGTTAATGCCGGTTTGGTATCCTGCCTTATTCCGAAAGGCCCCTGGGCGCCCGGAGCGCTCGATCACCTTCCGTACAGTCGCATCCACCTCTTCGGCTGCGACGCCCGGCTTGATCATGTTAATCGCTGTATCCAAGGCCTCATTGGACAGGGCGAGCAGAGATTCGACCTCGGAATGCCGACCAACGACAGCTGTACGGACTAGCCCCGCCGCATAGCCGAATTTGATGCCGCCTATTTCGGTCACGGCCGGCTCGTTGAGATTGATGGGATGGTCCGCCGGGAAACCGTGAGCCAGTCTTGTCCGCTCGCCGAAAACCAAGGAAACCAACCTGAGTTCCTCGCCGCCAGCCTTCTTGACCGCGGCTTGCATGGCAGCCCACGTCTCAGCCTCAGTGACACCATTCCGCAGCGTCTCCCGGAACGAGCTCACGGCCACCTCGGTCATGGCCATCGCATCCCGCATCGCGTCGAGCTCGAGCTCGCTTTTTATCGCGGCGACAGACCCGACTAGTTCTGTCGCATCGAAGACTGCAATTCCAGGAAGCTCCGCTTCCAGCTTGTAGACATCGGATGGCGTGAGATTCCAGCAGCGGAGCTCAATACCAATTCGCTTGTTCTGCAGTCCATATCGTCGAAGGACATCGCCGCATACCTTCGCGAAATCGCGCTCTTGGGTGTAGGTGACAATTTCGTGAACGCAGCTATATGCGCGAACTGTCTGGGCCTCGTACTCTCGGACGACATATGTGGGAGCGCGTCCTGGCGCCAAGATCAATGGGAACGGCCCAAAGTAACTTCCGCCTCCATAGTAGCCTGTTAGGTACTGAGCGTGCCCTAGAGCGGTCACCAAAAGTCCATCGAGGTGCGCACCTGCGACTGCCTCAAGCACGTTCTGCTGTCGGCGCTCGTATTCCGCCCTTGGGAAAGGAACACCAGTAAATGGAATCACTGAGCTTATCTGGTTCATATAGTTCTCCATGGAGGGTCTAGAGACGCACACCTG
>NZ_JADPJJ010000117.1:0-1215 GCF_023073375.1 Bradyrhizobium sp. 197 | reverse complement strand
CCGAGCGCTTCGCGAGCGTCTAGGATCGCTCGCAGCCTAGTCCGGCGCAACACTCGCGTCTGTGCGCTTTCGAACATTCATGCCCCTTCAGGTATGCTAATTCTATGCATCATCCGGCGAGTGCCGAACAGGGATGCCTCAGCCCGGGAGCCGCCGTGGCTAGAATAAGCGGCCAATTTGGCAGTTCGCAAAGAACCAATATCCTGTTTCGGTAGTTGGCTCCCGCGTGATCCGAACAAGCAAACTGATTGTTCGGGCCGAGGATAAGTTTAGAAGCTGAGCCGGCACACATGAAGGACCTCCGACCACGTTTGGAAAAGGTCCGCGCTGACGCCAGAGACTTTGCGTTGATGAGTCAGCAGGCGACGGACACAGAAAAGTGCGAGCTGTTTAAGCGCTTGGCGGATGAACTCGCCATCGAAGCGCTCGAGCTTGAGCAAATCGTGAAGCGAAATGAACCATCGAATCCGTGCGACCAGCACGAGGTCGTGGAGTTTAAGCCAACCTCTCAGCGGAAGCGCGGCTGACGTGGAAGAGGTTAGGCCGGCGACGGCTTTCGCCGCATCGCATTGCGCATGGATCCAGACGTCGCTGTTCGTCGCTTGTCCTCGCCGTCGGCTTGAATGACTTGGCGCATTCACCACCTCCGTGCTGTTGTCGGATAAGCCGAGATGCGGACAGCGAGTTGGATGGGACAGCGGTGGTCCACCGTGGACTGCAGTCCGGGCGGCCGCTCATCTCCGCGGCGGGCGGGCGTTCACGGTCCTGTCCCAAACGCCGGCTCCTTGCGAGCGAACCAAGCGATTATAGCAAGTCGTGCAGGACTGAAGCTTGTCCGGCAAGTCGGGCGCATCGATCGCAAGACGAAGAAGAGACCATTGAGGACTCGACGGCCATTGGCGTCACGCTGGACCGCTTAGGACAGAAGGCTTGACCGGGCGTTTCGACGAACTGGTCCAATCGACAAGCGCAAGGGCGGCGGTGTTCTTGTGCCGCAGAAGGCAGGAACCGCGTTGCGGCGTCGTGGTTAATAGAAGTTTGGCAAAGGAGATCGTCAGATGCCCCACGCCAAGCCTTTGATAATCGCCACCATCGTCGCAAGCTCATCTCTGTTGGTCCTGGCGCAAGCCGGCGGCGCAAACGCCGGGTCCGCAGGCGCAGGCACCGGGACGGGCG
This sequence comes from Bradyrhizobium sp. 197, assembly GCF_023073375.1. Classification (NCBI taxonomy): domain Bacteria; kingdom Pseudomonadati; phylum Pseudomonadota; class Alphaproteobacteria; order Hyphomicrobiales; family Nitrobacteraceae; genus Bradyrhizobium; species Bradyrhizobium sp. 197. The sequence continues at coordinate 39 of NZ_JADPJJ010000117.1, read as the reverse complement.
CGAGTAGCGCCAGCGCTGGTCCGTCGGCATCTTCTGGAA
>NZ_JADPJJ010000008.1:0-1243 GCF_023073375.1 Bradyrhizobium sp. 197 | reverse complement strand
CGCCATCCGCGATCGCTCCGTCTCCGCAACCTGACCAGCTCCGACGGAGCAATCGCTACCGGCGTGTCACTGGAGAGAGGAAGAATGGTAGCTTGACAACAAACCGCAATTAAAGGGCCGATTGACACTTTGACGCCGAACTCGTAAGGTCGGTGCGCCTTGCCCTTGCCGATGCACTCGACCTCCGGCGCGTGCAGGGAATAGATCTTCGGCCCGCGTTGACGCTGTTGCTGCTCGTGGACGCGCCGCGCCAGCGGCAACAGCTTTGCGAACGCTGCTTCGAGCCCGCTGTCACCGTCGATCTTGCGGCCGATGTCACGGATCACGCGGCCGAGATAGGTGCGCAACTTCCTCAGTAACCGATTGGCGCGCTTGAACTGCTTGGCGTGGGCATAGCGCTGATGCTGGACCAGGGCGAGCTTGCCCACGCGCGCATAGGACTGGCGCAAATCCACCGCGTGGCGCTGCGCCAACCCTACCAGCTTCTCGCGCGCCCGGTTCAAAAGCTTCGCATCGGTGGGAAACGTCACGTTCTTGGGCTGAACCGTGGTGTCGACGATCACCCGTGACAGTTCGGATGGCTTGATCGCCTTGGTCCTGGTGGCAATCGACAGGCTCTCCTGGATCAGCGCAGCCAGCCGCTCCTCGCCCATGCGGTGGTGCCAGCGCGTCAGCGACGAGCGATCGAACACCAGGCGGTGCTGGAAGAACTCCTCGCCGCAGAAGTGTTGGTAATAAGGGTTCTCGACCCAACGCTCGCACAGCACCTCGTCGGGTAGGTCGTAGGTGTGCTTGAGGATCGCCAGCCCCCGCCATCAAGCGCGTCGGCAGCGGCGGCCGCCCGGGATCACGGTGTAGACCTCGCCGAACCGCTCCTCCAGGAAGCTCCAATCCACCGTCCGCCCCAGCGCCACCAGCGGATGCTTCATGTCGATGATCTGATCGAGCCGGGACCGGAAAAGATCCTGCTCCCCCCTCTCGTTCCGCTCCCGTGGCCGCATCGCATCCCCTCGCCAAAGCAGTCAAAAGGCAAGTGAATCACAAATCAAGTTTGCAAGGAAACCCGATCCAAAAGCCCGCTTTGAGCTATCGCCAAATTTTGGTGACGGCCGGAGCCGGTCAGGCGGCGGCGGTTATGGGCTGGCGGTCGGTCGGCTTGGCGATGACCTCGATCCCATCATTGAATGTCACACCGACAACGAGTTTTGGCAACTGGTTGTGGCCATCGAGACGACGCCAGCTT
>NZ_JADPJJ010000043.1:0-1269 GCF_023073375.1 Bradyrhizobium sp. 197 | reverse complement strand
GGAGGCCGGCCGCATGATCACCAACCGGATTTCCGAGCACGGGCTATCCGAATGGCTGACCACGGTGCGGCGCCATCATGAGGGAACCTACCAACACTGCCTTCTCGTAACCGGCGTCGCGATCGATTTCGGCCTCAGTCTCGGCGTCCGCAAAAGCGACCTTGAACGGCTCTCTACCGCTGCGATGTTCCACGACATCGGAAAGGCCAGGATTCCCTTAGCGGTTCTGGACAAGCCGGGACGCCTCGATGACAACGAGCGCGCGCTGGTCGAGACCCATCCGGCAGCGGGTTATGACGTGCTGAAGGAGCACGGCTCTATCTCATCCGAAATACTCGACTCCGTCCGGCACCATCACGAGTATCTCGACGGCAGCGGCTATCCCGACGGCCTCTGCGCCGAGAGCATCACGGACATCGTTCGCATCCTCACCATCTCGGATATTTTCGCGGCGCTGATCGAGCACCGGCAGTACAAGCCGACCATGCCCCGTGAGGCGGCCTACGACATTCTCTGCAGCATGAAAGGAAAGCTCGAGAAGGCGCTGGTCGTCTCGTTCAAGGAAGTTGCGCTAGCCAGATGAGATTGATGCACGGCACGGTGGACCTCATCAGCTTCCCCGCAAATCACGAGAGAATCATAGCAAAGCGGCTTTCACTCTATCAGGGTCATTTGTTAAGCTAGCGTGAGCAAGAGCCAAGAGCCGAGGTCTGCTATGGGTCAAATTGCGAACTCTAATCCATCGAATTGGACCTAAGGACGGCTCCACTCGTCCGAAAGCCGACGTAGGTTCAGAAGGTGACACGTTCGAAAGTGACCGGCCTCATCAACTGAGGAGGTCATCATGACCGCCGTCTCAAATGCCACAGAGAACGTCCAAAAGCGCGTCCCGTGGAACAAGGGTAAGATTGTTGGCGCCAAGCCGCCACTCGGCCGAAGCACGTTTGCTCTATCCGGACGAAGCTCCAGGTTGAGGGACGATCCGCGATGTGGCGTCGTTCAACATCGCCATCGACAGCAAGCTTCGTGGCTGCGACGTGGTGGGTTTGAAAGTCGATGACGTGGCACCAAGCGGCTATGCCGCCGATAGAGCAAGCGTCCGCCAAAAGAAAACTGGACGGCCGGTCAAGTTCGAACTTACAGAGTCTACCCGCCAAGCCATCGATGACTTCCTGAGGGCGACGGGCAAGAAGCCTGGCAACCGTCTGTTCACCGGCCGTAGAGGCCTCGGGAGCAGCCTGCCCGCTCGGCAATATGTGCGGCTATTAT
>NZ_JADPJJ010000128.1:0-1293 GCF_023073375.1 Bradyrhizobium sp. 197 | reverse complement strand
AAAGCCAAGTCTAATCCTGGTGCCTTGACTGACCTGCTTAACAAACATGCGCCTCATGCCGAGCGTATCGGCTTCGAGACCGGTGCGATGGCGAGTTGGCTATGGCATGAACTCCGCAGGGTTGAGCTTCCGGTGGTCTGCATCGACGCTCGGCATGCGCACGCAGCTTTGTCGGTCCGAAGGAACAAGAGCGATCAGAATGATGCGCGAGGGCTTGCCGAACTGGTGCGGGTTGGATGGTATCGAGAGGTCAAAGTCAAAAGTGAGGAAAGCCAAAAGATCCGAGCGATCCTTGTCGCCAGATCTCGGCTAGTGTCCATGCGCCGAGACATCGAGAACCAGGTTCGCAGCTTGATCAAGGAATGTGGATTGCTGTTCCCTCGCGCGATCGGCCAACAGTTCCGCAACCAGGTCAGCGAACTCTTGGGCGTCGATCATTTGCTTCTCAGCGTGATATCGCCGCTGCTCTCGATCCATGAGAACGTTTGTCAACAACAAGGTAAGTTCGACAACGAGGTCCGCCGGTTGGCAAAGCTGGACGTGACGACGCGTCGCCTGATGACGGTCCCGGGGGTCGGTGTCGTGACGGCCCTAACGTTCCGCCACACGATCGATGACCCCTCGCGCTTCCGATCGGCTTCGACGGTCGGCGCCTACCTCGGCCTTACGCCGAGGCGCAGCCAATCCGGCGAAACCGACACCAACGGAAAGATATCTCGATGGGGCGACAGGCTTCTCCGAACTTACTTGTTCGAGGCCGCCACTGTCCTTCTTTATCGAACCAAAAAGTGGTCTTCCCTAAAGGCCTGGGGCATGAAGCTCGCCAAGCGGATCGGCATGAAGAAGGCAAAGGTCGCCATCGCCCGAAAGATCGCCGTGATTCTCCACTGCATCTGGGTCGATGGCACATCGTTCGACTGGGGCCAGCCGAAGCCAATCTGATATTTGCTCGCAAGCTCCTGGTCCGGTCCGCCGGACTGGCGATGTCCCGCTGGGACGGTGGTCGTGGTGACCTCGGTCAATCGGCTGGTGGCGGTTCGCCCGCACTCCGCTGCAAACGTTGAGGCGCCCGATCCGGACATCATCATGAGGCGCTCGCGACCTCGGAAAGGACCATGACCCCAGCTACGACATCAACCCAACCCGCTGAAGCCGCCAACGACGTCAATTGCCAATCCCGCTAGGCAATCGTCTCGCCATCCGCGATCGCTCCGTCTCCGCAACCTGACCAGCTCCGACGGAGCAATCGCTACCGGCGTGTCACTGGAGAGAGGAAGAATGGTAGCTTGACAA
>NZ_JADPJJ010000116.1:0-1323 GCF_023073375.1 Bradyrhizobium sp. 197 | reverse complement strand
AACATGGCGGCTGTCAGGCGCGCGATCCACTCGCGAGCTCGGAGCGACTCTAGCCCCAAACAGGCTTGAGCGGCACATGTTCTCTTTGCACGTTTTCGAAGCGCTGAGCAGGACGGCCGGCATGCTGAGCAGCTCGGCATTTTTCTTCAGCAGCGTGGGCAAGGCAACGGCCGATCATCCCCGCGCCATTGTGCAATTTGTGCCGGTCCGTGAATGCGGACGGTGCATCACCCAGGGGATTTAAGCCATGGCGACGCAGACAACGGGCGGCGGTAGCACGGTTTCGTTCGGCAATACTCCGCAAGCCAACACGGACATTTTCTCGTTTGCGGAAGACGCCAGCAACATTCTTATCTTGAACGTGCTGGCAAATGACCTTGGGGGCGCGGCCAAGACGCTGTTCTCCCTGGACAATGGAACGAGCGCCTCCGCGTCCACCAAGAACTACGCACCGGCGGACTTGCTGGTCAAAGATGTGGCGTACAGCAGTGATGCTGCCGGAATGGCCGCAACCGCTGACCGCAGCGCCCTCGGCGCACGCATCTGGATCGAAGCGGACGGCACCGTTCATTACGACAAGGGCGACATCAACGTTCAGCTTCAGGCGCTGGCGACCGGGCAAACGCTGACTGACACATTCATCTACGCTATCCAGCTGGGCAATGGCACGCTGAGTTGGGCGACCGTGACACTCCAGTTCAATGGCGCAAACGACTCGGTCTTCATCACATCAAGTCCGCAGAGCGGCTCAGTGGTAGAAGACGCGAATGCCACACCCGATCTCTCGGATTCGCAGAGCGCGGCCGGCACTATCAGTTTCAACGACGCCGATCTCAGCGACACGCATTCGACCTCGGTCGCGGCAGCCTCTTCCAACACGACTTCGCTCGGCGCCTTCTCGCTCGATCCTGTCAACGAGGCGGCCAATGCCGCCAACGGCGCGGTGCAGTGGCACTACAATTTGAACAACGCGGCTTCGCAATACCTCGCTGCGGGCCAGACCGTCACCGAGAGCTTCGTGGTGACGATCAATGACGGCCACGGCTCGACAGCTACCCAGACGGTGACGGTCACGATCACCGGCACCAATGATGCTGCCACGGTCTCTTCCGAGGCGAAGTCCGTCACGGAAGGCGACACCGCGGCGGCGCTGAACACCAGCGGCCAGCTCACGATTGTGGATCCCGACACGGGCCAGGCCCACGTCGTGGCCCAGAGCAACGCCCACGGGACCTACGGCGACTTCACGATCGATGCCAACGGGGCCTGGAGCTACGCCGGTAACGGCGCCCACGACGAGCTCACCGCCGGCCAGCAGGTCCA
>NZ_JADPJJ010000049.1:0-1327 GCF_023073375.1 Bradyrhizobium sp. 197 | reverse complement strand
GGCGACTTCACGATCGATGCCAACGGGGCCTGGAGCTACGCCGGTAACGGCGCCCACGACGAGCTCACCGCCGGCCAGCAGGTCCAGGACCAGTTCACGGTCACCAGCCTGGACGGCACCGCGAGTGGCATCGTGACGGTGACCATCACCGGCAGCAACGATGCGGCCACGGTCTCGTCGGACTCGAAGCCCGTCACGGAAGGCGACACTGCCGCCGCGTTGAACGCCTCGGGCCAGCTGACGATCGTGGATCCCGACAGCGGTGAAGCCCACGTCGTGGCCCAGACCAACGCCCACGGGACCTACGGCGACTTCACGATCGATGCCAACGGGGCCTGGAGCTACGCCGGTAACGGCGCCCACGACGAACTCACCGCCGGCCAGCAGGTCCAGGACCAGTTCACGGTCATCAGCCAGGACGGCACCGCGAGCGGCATCGTCACAGTGACCATCACCGGCAGCAATGATGCGGCCACGGTCTCGTCGGACTCGAAGTCTATCACCGAGGGCAATGCCGCCGCCGCGCTGAACACCTCCGGCCAGCTTAGCATCACCGATCCCGACACGGGCGAAGCCCACGTCGTGGCGCAATCGAACGTCCACGGGACCTACGGCGACTTCACGATCGATGCCAACGGGGCCTGGAGCTACGCCGGTAACGGCGCCCACGACGAGCTCACCGCCGGTCAGCAGGTCCAGGACCAGTTCACGGTCACCAGCCTGGACGGCACCGCGAGTGGCATCGTGACGGTGACCATCACCGGCAGCAACGATGCGGCCACGGTCTCGTCGGACTCGAAGCCCGTCACGGAAGGCGACACTGCCGCCGCGTTGAACGCCTCGGGCCAGCTGACGATCGTGGATCCCGACAGCGGTGAAGCCCACGTCGTGGCCCAGACCAACGCCCACGGGACCTACGGCGACTTCACGATCGATGCCAACGGGGCCTGGAGCTACGCCGGTAACGGCGCCCACGACGAGCTCACCGCCGGCCAGCAGGTCCAGGACCAGTTCACGGTCATCAGCCAGGACGGCACCGCGAGCGGCATCGTCACAGTGACCATCACCGGCAGCAATGATGCGGCCACGGTCTCGTCGGACTCGAAGTCTATCACCGAGGGCAATGCCGCCGCCGCGCTGAACACCTCCGGCCAGCTTAGCATCACCGATCCCGACACGGGCGAAGCCCACGTCGTGGCCCAGAGCAACGCCCACGGGACCTACGGCGACTTCACGATCGATGCCAACGGGGCCTGGAGCTACGCCGGTAACGGCGCCCACGACGAGCTCACCGCCGGCCAGCAGGTCCAGGACCAGTTCACGGTCA
>NZ_JADPJJ010000104.1:0-1387 GCF_023073375.1 Bradyrhizobium sp. 197 | reverse complement strand
AGCGTTGGACTGCACCCCTGGAATGAGACACGGTAATTGCGGTGACAGGCTCATTTCGAGGATGACCTGTGGCAGCAAGAGGAAAGAACCGTCGGTTTCCGACGGCGTACAAATTGAAGGCGATCAAGCGTGCCGAGGGAGGCGAAGGCGTTCTGCCTGTGGCCCGCAAGCTCGGGATACCTCGCAAGATCCTGCATGACTGGATCAAGGCGTGGAAGGCCCACGGGCCTGAAGGGTTGAACCGCAAGCCCGGGCCGAAGCCTGGCCCCCGCAAGCTCAAGCCGCTGCAGGCGGAGGAGACGAAGCGCTCTGCACTTGCCCAGGCGAACGTGCGCATCGCCGAGCTTGAACGGCTGGTGGGTCGCCAGCAGATGGACATCGATTTTTTTCGAAAAGCCTTGCGCGCCTTGGAGCGGCCGGCAGCGCAAGGCAAAACCGTATCCGCATCATCGAAGTCATCGAAGCCATGACGCTGGAAGCAGCCGGTTCGCATGCCGATGTGCAGCGCCTGTGCAGGCTCGCGGGGCTGCCGCGCGCGACCTATTACCGACACTTGGCCGGACGCGCCGATGAGGCAGGTGAGTGCGAGTTGCGGGACTTGATCCAGCGCATTTGCCTCAAGCACCGCTTCTATGGCTACAGGCGGGTGACCGCGACCCTCCGGCGGCAGGGCATGGTGGTGAATGCCAAGAAGGTTCAGCGGCTTATGCGCGAGGACAATCTGCTGGCCCAGCGCAAGGCGCCGTTCCTGAAGCCACCTGCCGATCGGCCCTCGGCCTTTCTCATCGTGCCCAATCTGGTGCGTGGCCTGGTGCCGTCAGCGCCGGATCAAATCTGGGTCGCCGATATCACCTATGTGCATCTCGCCAGAGCCTTCGTCTATCTTGCCGTCATTCTCGACGCCTTCTCGCGCAAGGCCGTCGGCTGGGCTTTGGAGAACACGCTCGACGCCTCGCTCGCCATCGCCGCGCTGGATACAGCCCTTGGTGCTCGAAAGCCGCAACCCGGCAGCTTGATTCATCACTCCGATCGCGGCGTGCAATACGCCTCCATCGCCTATCGCCAACGACTGGCCGATCGCGACATCACCATCAGCATGAGCAGGCCGGGCAATCCCTTCGACAACGCCAAGGCCGAGAGCTTCATGAAGACGCTGAAGACCGAAGAGATCAACGGCAAGGCCTTCGCCGACATCAGCGACGCCCGCCGCCGCATCGATGGCTTTATTGCAGAGGTCTACAACAAGGACCGGCTGCACTCGGCGCTCGGATACCAATCGCCGCTTGAGTTCGAAACCGCCTTCGCGCAAAACAAGGCACGATAACGCATCATGGCAACCGCGCTGTCACCGCAATTACCGTGTCTCATTCCAGGGGTGCAGTCCAGC
>NZ_JADPJJ010000058.1:0-194518 GCF_023073375.1 Bradyrhizobium sp. 197 | reverse complement strand
AAGTTCACCCTCCAGCGCCATTCGGCAGCGCCCGCATCTGACAGGGCGATGCATGATCGTATGATCGACCCGTTCGGACCGCTTCAAGTGTTTGCCTGCATGGCCGGGCTGGCCGCCGGGCTTCTTCAACCCTCGCTCACGCAGGCTCTGTGTCCGGCGAGAAGCCTGGCCCGGTCCATCGCTCGAAGGCGGCTTGCTGCTATTGGAGCTATCCAGACCAAGCCGACGCTCCAGATCGGCCACACGCACCGTCAGCAATGCGTTCTGCTGCTCCAACATCAGGTTGCGCTCCTGCAACTCCCCAATCAGGGCCAGCAGGGCATCCACAGACAATGAGGAATTTGGCGGCGTCACCCATACCTTGACTCACAAACACATGTGGTCAGTCAAGAGAATACAAACGGCCACCTGGGCAGTTACGATTTTCGTAGCTCCATCCGGCTACAAAACCCTCAATCGATCTTGCGCGCCTCTTCCGGCAGCATGATCGGGATGCCGTCGCGGATTGGATAAGCGAGCTTGGCGCTGCGCGAGATCAGCTCCTGCTTTGCAGAATCGAACTCCAGCGGGCCCTTGGTCAGCGGGCAGACCAGGATCTCCAGCAATTTGGGATCGACGCTGGGTTCGGGGCGTTCGGTGGGCGCGTTCATTTTTGTCTCCGACGATCGGTTGCCTCTAGCACAGAAAACCGCGGCCGCCCATTGCGGTCCGCTAGGCCGATACCATCCGCAGGATCTCGTCGAGCAGGCCCTGGAGTCGTGCCGCCGGCACCGGCGTGCCCGACAAGGCAAAACCGAGAAACGTCCAGTACAGAACCTGCGCCCGCGCCTGCGCTATCGCGGGCGCAAGCCCCCGCTTCGAGAGCAGCGTCTCGATATAGTCCAGTCTGCGCCGGTCGATTGCACGCACCGCCGATTGTGCCGCCGCATCGAAGGCCGCCCAGTTCCGCACCGCGCGCTCGAGGTCGAGCCGCGCGCCAAAAGTCCTGCGCAGCAGCGCTTTCAGCGGCTCGTCACTGGCGGCTTCGACATCGGCGATGATCTGCTCGGCCGCGATCTCGCGCCAGCGCTTCAGCACAGTGGCGTGGAACGCGCCGAGATCGGCGAAATGCCAGTAGAAGCTGCCGCGCGAGACGCCCATGGCCTTGGCAAGCGGATCTGCCTTCAGGGCCGTGAAGCCGCTTTTAGCCAGCGCCTTCAGTCCCTCCTTGATCCAGTCGTCGGCAGAGAGCTGTTCGGTCATGTCGAGTTCTCGGATTCCAACCATACACTAGTGTATTGACAGGCAGCAAGCCAGCACTTATCTATCCATACATAGATGTATGGATGAAGCCTTAGGGAGCCCTGACCATGCGTGACCTCTTGCTCCAGTGCGCCGGCGTCCTGACCATTGTCGTCGCGCTCATCCATGGCATCCTCGGCGAGGCCAGGGTCTTTGCCCGCGCCCGCATCGAGCCGGAACGGCTCCGCACCCTGATCCGCCTGGTCTGGCAGGCCTCGACCGTCGCCTGGATCGGCGGTGGTGTGCTCCTGATCGCGGCGCCCTGGATGGAATCGGAGCCGGCGCGCCATTGGATCGTCATCACCATGGCCGGTGTGTTCGGCTTCTCTGCCTTCGCCAACGCATGGGCCACGCGCGGCCGGCATTTCGGCTGGATGGCGCTTAGTGCCGTCGTCGTCATGGCGGTTGCCGGCTACTGAGTATCAAAACGAGAAGTCACGCGTTACAGCGGAGAGCGGCGCCATGGAAAATCGTGTTCGCCTGACCATTGACGACGGTGTGGCTCATGTCCGGCTGAATCGTCCGGACAAAATGAACGCGCTCGATCCGGCGATGTTCGAGGCGATCATCGAGGCAGGTAGCAAACTTGCAAAACGCAGCGACGTCCACGCTGTCGTCCTCTCCGGCGAAGGCCGCGCCTTCTGCGCGGGGCTCGATCTGGACCGGCTTCTGGTCACGACGACCGGCGAGTCGTTGATCCCCTCGGTCGATCTGACGCGCCGAACCCACGGTCTGGCGAACTATGCCCAGCACCTCGTGTGGCTCTGGCGCGAGCTGCCCGTGCCTGTGCTGGCCGCAGTCCACGGCGTTGCCTTCGGCGGCGGCTTCCAACTCGCGCTCGGCGCCGATCTCCGCTATCTCGCGCCCGACACGAAGCTCGCAATCATCGAGGCGAAATGGGGGTTGGTGCCGGATATGGGCGGCACGCAACTCATGCGCCGTCTCGCGCGCGAGGATGTCGTGCGCGAATTGACCTACACCGGCCGGGTGTTCTCGGCGCAGGATGCGCTTGCCTATGGCTTTGCCACGAAGCTCGCCGACGATCCCGTGAGGGCTGCGCTGGCAATCGCGCACGAGATTGCGGGCCGGAGCCCGGATGCGGTGCGCGCCGCCAAGCGGCTGCTCAATCTGGCCGCGACCTGCGACGTGGCCACGGGTCTCGCTGCCGAAACGGCCGAGCAGGCGGCACTGCTCGGTTCCGCCAATCACGTCGAGGCGGTCAGAAGCAATCTCGAAAACCGCACGCCGCGATGGTGTCACCCATGAGCGCAACACGAACGAACTTTGAAGCATGGCCCTGACACTCGTCACCGGCGGAACCGGCCATCTTGGCCGGGATATCGTCGATCGCCTCGTTCGGGACGGACATCGGATCCGGGTTTTCGCGCGATCGCCTGCCGTGCGATCGGACGTCGAATGGGCAACCGGCGATCTCGCCACCGGCGCCGGACTGCGGGAAGCACTGCATGGTGTCGATACGGTCATCAACGCGGCGACCTGCTCGCCGATCGCGCGGCGCGCCGGTGTGCGGCCCGTGGACTTCTTCAGATCGCCCTCCGCCGTGGATGTCGAGGGAACGGAGCGGTTGCTGTCGCTATGCCGGGAGGCGTCGGTGCGGCACTTCCTGCACGTCTCGATCGTCGGCCTCGAAGAGGCGACCCTGCCCTACGCGCGAGTCAAGCTGGCCGGCGAGCGGCTGGTGCGTGCGTCGGCCCTGTCCTGGTCCGTGGTTCGCGCAATGCCGTTCTACTATTTGCTCGACAAGTTCCTCTCGGGCCTCGCCTGGCTTCCGCTCTGGCCGGTGCCGACCACGACGTTCGATCCCGTCGACGCTTCCGATGTGGCCGCTCATGTCGTGACTTGCGCGTTCGACGGACTGCGCGGCGAGCGTACGGAGATCGGCGGCCCCGAAGCGCTCGATCTCGTTACCTTCGCCCGCCAATATCAGGATGCGAGGAAACTGCATCGAAGGATCCTGCCGATCGGCCTTTCGGATGCGAAGGCCCGGGGCATGGGTTTTGTCGTCAGCCGCGGCGTGCGTGGACGTCTCTCGTGGTCGGATTGGCTGCGCGCAAACCGTGAGACGTAAGGCCGCAGTAGTCCGGCAAATGCGTGCTGCATACGGAGAGAACTGATCTTTTTCGGATCGTTAGAATAACTCTAAAGCCTGCCGGCGCTGAACCGGATTGACTTCATCATGTGCTTTGCTTCCTTCGGTCCCGCTTCGCGGCTTCGCGCAGCGCCCACGACAGAAGAGGAGACGTTCGTGAAGGTCATTCGTGTTGTTGCCATTGCATTGACGATCGGGATTGGCGCGGGATCGGCGGCCATGGCTGACGGTTTCAAGGACTGCACCAAGCTCGACAAGGCGTCGTGGAAGCCGGCGAGCGAAGCCGAAGCCAAGGCCAAGGCGCTCGGCTACGAGGTGCGGCGCTCCAAGATCGAAGGCTCCTGCTACGAGGTCTACGGCGTCAAGGAAGGCAAGCTTTACGAACTGTTCTACAGCCCCGAAGATCTCAGCCTCAAGCACACGATTGCGAAGTAGACCGCGCGAGATAGTCTGCGCGAATGGTCTGCGCAAAGTTACGCCTGAGGGTGGCCGTCGCTTGATTGAAGAACCGGGACCGGAAGCGCGCGGGGGGTCCAACCGGACCCCCGCGGATCGAACCGCTTCGCGGACAGTCACGATCTGGGACCTCCCGCTGCGCCTCTGGCATTGGGCGCTCGCGGCTTGCGTTCTGGCCGCCTGGTTCACGCCCACCGTCTATGACGGACTTCACCGCATCGTCGGCTATGCGGTGCTCGGGCTTCTCGCCTTCCGTCTGGTCTGGGGTTTTTGGGGAAGCCGCTATTCGCGCTTCCGCATGGTCGGCGTCAGGCTTCGGGCCGCGCCGCGCTATCTCTGGAATCTGCGCCGCGGCATCACCGGCCGTTATATCGGGCTCAATCCCGCCGGCACGTTGATGCTGGTGGCGCTGCTGGCTTCACTCGCGGTCTCGACGATATCAGGCGCGATGTCGGTGACCGTGACCTTCTTCGGCGTCTGGTGGGTCGAGGACACCCATCATTATTCATCGGACGCGGTCATCGTCCTGGTCGTGCTGCACGTCTTGGGCGTGCTGCTGATGGGCCTTCTTCAGCGCGAGAACCTGATCCGCGCGATGATCACGGGACGCAAGCGCATCCGCGGTCACCTCTAAATGTCCGTTGCGGATCTCGGCACAGGTTGTTCGCGGTCTGATGGCGCTACATCCTCCGCGCAAATGCTCGGCAAATCGAATTGCATAGATAGCGTTAACCTGCCGCTAAGCATGCAATCCGGAGTTGCACCAAATTAACGCGAAGAACGTTTAGCCCATCCACCATCGGCGATATCGGACGACGGAGGCGATTTCGATGTTCCGCGTTTTTACCTGCCTCACGGCAGAGCATGATTGGCGCCTTGTCATGCTCGCCGGTCTGGTTTGCTTCGCCGCAAGTATTGTAGCCGTCAGCATTTTTCATCGGGCGATCGCGTCGCGAGCTTGGACCCGGCTGATGTGGATTGCGATCGCCGGCGCCGCCATCGGTTATGGAATCTGGGCAACGCATTTTGTTGCAATGCTCGCCTACGAGCCCGGAGTCTCAACCGGTTACGGCATCGCTCTGACAGCTCTGTCGCTCGCCGCGGCGATGATCCTGACGTCATGCGGTTTTGGCGTTGCCGTCAGCAATTCCGGCCCGTGGCGCGCGGCTGCCGGCGGCGGAATTATCGGCGCCGGTATTGCGAGCATGCACTATCTCGGCATGTGGGCCCTCGAAGTGCCTGGTCGCGTGAGCTGGTCGCCGGAGCTGGTGCTCGTCTCCATCGCTCTCGGCATGGTCCTGGGCTACGCCGCCCTTGCGGTTGCGCTGGGCAGCAAGAACAAGTGGGGGACCTTAGTCGCGGCGCTGCTGCTGACTCTCGCCATCGTGTCGCATCATTTCACGGCTATGGGGGCCGTGCAGATCATCCCAGACCCGACGCTGGCAAGCGATACCTTGTCGCTTTCTCCCGGCTTCCTCGCCGTGGCAATTGCGGGTGTGGCTCTGTCAGTACTCGGGATGAGCTTTATCGGCGTGCTGGCGGATCGCCGCCTTGCGACCAGAACCAGCAGATTCGAGGAAATCATCAGTGAGCTTTCGCTCGCCAGGCAACAGGTAGAAGATTCGCAAAAGCAAATCCAGGACCAGAAAATCAGGCTGGACACGGCCATCAACAACATGGTCGAGGGCCTTTGCATGTTCGATGCGGAGAAGCGGCTTGTCGTCTGCAACGAGCGTTATGCCCTGCTCTATCGGCTGCCGCCGGAGCTACTGAGGGCGGGGACATCGCACACCGACATCATCAGGCATCGCATCGTGAAGGGAGTCCTCAAGGGCGACCCCAGCGAGGACGCTGCCGAGCAATTCATCTCGAAGCTGGCCGCGTTGCCTTTCGATGCTGTCTCGAGCAGAATCGACGAGTTTGCGGATGGTCGGCTGATCTGCGTGACGCGACAGCCAATGGCCGGTGGCGGATGGGTGGCTACGCATCTCGACGTCACCGAGCAACGCCGGTCCGAGGCGAAGATCACTCATATGGCGCAACACGATGCGCTGACCGATCTGCCAAATCGCGTGCTGCTCAGAGAGCGGATGGAGCATGCCATTGCGGTTACGCGCAACGGCGGCGTCGATCTAGCCGTGCTCATACTTGACCTCGATCGCTTCAAGGAAGTCAACGACACCCTTGGACATCCGACGGGCGATTCCCTGCTGCGCGCCGTTGCTGCGCGTCTACGCGAATGCACCACGGAAACCGCGTTGATCGCTCGACTGGGCGGCGACGAGTTCGCGGTGATCGACTACGTGACCAGCCCAGCCGTGGAAGCCGCCGCCCTCGCCGAGAACATCAGAAAAGCGCTTTGCGAACCGTTCGATCTCGGCGATCACCGGGTCACGGTGGGCACCAGCATCGGCATTGCTATCGCGCCGCGTGATGGCAACGATTCCGACGTGATCATGAAGAGTGCGGATCTCGCTCTCTACTCCGCCAAGAGTGGCGGACGTGGTGCATTCCGCTTCTTCGAGCCGGAACTCGACGAGCTCATGCATGCGCGCCGCAACCTGGAGCGCGACATGCGGGCTGCGATTGCCGGCCATCAATTCGAGCTCCACTACCAGCCGTTCGTCAGCGCCGCGACCGGCAAAATCAGCGGCTTCGAGGCCTTGCTACGCTGGCATCACCCACAGCACGGTCTGGTCATGCCGAACGAATTCATCCCGCTTGCGGAGGAGACCGGCTTGATCGTGCCGCTGGGAGAATGGGTCCTGAGAACCGCCTGTGCGGAAGCGGCCAAATGGCCTGCGCATGTCAGGATCGGGATCAATCTGTCTCCCGCTCAATTCAGGAGCAAGGAGCTTGTTCCGGTCGTTATCGGCGCGCTGGCGAGTTCGGGAGTCGCGTCGCACCGACTCGAGCTCGAGGTCACCGAGACGGCGATCATGCATGACAGCGAAGCTGTTTTTGCAGTGCTCGGCCAATTGCGCGAACTCGGCGTGCGGATCGCCCTGGACGATTTCGGCACCGGCTATTCATCACTGAGCTTTCTGCAAAGATTCCCGTTCGACAAGATCAAGATCGACCGCAGTTTCGTCAACGAACTATCCAGCGCGAGGGCAGAGGCGCACCATCTCGCGCGAGCAGTGGTTCGTTTCGCAATCAGCCTCGGTAAGGTGACGACCGCCGAGGGCGTCGAAACGAAGGAGCAGCTGGATATCCTCCGTGAGGAGGGGTGCGTCGAGACGCAAGGCTACTATTTCAGTCGGCCGATGCCTGCATCCGACATCGCCAGAATGCTGCGAGGTGCCGGAGCGGCCGTCCGCGCTGCCTGAGCGTCCAGGCCCTCACTGCAGCGGCGGATCGCCGCTGGTGCGCTTCTTGGCGAGATCCATCTCGGTGACGGCGATCAGGATTTCGGCGCGGGTCTTCAAGTCAGGCGCTTCCAGCATCGCTTGCTTCTCGGCCACGCCATAGGGCGACATCATCGCCAGCGCGTTGACGAGCGCCTCATTGGGAGCGGTCTCGACGCCCTCCCAATCGACCTTGAGGTTGTTGGCCTTCAAAAAGTCCGCCAGCACCGTCAGCAGCGCCTCGCGATCGACCTCGTCCTCGCCCATGCGCGGCGTGAAATCGTCGACGAAGGCGAAGAAGTCGACCTTGCACTGCCGGTAGGCGGTAAGCACTTCGAGCTCCTCGAGCACCCTGAAGCGCGAGACGCCGGTCAGCTCGAGAATGTAGCGGCCGTCGCCGGATTCGGCGAGCTGGGTGATGCGGCCGACACAGCCGACGCTGAACAGCGCCGGCCTGTCGGAGTTCTTCCGCGAGTGCGCGATGTCGGGCTGGATCATCCCGATCAGGCGATGGCCGTCGCGGAAGGCATCGTCGATCATCGCGAGGTAGCGCGGCTCGAAGATGTTGAGCGGCATCTGCCCGCGCGGCAGCAGCAGCGCGCCCGGCAGCGGAAACACCGGAAGGATCTCCGGAAGGTCGGCGGGCCCGCGATATTCGATATTGATCGGCATCTGCCCGGTCCCCTGGCCTTGCCTGCTCGCCTTAGGAAAACAGGATGATCGACAAGCGCTTGCGTCCCTCGACGGTTGCATCATCCGTGCCGCCCCAGGCCTCGAAGAACTGCACCAGCTGCTTGCGGGCGCCGTCGTCGTTCCATTTGCGGTCGCGCTTGATGATCGCGAGTAGTTGCTCGGTGGCGGCGGCGCGGTTGCCTTGCGCGTTGAGCGCGGTCGCGAGGTCGAATCGCGCCTGATGATCGAGCGGGTTTGCGGCGACTTTCTGTTCCAGCTCGGCGACCGGCCCGAGCGATTGCGCCTGCTCGGCGAGATCGATCGCGGCCTGCACGGCTTTCACCGCGGGGTCGTTGCGCTTGGATTCCGGCACCATGGCCAGCGTCTGCTTGGCCTGCTCCATCGCGCCGGAGGTGGCGTAGCATTTCGCGAGTCCGGCAAGGGCCGCGATATTGGTCGATTCGTGCTCCAGCACTTCCGCGTAGATCTGGGCGGCCGCAGCGGCATCGCCCTCGGCGAGCACGGCCTCGGCCTCTTGGAGGATTTCCGCGACATTCGGCTCACCCGGGGCGGTCACGCCCTTGGTCAGCTTCTCGATGAAGGCGTTGAGCTGGCTCTCCGGCACCGCGCCCATGAAGCCGTCGGCCGGCTGGCCGTTGACGAAGGCGATCACCGCCGGAATCGACTGGATGCCCATCTGGCCCGGGATCGCCGGATGCTGGTCGATGTTCATCTTGACCAGCTTGACCTTGCCCTTGGCGGCCTTGACGGCCTTTTCCAGCAAGGGCGTGAGCTGCTTGCAGGGGCCGCACCATTCCGCCCAGAAGTCGATCAGCACCGGCTGGTGCTTCGATTCCTCGATGACGTCCTTCACGAAGGTCTGGGTGGTCGTGTCCTTGATCAGATCGGTCGCAGCCGGGCCCGCCGCTCCGTTACCCTGTTCGATGATCGTCACGGGATCCCCTCGTCTGTATCTGGAATGGCGGGTCTTTAGCACGCCGCCAATTCATATGCTTCGCTGTCCGCCCTAAAATTGGGCCGGGGCGGCCGAATTTCAATCCGTGCGCGACGATTCGGCGGTTGCGGGGCGTTTTTGGCCGATTTGGCCGGGTTTGGGTCCATATGGGCCGTCCAATGCGAATCTATGCCGCGCGTAGCTGTTGCATTCGGCGTCCGGTTTTGGCATACGACAGCCGTTGCCGGGCGCGTCACGCGGCCGACACAGGATGCGGGTGTAGCTCAGTGGTAGAGCACGACCTTGCCAAGGTCGGGGTCGAGGGTTCGAGCCCCTTCGCCCGCTCCAATTTTTCCCAGAGCATCCAGCCGAGCCGGACGGGTACGTGGTTTCCCACGCCGCTGGCGGCTGTATTGGGCCTCGAATGACAGTTCTGGTCACAGGCAGCGCCGGCCATCTCGGGGAGGCCCTTCTCCGCACGCTCCGCGGGCGCGGTTCAACTGTGCTTGGGATCGATTTGAAGGCATCGCCCTTCACCGACGCCGTCGGCTCGATCGTCGATTCTGATTTCGTGCGAGGCCAGATGGCCGGCGTTACCGCCGTGATCCACACCGCGACGCTGCACAAGCCGCATGTGGCAACCCACAGCAAGCAGGATTTCATCGACACCAACGTCACTGGCACGCTCAATCTGCTCGAAGCGGCGGTGTCCGCCGGCGTGCGCAGCTTCGTCTTCACCAGCACAACCAGCGCGTTCGGCTCGCAGCTTCGGCCCGACGCCGGCCAAGCCGCGGTGTGGGTCACCGAGGACCTGCCGGCGGCGCCCAAGAACATCTACGGCACGACCAAGCTGATGGCCGAAACTCTCTGCGAGCTGTTCTGTCGCGAGCGCGGCCTGCCGGTTGTGGTCTTGAGGACCTCGCGCTTCTTCCCCGAAGACGATGACGATCCTGCAATGCGATCAGCTTACGCGCCGGAGAACGCGCAGGCCAACGAGCTGCTCTATCGCCGGCTGGATATCGCGGACGCGGCGCACGCCCATCTGCTCGCCGCCGAGCGGGCGCCGAAGATCGGGTTTGCCCGCTACATCGTGTCGGCCACGAGCCCGTTCGAGCAGCGCCATCTGGCAGCACTTGCCCGCGATGCGGCCACTGTCGTGCGCGAGCTCTATCCGGATTGTGCGGAGCTCTATGCGGCGCGCGGCTGGCGGCTGTTCCCCGCGATCGACCGGGTCTATGTCAACGACCGTGCGCGGCGCGAGCTGGGCTGGCGGCCCGAATTCGACTTCGCCCATGTCCTGAACTGCCTTCGCGATGGCCGCGATTTTCGCAGCACGCTGGCGCGCGATGTGGGGTCGAAAGGCTATCACGAGACGATTTTCGGCGATGGTCCCTACCCCGCCGCCCCGTAGTCGCCGCTTTTGCCAATTTGCCCGATGCATCAAATGCCTGTCCGGAGTCACCGGGAGCAAAATGGCCTCCGCCGTTCTACTGTGCATGGGGTTGTTTTCGCGTTTTTTGTTCCCGACGGTCGTGCTGCCTGCAAATTGGCCATGCGCTGCCTCGATTCCGCGTTGCAGCGAGACCGTTGCCGCTGTCGTGCTCGGGCCGAGAACATCCGTCTCAATTTTTATCGAGGGCAATTGCGGCGCATGCGGCGCGCTTCTCACTGCTCGCAGATGTGCTAACCTTTTTGCGTCTGTCCTCTCGACAGACTCAAAACTTCGCCTCTCGACTAGCCATAATAAAATAACGTGCAGCCCTGACGGCTGCCTTAGGGAGTGACGCGATGACATCGATGTTCCATCGATCCGTGTTGGCGCTTGCGGCCGTGGCCCTTCTTGCGGGGACCAGCGCTGGCTACGCGCAGGACAAGAACAAGCCGCTGAAGAAATACGAATCCGGCACCAAGGAGTTCTGGACCCATCCGCCGGATGACTGGTTCCTCGGCGACGAGACCGAGGCGCAGAAGGGCCTGGCGCCGCCGTCGGGTCCGCCGACCGGCGCGTCGGAGGCCGAGCTCGCCAATATCGTCAAGAAGGTCAAGCTGCCGGCGGGCTTCAAGATGGAGGTCTACGCGTCCGGTGTGCTGGCCGCGCGGCAGATGGCCTGGGGTGACAAGGGCACGCTGTTCGTCGGCTCGTTCGGCCTCGGCAACGTCTATGCGATCAAGGACAACAACGGCAAGAAGGAGGTCAAGACCATCCTGAAGGGGCTGAACATGCCCACTGGTCTGGCCTTCAAGGACGGCGCGCTTTACGTCATCGCGGTCGACAAGCTGATCCGCTACGACGATGCCGAAGCCAAGATGGATAATCTCGGCGAGGGCAAGGTCGTCTATGACGATATGCCGTCCTATGCCGCGCACGGCTGGAAATACATCGCGGTCGACAAGGAAGGCTGGTTCTACATTCCGTTCGGACCGCCCTTCAACATCGGCGTGCCCCCAACCAGCGTCGCGCAAATCCGCCGCGTCGATCCCAAGACCGGCAATGCCGAAGTCTATGCGCTCGGCGTCCGCAACTCGGTCGGCGGCGACGTCGATCCGCGTACCGGCAAGTACTGGTTCACCGAGAACGCGCGTGACTGGGTCAGCGATGATCTACCCAGCGACAAGCTGAACATGATCTCGAAGATGGGCGAGCACTTTGGCTATCCCTATTGCCATCAGGGTGACCTGCCCGATCCGAAGTTCGCGATGGGCCACAAATGCTCCGAGTTCACGCCGCCGGTGCTGAACCTCGGCGCTCACGTCGCTCCGCTCGGCATGAAGTTCTATACCGGCGATCAATTTCCGCCTGAGTACAAGAACAACATCCTCATCGCCGAGCACGGCTCCTGGAATCGTCACAAGTACCAGGGCGGCCGCATCATGCGCGTGATCGTCGGACCCGACGGCAAGAATGCCAAGCAGGAGGTGTTTGCTTCCGGCTGGATCGAGGGCGACCAGGGCTATCTCGGCCGTCCCGACGACATCATCCTCGCCAAGGACGGCTCGATCCTCGTCGCCGACGATTGGGCCGGCGCGATCTACCGCATCAGCTACAGCAAGAAGTAGCGTACAAGGACGCGAGGCTGCGGGGCCGAGGGGCACCGCAGCCTTTCTCGTTTTCAATTTCGCACGCTGTGGTTCCGAATCTGCGCGCTGCCTGCGTACAAGTCTGGAACCCAAAACCACGAACGAGGGTTATCGAGTCCGGGTTCGTCCTCAGGCGCGCTCCGGGAATGACGAACTCGTCAAAGCGGAATCTTCAATCATGCGCCGGCAGGTCATCTCGCTCGCTATCAACGCGCTCGCGCTCACAGCGCTCGCATTCGTCCCGGCCCAGGCCGCCGACAACGCCGCGATCAAGGAGAAGGCCGCCGTCTGCTCCGGCTGTCACGGCGAGAACGGCATCTCGCAGACCGAGAATATCCCCTCGCTCGCCGGCCAGCCCGATCAATTTCTGCAATGGCAGCTCGTGTTCTTCCGCGCTGGTTCGCGCAAGAACGACCAGATGCAGCCCATCGCGGAGGAAATCACCAACGAGGACGTCCGCAATTTCGGTGCTTATTTCTCGCAATTGACGCCGCCAAAGGGCGAGGAAGACAAAGACCCGGACCTGTCGAAAAAGGGCGCGCAAGTTGCCGTCGGCCGCCGCTGCGCCTCATGCCATACCGATAGCTTTGCCGGCACCAAGGCCGTCGCGCGACTCGCGGGTCAGCGCGAGGAATATCTGGTCAAGGCGCTGCGCGACTACAAGACCAACCAGCGCGTCGGCGGCGGCGGTGCCGCGATGGCCGATGTCGCCTATCACATGAGCGACGAGGAGATCACGGCCGTCTCGCACTATCTCGCGTATTTCAAGTAGCGCGAGGCTGCTGCCTACCCCGCCCGCTGCTTCTCATACGCCTTCAAATGCGTGTACGCGATGCGCAGCTTCGGCACCGGCACCTTGGCGGCATCGGCGCGCGCGATGAGATCGCCGATGACGTGATCGGCCTCGACCGGAAGGCCGGCCTTGACGTCCCGGAACATCGACGCCGTCATCGGCGAACCCTCG
The DNA here is from genome assembly GCF_023073375.1 of Bradyrhizobium sp. 197. Lineage (NCBI taxonomy): Bacteria > Pseudomonadati > Pseudomonadota > Alphaproteobacteria > Hyphomicrobiales > Nitrobacteraceae > Bradyrhizobium > Bradyrhizobium sp. 197. The sequence continues at coordinate 181,655 of NZ_JADPJJ010000058.1, read as the reverse complement.
GTGGTGAGGTTACCCTTCACGCGCTCGAAGAACGGACCGCCCGGCGCGTAGCCTGAGGCGGTGGCGATCGCGCTGGTCTCGTCCAGCATGCCGAGCAAAAAGTCCCTGCCGCCGGGGGCGGCGAGGATGTTGCCGACGGAGGTGCGCATCAGGCTGGTGGACGCCGCCAGCGAGGAGAGGAACACCCACTTCTCCCACATGTCCTGCATGATGTTCTGGCTGGCCGTGGCACCATTGATGCCGCCCTTGAAGGCCTCGTCGATCGCCTTGACGCGATCCGACAGCTTTCCGTCGCGCTCGCCGTAATTGATCGACTGCATCGGCTGGAGCTGCACCACCTCGCGCTTCTCGTTGAGCGTCGCGGCGATGGCGCAGAGGCCGCCGAGCACGCGCTCCTTGCCGAACTTGCCGTCGAGGATATCGAGATGCTTCATGCCGTTGAGCATCGGAATGATCGCCGTGTCGGGCCCGACCGCCGCCGCGAACGACTTGATGGCGTCGTCGAGATCGAACGCCTTGCAGCTCAACAGCACCACGTCGAACTTGTCCTTGAGCTTGTCGGCCTCGACCCGCGGCGGGTCCTTCAGCGTCACGTCGCCATTCGGGCTCTTGATGACGAGGCCGGCGCTCGCGAGCTCGCTGGCGCGCCGCGGCCGGACCAGGAAGGTGACGTCGCGGCCAGCCTGCAACAGCCTGCCACCAAAATAGCCGCCGATGGCGCCGGCACCGACCACGAGGATACGCATGGGATTGTCCTTGTTGTTGCTCTTGCTGTTGTGCTTGCAATAGTTCTTGCAGTTGTTCTTGGCGATCTATTTATAGTCGTGATTGCGAGCGAAGCGAAGCAATCCAGAATGCTGCCGCGATCACATTCTGTCGCTGGAGAATGAGCGGGCTACTTTCCCGACACCATCTCCTCGACCTCGCGCAGCTGCTCCTTGCCGAAGAACATCTCGTCGCCGACGAAGAAGGTCGGCGAGCCGAACGCGCCGCGTGCGACGGCCTCCTCGGTGTTCTTGATCAGCCTGCCCTTCACTTCGGGCTCTTGCGCGCGGGCGAACAGCTTTTGGGCGTCGAGGCCGGAAGACGCCAGCGCCTTCGCCGCGATTTCAGGATCGTCCATTTTCTTCGGCTCGCGCCACATGTGATGGAAGGCGGCCGCGACATAGGTCTCGAACACGCCTTCGAGCTGCGCCGCGATCGCTGCGCGCATCAGGTTCAACGTGTTGACGGGGAAGAAGGGATTCATGACATAGGGTTGAACCTGGAAGCGCTTGACGAAGCGCTCGGTCTCGACCGTGTGGAATTCGCGCTTGTTCTTGATGCCGGCGAGCGTCTCGGCCGGCGACTTGTTGTTGGTCGACTTGAAGATGCCGCCGAGCAGGATCGGCACGTACTCGAACTTGACACCGATGCGCTGCTCGATCGCCGGAATCGCGAGATGACTGAGATAGGCGTTCGGACTGCCGAAATCGAACAGGAATTGCGGGGCTGTGCGGGTCAAAATCGTTCTCCCTGACGTCGGTTTTTCACATTGTGGCGCAGCGCGCGCCACGGGTCCACCGTTTAATGACGGTCATAATCTCTTGATGATGTCGTCAGATCAGACGCCGGATCGTTCGCTTGCGCCACACCAGAAGGTAATAGCCCATCTGCAAAAGGAACATGGCGCAAAACACGATCGGATAGGCGGCCCACACACCCTGTAGGCCGATCGTGCGGCTCAGGATCACCGCAGATGGCAGCTCGATTGCGACGATGGCGACGATCGAGAGCAGCATCGGCGTCAGCGCCACGCCGGCAGCGCGCATCGCGCCTGAAAACACCGTCGCAAGGCCAAACGGCACCGAGCTCCACAACGCAATCTGGAGCAAGCTCTTCGCGAGATCGAGCACGATGTCGTCAGTGATGAAGACACCGAGCACGGCGCGCGGCGCGAGATAGATCAGCGCCACCAGCCCGCCCGTCAGGACGATGTTGAACATGAGGCCGGTGCGTACGATGCCATCGAGCCGCGTTCTGTCGCCGCGGCCAACCGCCTGCGCGCCGAGGATCGAGACCGCGATCGAAATCGATATCGCCGTGAACTGCGTATAGCCCATCACCTGGTTGACCGCGCCATAGGCGGCGGTGGCGTCGGACCCATAGGTGTTGACGAGGCCGAGCAGCACCAGCTCGGCGATCGCCATCACCACCATGCCGATCGCGCTCGGCAGTCCGATGCCGAGGATTTGTCCCAGCACCACACGATTGAGCCGGAGATGACGCAGCAGTGCAGCGTCCGGTGCCAACGCATGTTTCCTCCGCAGCAAATAGGCGGCCAGCGCGATCAGCGTCAGCGCGTTGGCGATCGCCGCCGCCCAGGCCGGGCTGGTGATTCCGACCGCCGGCAATCCGAGCGACCCGTGGATCAGCATCGGCGTCAGGATCAAGCCGATCGCGGTCGACAACGCCAGCGCCAGCAGCGGCGTCAGCGCATCGCCGACGCCGCGGATCATCGCTGTCATCAGCAGGGAGACGAAGCCGAGCGGCATGGTGAACAGCATGACACGGGCATACGCGCTGGCCTGGTCGAGAATGTCCGCGGGGGTCGCAAGCATCATCATCAATTGCCGGCTGAAGATCCCGCCGATCAGCGCAATCGAAATCGACAGCAACAGGCCGACCGCGAGCGTCGTGCCCACGACAATCTTGATCCGACCCTGCTCGCTCGCGCCATAGGCCTGGCCGATCAGGACCGTGGCGCCGGTGCTCAGCCCCATGATGAAACCGAACAGGAAGAATATCACGGGAAGAACACCGACACCGCCGCCAGCGCGTCAACGCCGATCATCTGGCCGAGATAGACGTTGCTGACGGTACCGAACAGCGATTGCATCGCATTGCTCAGCATCAACGGTGCGAGGAAGCGGAGGAACGTCGTCCAGAGCGGCTTGGAGGCGGACATGGATGTGTCTTTCATCAGGGCATGCGAAGCCGTTGCCGCGCAATGCGCGGCCCGACCGTCGATGGGTTGTGAGTTAAGGCGCGCTTAGGCGCGGTCGCTATAGGCGAGCTTGACGATGTGATCGCGGATGTCAGTGGGCCAGTCTGCGATCAGTCCGGTGAAGCGTCGCCGGTCGTCCGCGAACAGCGCGCGCGAGGCTTCCTCGAACTGCGGCAGATTGCCGGCCATGGTCGACATGAAGTGATAGGCCGCATCGCGCGCCTGACGCTCGCGGTCCTTGTCGCCGCTCGCGCGGCGCGCTTCGTCGACGAGCTTTCGCAGCGCGACCGAGGCGCCGCCGGCTTGCGCGTTGAGCCACTCCCAGTGCCGCGGCAGCAACGTGATCTCCCGCGCGACCACGCCGAGCTTCGGCCGGCCGCGGCCACGCGGTTCGCTCGACGGTATCGTCTCCTCAACTGGAGGCGGGACCAGCTTTGTCAGCCGCGCCAACACCTCGCGATCCCCGCCGCGCAGATCGAAGTCGATTGATCGGCCCGTGTCGTCCTCGAAGATGATGATAGGCTCGTCCGGCAATGGGGCGATCCGCTTGACGACCAGCGCGACCTCTCCTGCCGGTCCCGACGCCAGTCGGCGCGGGCCTTGGAATGCGGTGAAGGTCCTCTGCATCGAGATCACTGCCAAATTGACGACGTTGAACAGTTTAATACCCGGGTAAATTCTCGGCGTCAATATACCCGGGTGAAAATATCCGGCCGGATGGCTCGACATTGCGTTCCCGGGCTGGCACGAACGCGCGGCCGATCGACCACGCCTAGCCCGGGGACCACGCGATGCTGACCGTTCACCACCTCAACAATTCCCGTTCGCAGCGGGTGCTGTGGCTGCTCGAGGAGTTGGGCGTGCCTTACGAGATCGTGCGCTATCAGCGCCAGCCGGATATGCGCGCGCCGAAGGAGCTGCGCGCCATCCACCCGCTCGGCAAGTCACCCGTCATCACCGACAACGGCAACACCGTCGCCGAATCAGGCGCGATCATCGAATATCTCATCGCCACCTACGGTAACGGCCGGCTGGTCCCGCCGCCGAACACGCCCGAGCGGCTGCGCTTCACGTATTGGCTGCATTATGCGGAAGGCTCGGCGATGCAACCGCTGCTGCTCAAGCTGTTGTTCACGCTGATGCCGAAGCGCGCGCCGGCGTTGCTGCGCCCCCTGGTGCGCAAGGTCTCGAACCAGGCGCTCACGGCGCTCGTCAATCCGCAGCTCAAGCAGCACATGGATTACTGGGAAGGCGAGCTCGGCAAGGGCGAGTGGTTCGCCGGCAGCGAGTTCACCGCGGCCGACATCCAGATGAGCTTTCCGCTCGAGGCAGCCCAGGCGCGTGGCGGGCTCGAGCTCGGCCATCCCAAGGCGATGGCGTTTCTGGAGCGCATTCACGCGCGGCCGGCGTACAACCGTGCGCTTGAGAAGGGCGGGCCGTATCAGGTGGGGCGGTAAGTTTCCTCGCCGCCCCGGGACGACCGTGCCCGTTAGTCCGCGTGCAATATCCGCCCGCGGGTCTCCGGCAGCGCGAAGGCGGCGATGAAGAACAGCGCGTAGGCCACCACTGCAAACATCGCGATCGCGTTCGCGAGTGACGTGGTCGCCGAGAGCGAGCCGACAAGGAACGGAAACAGCGCGCCGATGCCGCGGCCGAAATTGTAGCAAAAACCCTGGCCCGAGCCGCGCAGCCGCGTTGGATAAAGTTCGGTCAGGAACGCGCCGATCCCCGAGAAATAGCCCGAGGCGAAGAAGCCGAGCGGGAAGCCGAGCACCCACAGGATTTCATTGGTCAGCGGCAGCTGCGTATAGAGCAGCACCACAGCCATCGCGCCGATCGAGAAGATCAGGAACAGATTGCGCCGTCCGATCCGGTCGGCGAGCCAGGCGCCAACGAGATAGCCGATGAAGGATCCGATGATCAGCGTCGATAGGTAGCCGGTCGAGCCGACGATCGAGAGGTGCCGCTCCTTGGTCAGGAATTGCGGCACCCAGAACGTAACGGCGTAATAGCCGCCCTGGCAGCCCGTCGCCATCAGCGACGCCAGGATCGTGGTTTTCAGGATCGGGCCGGAGAAGATTTCCCAGAGCGCCGGACGATTGCCACTCGCGGCCTGTTTGGCGCGGGCTTCGGCCGCGACCTCGGGCTCGGTGACGGAGCGGCGGATGTAGAACACCAGCAGCGCCGGCAGCGCGCCGATCACGAACATCCAGCGCCATGCCGTCTCCGGCGGCAAAGCCGAGAACAGGATCGCCTGCGACAGCACCGCGAGGCCCCAGCCGACCGCCCAGCCCGATTGCACCGAGCCGACCGCGCGCCCGCGATATTGCGGCCGGATCGCTTCACCCATCAGCACGGCGCCCGCCGCCCACTCGCCGCCGAAGCCGAGGCCCAGCACCGCGCGCGCGATCAGGAGCTGTTCGAAATTCTGCACGACCGCGCAGACCAGCGAGAACACCGAGAACCAGATGATAGTGATCTGGAGCGTCCTGACCCGGCCGATATGGTCGGAGAGATAACCGCCGAGCCAGCCGCCGATCGCGGACGCCAGCAGCGTCACGGTGCCGGCAAGGCCGGCCGATCCCGCATCGACCTTCCACAGCGCGATGATGGTGCCGATCACGAGCGGGTAGATCATGAAGTCCATGCCGTCCAGCGCCCAGCCTGCCGCGCAAGCCCAGAATGTCCGGCGCTCCGGTGCGTTCATGTCGCGATAGAAGGCAAGAAGGCTGGTGTCTTCGATCTCGGCGCGTTCGATGCGCCCGGTCGGATCGGTCATGGTCATGAGCGTTTCCCCGGCAGTTCCCTTATGCGGGCGGTGGTAGCACGCGCGGTGGCTTGCGCAAGCACGAGCAGGCCTTCGCGCTATGCCGGGACAGAGCTACTGCCCCGCGGCTTCCGCGCCTCGCGTGCGGGGATCGGGCGCGCCGAGCGGCCCGTTGGCGGTCACCGCAATGGAATTCGCCGACGTCTGTCCCATCGGCTCGACGATGAGGTGATCCATCGCCTTCAGCTCGAGCAGGACATTGTCGGGAAAGCCGCTCTCGATCCGAACCTCGTCTGGCAGCCATTGGTGATGCAGCCGCGGTGCGGCCACGGCAGCCGCAACGTCCATCTTGTAATCGAGGACGTTGACGATCACCTGGAGCACGGTCGAGATGATGCGGCTGCCACCGGGCGAGCCCGTCACCAGCACCGGCTTGCCGTCCTTCAGAACGATAGTCGGCGACATCGACGACAGCGGCCGCTTGCCGGGCCCGGGCAAATTGGCCTCGAAGCCGACGAGGCCGTAGGCATTGGAAGCGCCGACAGCTGCGGTGAAATCGTCGAGCTCGTTGTTGAGCAGCACGCCCGTGCCGTCGGCGACGAGGCCAAGGCCGTAGCTGAAGTTCAGCGTATAGGTGTTGCTGACGGCGTTGCCGCTGCCGTCGACGACGGAAAAATGCGTGGTGTTGCTGCCCTCGTGCGGCGAGGTGGCGGTGGAAACGAGCTGCTTCGACGGCGTGGCGCGATCGGCGGAGATGGTTGCCCGCAGCTTGGCGGCGTAGTCCTTGGCGATGAGCGTCCCGATCGGTGCGTTGACGAAGGCGGGATCGCCCAGGTAGCGCGCACGGTCCGCATAAGCGCGCTTCATGGCCTCGATCAGCAGATGCAGCGAGGCCGGAGATCCTTGCTTCAAATCGGCGAGCTGGAAGCCTTCGAGGATGTTGAGCGTCTCCACCAGCACCACGCCGCCGGACGACGGCAACGGCATCGACACGATGTCATAGCCGCGATAGGTGCCGCGCACCGGTGCGCGGATCACCGCCTGATAGGATTTCAAATCGGCCGGCGTCATGATGCCGCCCGCGTCGCTCACGGCCTTGGCGAGTTTTTCCGCGACCGGACCTTCATAGAAACCGCGCGGACCCTGTGCGGCGACGGCCGACAGGGTTTCGGCGAGATCGCTCTGCACCAGCCTGTCGCCTTCGCCGAGTGGCGTGCCATCAGGCCGCGAGAAGATTTTGGCTGACGTGGGCCAGCGCGCCAGGCGCCGGTGCCAGCCCGGCAGTGTGTCGGCAATGTCGTCGCTGACGACGAAGCCGTCGCGGGCGATCGCGATCGCGGGCTCGAGCAATTGCGCCAGCGTGAACTGGCCCGAGCCATATTTTTCCAGGGCCAGCGCAAGTCCCGCGACGGTGCCGGGCACGCCGACGCCGAGCGCGGAATCCCGCGACTTCGCCGCATCGGGCTTGCCGTCGGCGCCGAGGAAGATCTGCGGCGTGGTCGCAGCCGGTGCAGTCTCTCGATAGTCGATGGTGATGTCTTCGTTGCGCTCGGCGGAGTGAATCACCATGAAGCCGCCGCCGCCGATATTGCCGGCGCGCGGATAGGTCACCGCCATGGCAAACCCGGTCGCGACCGCGGCATCGACGGCATTGCCGCCGCGCCGCAGGATGTCCGCGCCGACCTGCGCCGAGATTTTCTCCTGCGCCACCACCATCCCATGCTCGGCGGGAACGGCGTGCACCGTGTCGAGCGCGGGCGGCACATAAGCTCGCCGCGCATCCTGCGCGGTCGCGGTTGGAAGGCTGAACGCCAGAGTGGCAATGAAGGCGAAAAATGCTCGCCGTGTCGAAAAAGACGACATCATCAAATTTCCGCCGCGGCCTTCGGCCAGTTCACACGCGCCGCCGCAATGCTATACGGTTTGACCCAAGAGAAGCAAAACTGTTCGTGATGAGGTCTGGACGATGACGACGATTACCTCGGATGCGCGCGTCAAGGCGGAGCGGACCTTTCCGCCGCGCGCCGCCGTCGTCAGCTGGATCTTCTTCGATTGGGCCGCGCAGCCTTATTTCACGCTGATCACGACTTTCGTGTTCGCACCCTATTTTGCCACCGCCATTGCGCCGAATCCCGCTACCGGCCAATCGCTGTGGGGCTTTGCGATGGCTGCCGCGGGCCTCGCGATCGCGCTGATGTCGCCGCTGCTAGGCGCCATTGCCGATGCTTCGGGCCGCAGGAAGCCATGGATCGCTGGCTTCGGCACAGTGCTGGTGCTGGCATCCTGCACGCTGTGGATCGGAAAGCCCGGCGATCCCTCCATCATTCCGCCGCTGCTCACCGCGGTCGCGCTCGCCAGCGTCGGCGCGGAATTCGCCACCCTCTTCAACAACGCGATGATGCCAACCCTGGTGCCGCCGGAGCGGATCGGCCGGCTCTCCGGCACCGGCTGGGCGACAGGTTATATCGGCGGCATCGTCAGCCTGATCATCGTGCTCGGTTTGCTCGCCGCCAATCCCGAGACCGGCCGCACGCTGCTCGGGCTCACGCCTTTGTTCGGGCTCGATCCCGCCAGCCATCAGGGCGACCGCGCCGCCGGACCGTTGACCGGACTTTGGTTCATCATTTTCGTGACGCCGATGTTCCTGTTCACGCCGGACTATCCGGCGAAGCGCCCGGTGCGCGAGGCGCTGCACGAAGGCCTGTCGGAGCTGAAGCAATCGATCAAGGGACTGCCGCAGCGGAAATCGCTCGCGGCGTTTCTGCTCGCCAACATGATCTACACCGACGGTCTGGTGTCGCTGTTTGCCTTCGGCGGCATTTATGCCGCGGGCACGTTCGGCTGGCACACGATCCAGATCGGCACCTTCGGCATCATGCTCGCGATCGCCGGCGCGTTTGGCGCATGGCTTGGCGGCAAGCTGGACGATCGCATCGGGCCGAAGCGTGTGATCGCCGGCAGCATGCTGGTCCTGCTGCTGGCGGTGGCGGCGATCCTGCTGGTCGACAAGGATTCGATCTTCTTCATCGAGGTCGCGCCGCCCGCGCCTGGCGGTGCAATGTTCGCCGCGGCGGCCGAACGCGCTTATCTGGTGCTGGGCTGCCTGATTGGCGCAGCCGGTGGTCCGCTGCAAGCCGCCTCACGCACGCTCCTGATCCGTCTCGCGCCGAAGGACCGCATCGCGCAGTATTTCGGTCTGTTCGCACTGACGGGGAAAGTGACGTCCTTCATCGGCCCGCTCCTGATCGGCGTGATCACCGCGGTGACGGCGAGCCAGAAGGCCGGCATGGCCGTGCTGGTGGTGTTCTTCGTCGCGGGGCTGGGACTGTTGATGCGGGTGCGGGAGTAGCCGCACTACCGCAATTCCATCCCGTCATTGCGAGGAGCGAAGCGACGAAGCAATCCAGACTTTCTCTGCGGAAAGATTCTGGATTGCTTCGCTGCGCTCGCAATGACGAAGTCGGTGGAGTCGTCGCAACTCTTGCAGCCCGCACGCCAGTCAATCAGTGCCTGAAGTGCCGTGTCCCCGTGAACACCATGGCGATGCCGTGCTCGTCGGCGGCCTTGATCACTTCGTCGTCGCGCATGGAGCCGCCGGGCTGCACCACGGCGGTGGCGCCGGCCTCGATGCAGGCGAGCATGCCGTCCGCGAACGGGAAGAACGCATCCGACGCCACCACCGAGCCCTTGGTGAGCGGCTCGGCGAGCTTCAGCTCGGCCGCCGCATCCTGGGCCTTGCGCGCCGCGATCCGCGCTGAATCCACGCGGCTCATCTGGCCGGCGCCGATGCCGACGGTGGCGAGATCCTTGGCGTAGATGATGGTGTTGGACTTGACGTGCTTTGCCACCCGAAACGCGAACTTCAGGTCGCGCATCTCCGCATCATCAGGCGCTCGCTTGGTCACGACCTTGAAAACCATGTCGTCGACCACCGCATTGTCGCGGCTCTGCACGAGAAGGCCGCCTGCCACCGTCTTGGCGGTGAGGCCGGGCGCGCGCGGATCGGGCAGGCTGCCGGCGAGCAGAAGGCGAAGGTTCTTGCGCGCGCCGATGATGGCGATCGCCTCCTCGCTGGCGTCAGGCGCGATGATCACCTCGGTGAAGATTTTGGTGATCTCGCGCGCGGTGTCGGCGTCGAGTGCGCGGTTCATCGCGATGATGCCGCCGAAGGCCGAGGTGGAGTCGCAAGCCAGCGCCTTGCGATAGGCGCTGACGAGATCGAAGCCCTCAGCAACGCCGCAGGGGTTGGCATGCTTGACGATGACGCAGGCCGCGGTGCGCCTGGCGTCGAACTCGCCGATGCATTCATAAGCCGCATCGGTGTCGTTGATGTTGTTGTAGGAGAGCTCCTTGCCCTGGAGCTGCCGCGCGGTCGAGACTCCCGGCCGCTTGTCGGGCGTCGCATAGAACGCCGCGGTCTGGTGCGGGTTCTCGCCATAGCGCAGCGACTGGATCAGCTTTCCGCCGAAGGCGCGGAAATCGGGTGCGTCGATTTCGAGCTGACGTGCGAACCAATTCGAGATAGCGGCATCATAGGCGGCAGTGCGCGCGTAAGCCTTTGCAGCAAGACGCCGGCGCAACTTCAGCGTGGTTGCGCCTTTGTTGGCGGCGAGCTCGTCGAGCACGGCGTTGTAGTCCTCCGCCTCGACCAAGACGGCGACGTCGTCATGGTTCTTCGCGGCGGCGCGGATCATCGCGGGGCCGCCGATATCAATGTTCTCGATGCAATCCTCGAAGCCCGCGCCTTTGTCGACGGTCGCCTCGAACGGATAGAGATTGACGACCAGGAGATCGATCGGCGCGATGCCGTGCGCCTTCATCGCTTCCGCGTGGTCCTTGTTGTCGCGGATCGCGAGCAGGCCGCCATGCACCTTCGGATGCAGCGTCTTGACGCGGCCATCCATCATTTCGGGGAAACCGGTCAGCTCGGAGACGTCTTTCACCTTGAGGCCGGCCGCGGCGATCGCCTTGGCGGTGCCGCCGGTCGAGACCAGCTCGACATCATGCGCGGCAAGCGCCTTTGCGAAGTCGATCAGGCCGGTCTTGTCGGAAACGGAAAGAAGTGCGCGGGTAACGCGGCGGGGCTGGTCAGTCATGAGCAAGATCCTCTGTCTGAAGGAGTAATGCCCAGGCGCGCGGCAGCTATGTCCCACGCTTCCCGATGGTGCTCCATCCAAGGTCGCCAGTCGCGCGAGCGAGGGCTCGATAGCAGTTTTCGGCCGCTTTCACAACGATCAGATGGGGCCGGATCGCGGGCGTTTACAGCGGAAGTTCCGGCTCCCGCCGCGCATTTCTGCGGGCATTGGTGATCGCCGGCGAGGCGGTGGAGCGGACAAAACTCCAGCGGATCGAGGGCGCCTGCCGCGCATCCTGGCGGATCACGATCTGCGAGGTGCGGCGCGGGCCGTCATTGCCGGCCAGGAACACGCTGTCCTCGAGATCGACCTTGTCGTCCAATGCCTCGAAGGTCCAGACGTCGCGGTTCGGCAGCACCAGCATGACGCCGCGGGCATCGGACAGCCGGCTCGCCTTCACCGCCGCGTGCAGATGGAAGCGCAGCGCGAAATCGGCATCCGCGCCCTTGAAGCGTCCGCCCTGCGGCGGCGATAGCGTGTCCTCGCCGTCGATGCGCGCGCCGTCATTGGCGATCATCAGCACGCGGCGGTGGATCGCGCCGAACTTGGCGAGATAGCCATCATGCGACGTCGTCAGCAGCGTGCCGTTCTGCACGATTTCGCGATAGCTCTCGACCTCGACGGGGCCGCTGGTGACGGGCGCGCCATGCAAGAGCCGCTTCATCGCCGACATCTCCACGAACTGGCATGACGAGGTGTCGTGATAGGTTAGCGTCGAATGCGCTGCCGTGCCGCGTGCGAACGGCCGCCAATTGTCGCGGCCCGTGGTCGGCATGCCGCAATTGGTGACGATGCGGCTGATGCCGGAGGACAGTTCGAACGACAGGCAGCCGGCATGGGCGTCATGGCTGACGCCGGCCTGCGGCGGCGGGCCGGTGTCGATGATCACGGTGGTCTGGCCGGCATCGAGGCGCTGGAAACCGGTATGCGGCATGTTCGCCATCGGCGCGCCGTGGGTGTCGTCATAGGCAAGCAGCGTCGCGAGCAGGTCCGAGGGTGTCGCGCTCATGCCGTTGAACAGTGCGAAATTGCCGTCGCCGTGGCGGAAGAAGCGCAGCATCGGCATCATTCGGTCGATCGCGTTGAGCAGCGCCGGCGGCGGCGCGATGTTGCGTGCGGCAAAGGTCTGCCGCAGCGGCAACAGGTCGATCAAGAGCTCGATCAGCGCGCCCGGGTTGCGCGAGATATGTCCGCCGTCGGGCAGGATCTGCCGCTGCAATTCATCCGAGAGCTTCTTCGAGACGCTGCGGATGTGACTTGCCTGGTTGGCGAGGCACAGCGCCGCATAGCACAGCGCGATCAGCACCTGGAGTTTTGGCACCCCGTCGGGGATGTTGACCATGGTGTAGCGCAGGAAGCGGATCTCGCGCGCCAGCGCGCGCAAATAGCGGCGGTAGAATTTGTTGTCGGTGTCGTTGAGCACCAGCGGCGCCTGCGACAGCAGCGAGATCACGCGTCGCGCCAGCACGTCCGCGCGTCGCGCGACGGCACGGCGCTTGCCGCCGGGGTTGGCGATCCAGTCCTCGATCAGCGCGCGCGCATTCGCGCGTGTCAACGCGGTGTCGGCGGCGCGCAAATGGCGCAACCAGCCGAAGCCGAGCAGCGCGACCTCCCAATCCTCCGACGGCGGCTCGAGATCGAAGATCGAGCGGCCGTGGCAATTGACGATCTTGCCGGCGAAGACGAAGCGGCCGGCATAGATCTCGGCGGCGCGGGTCGCATCCGCGGTGCGCAGATCATGCGGCGCGATGATCAGCCGGTCGGAGCGGCCGGGCCAGACCCGCGACAGGGCGACGGAACCACCGCTCGCGCGCGCGAGCACATTCCGCGCGAAGCGGTTCATCACCAGCGTCGAGATACGTCTGCGTTGAGCGACCGACACACCTTGCCTTGATGGGGAGAGGATTCCGACGAATCCTTCTTAATCCCAAAATCCGGCGGCCGACACCACCTTGAACGACGCGAATCAGCGCCGTGGTCGCAAAATCCACTGCAAAATCAGGATTTAACGAGCCGAGCCGCAAAAAATCCGTCGAGCCCGCCGAGCTTGGGATCGGCGTTCGGCAGATGGCTGGGCAGGGTGCGCAAGTCGCCCTCGGCGGTGATGATCTCGTCGAGCCCCGACACCTCGGACGCATCGACCGGGACGCGGCGAATCGCAGGCTCTGCGGCCAGTAGCGTGGCGATCGCATGCTCGCCCTCTTCGGGTTCCAGCGAGCAGGTGCAGTAGACCAGCGTTCCGCCGGGCTTGAGCAGTGAGACCGTTTTTTGCAGCAGCCGCTGCTGGAGCGTGGTCATCGCGGCGATGTCGGATTCCTGCCGGAGCCAGGATACGTCGGGGTGGCGGCGGATCGTGCCGGTCGAGGTGCAGGGCGCATCGATGAGGATGCCGTCGAAGCCATCGGCTGGGCCGGCCCATTCCACGGCGTCAGCGACGACGGTTTCGGCCTGGAGCGACAACCGCGTCAGATTCTCGCGCAGCCGCGCCACCCGGGCGGGCGAGCGGTCGATGGCCGTGACATGCGCGCCGGCCTGCGCCAGCTGCGCGGTCTTGCCGCCGGGAGCGGCGCAGAGATCGGCGATGGATTTGCCGGCAATGTCGCCGAACAGCCGGGCCGGCAGCGCGGCGGCGGCGTCCTGCACCCACCATTGTCCTTCGGCGAAGCCGGGAAGCATGGTCACCGCGCCGTGCAGCACCGTACGCACCGATCCGGTCGGCAGAACCTCACCATGTAGCCGGCTCGCCCATTGCGCGGCGTCCGACTTCACGGTCAGATCCAGCGAAGGGTCGTGGCTGAGCGCGAGCGCCATGTCCCTTGCGACCGTCTCGCCGTAATGCGCGCTCCAGCGCGCGAGCATCCAGGGCGGCAAATCCAGCGACTGCGCGGCAACCTCTTCCACCAGCGCCTTGCCCTCGCGGGCGCAACGGCGCAGCACGGCGTTGACGAGGCCGGCATAGCGGGCGGCCCGGCGGTCGGACTGCACGAGGCGAACGGAGAGATCGACGGCGGCGTGATCGGGCACGTCCATCCAGAGGATCTGGGCGGCGCCGATCAGCAGCGCGCTCTGCGCGCGCGGCGCATCGGAGGGGATGCCCTTGTCGAGCAGGCGGGACATCACGTGGCCGAGCGTGCCGAGCCGGCGCAGCACGGTGGCGACCAGGCGCCGCATCAGTGCACGGTCGCGGTCGGGAAGCGTCTTCAGTCCGGGATGGGCGCCGCTGCCGTCGAGCTGCTCGTCAAGTGTGCGGTGCTTCTGCAGCACGCCGTCGACGATGTCGGCAGCAATCCGCCGCGCGGCAAGACCAGGCACTTCGGATGGAGGGGCAAAACGTTGAGATGGCATGCGGAAGCAAGGTTCTCAGCAAGCGGCAGTTCCGCCGCAATGGGCGCATGCCTTGAGGACGCGATCTCTGGCACGCGAATATGCCAAATGTAAGAATCGCTTCCGGGTTTTTCAGCCCTTTCGGAGCAATTTCAGGAATGCGTTATTGGGCATCGCGCCGCGGGCCGTCCTGCGCTAGAAATTCGACGATGAGTGACCGGCCTCACGTTTCCGACCGCAAGCCGCTATCGCCGGCCGCCCAGCGTGCGCTGGCCGAAGCCGAAGCGCGCCGGCAGGCTGCGGCGATGGCGCATGCCGAAGCTGCGCCGAAAGAGGTGCAGGGGCCAAAGGGACCCGAGCCCACCCGGTACGGTGATTGGGAACGCAAAGGCATCGCCTCGGACTTTTGAGGCGCCGGGTTTACGCACACTTGCCGGTGCAGCCGACTCAGCCCTAGCGTGCGCGAATGCCGCGCTTCGATCCCAGCCATCAGTATCGACCCTCATTCCGCGGCTCGCCGTTCGGCCGTCGTTTCTCCGGATTGTTGCCGTGGATGTTCGTGGTCGGCGTCGCGCTGGCGGCTGTGCTCATCTTCAGGCACGGGACGAACTGGACGGTCCCGCACCCGGATGGCGGCGGCACGCGGGACGCCGAGATCGTGCTCCAGCAGGGCGGCCATCCCGATCGTCGCGAATCGGTCGACGTCGTTCGCACCATTGACGGTGACACCTTTCTCGCGCGCGTTCGTCAGCGCGACGGCCGCGATCTCGTTGTGCGCGTTCGCTTGCGCGGCATCGACGCACCCGAGATGAAAGCATCCTGCCAGGAGGAACTGGACAAGGCCGAAGCCGCGGCCCGCGCATTGCGCGATCTGCTCGGCCAGGGCGGCGTGACGATCACCAATCTTGGCCCTGACAAATATGGTCGGGTTCTCGCCGACGTCGCGACCAGGCGAACCGCCAACGTTTCGGCGGTGTTGCTCGCCGGCGGTTACGCACGGAGCTACAATGGCGGCCATCGCGACGGCTGGTGCGCGCACGGTTGGCGCTTCTGGTAACAAGAAAGCCGCGTCAACGGACGCGGCTCTTGTTGTCGGGATCTCGTCCCGGGGATCAGCGCGTCACGACCACCGTGGTGCCGACCGAGACGCGGCTGTAGAGATCGGTGATGTCGTCGTTGAGCATGCGGATGCAGCCATAGGAGACGAAGCCGCCGACCGAGCCCGGCACGTTGGTGCCGTGGATCGCGTATTCCCCGCCGGACAGCGTCATCGCCGCGACGCCCATCGGATTGCGCGGCGAGCCGCCCGGAATGACGTCAGGGATGCTCGGCTTGTCGCGCTGCACCTCGGCAGGCGGCGACCAGGCCGGATTGCGGTACTTGCCGTCGATGCGGGTGGTGCCGGCCCACTGCTTGCCGGACTTGCCGACGCCCACCGGATAGCGCACGGCGTGGCCGTTATCGAGGACGAGATAGAGCCGACGCTCGTTGGTTTTGACCACGATGGTGCCCGGCGAATAGTCGGCCAGGTGCGTCCCCACCATTTCCGGCCGGGCCTGCGCCGCGGTCGACATCACGAACACCGCTCCGATGGTGGCAGCCAGCGCCACTGCAATCCTGATCGACATCGATTTTCCCCTTGACCCGAACCAATCGTCCAAAATGACGCACAACCGGCAATCGCCGACCCGCCAAGTCCTCGGGGGGCATTCTTAACCGCGCCTGTTAACCGGATGGTTTCCACGCACGGCCGCCAAGGGCCAGCCAGCAGGGGGAACAAAGGAAATGTTCGAAACAAAGTAAATGACCTGGAAACAACACTCAGCGGGAAAGATGCGGGCGCGCGGGCACGCGCCCTGACGAATGCGTGAGCGTGTGAACGGCTGTCGTTTGGGTGGCGCTAACGCGGAGATGCGGTCTCGTGTCCCGGACGCGGCGCGAAGCGGTGCGACGCAGAGCCGGGACCCAGAAAGCCACAGAGTCTGCTGTTGCATGGGCCCCGGCTCTGCAGCGCACCTCTGACTGGACGATGCTTCGCATCGCCAGGGCAGCGCCGCG
Source organism: Bradyrhizobium sp. 197 (assembly GCF_023073375.1). Lineage (NCBI taxonomy): Bacteria > Pseudomonadati > Pseudomonadota > Alphaproteobacteria > Hyphomicrobiales > Nitrobacteraceae > Bradyrhizobium > Bradyrhizobium sp. 197. The sequence continues at coordinate 165,385 of NZ_JADPJJ010000058.1, read as the reverse complement.
TCCGGGGCACGAGACTGCTTTACGCCGACTTCTTGTTCTGCCGGTTCTTGACGAGATCGTCGACCACCGCGGGATCGGCCAAGGTCGAGGTGTCGCCGAGGCTGCCGGGCTCGTCCTCGGCGATCTTGCGCAGGATGCGGCGCATGATCTTGCCGGAGCGGGTCTTGGGCAGGCCGGGCGCGAACTGGATCTGGTCGGGCGAGGCGATCGGGCCGATCTCCTTGCGCACCCAGGTGACAAGCTCCTTGCGCAAATCCTCGGTCGGCTCGACGCCGGCCATCAGGGTCACATAGGCGTAGATGCCCTGGCCCTTGATGTCGTGCGGGAAGCCGACGACGGCGGCCTCCGACACCATCTCATGCGCGACCAGCGCGCTCTCGACTTCGGCCGTGCCCATGCGATGGCCGGAGACGTTGATGACGTCATCGACGCGGCCGGTGATCCAGTAATAACCGTCAGCATCGCGTCGGCAGCCGTCGCCGGTGAAGTACTTGCCCTTGTAGGTCGAGAAATAGGTCTGCTCGAAGCGGGCGTGGTCGCCATAGACCGTGCGCATCTGGCCCGGCCATGATCGCGTCAGGCACAGATTGCCTGATGTCTCGCCGTCCAGCACTTTGCCGTCGGCGTCGACGATCTCAGGCACCACGCCGAAGAACGGCTGCGTCGCCGAGCCCGGCTTCAGCTTGGTCGCGCCCGGCAGCGGTGTGATCAAAATGCCGCCGGTCTCGGTCTGCCACCAGGTGTCGACGATCGGGCAGCGGTCGTCACCGACGACGCGGTGATACCACTCCCAGGCTTCCGGATTGATTGGCTCACCGACCGAGCCCAGCAGGCGCAAGCTGGCGCGCGAGGTCTTGGTCACCGGCTCGTCGCCGAACTGCATCAGCGCGCGGATCGCGGTCGGGGCGGTGTAGAAGATGTTGACCTTGTGCTTGTCGATGACGTTCCAGAATCGCGAATTATCCGGGTAATTCGGCACGCCTTCGAACATCAGCGTGGTCGCGCCGTTGGCGAGCGGTCCGTACAGAATGTAGCTGTGGCCGGTGACCCAGCCCACGTCGGCGGTGCACCAGTAGATGTCGCCGTCGTGATAGTCGAAGACGTATTGATGCGTCATCGCGGCGAACAGGAGATAGCCGGCGGAGGTGTGCAGCACGCCCTTCGGCTGGCCGGTCGAGCCTGAGGTGTAGAGGATGAACAGCGGATCTTCGGCGTGCATGTGCTCGACCCGGCATTCCGTCGTCACCATCGCGGCAGCCTCGTGATACCAGAGGTCGCGCGTCGGGTTCATGTCGACCTTGCCGCCGGTGCGCTTGACCACGACGACCCAGTCGACGCCGTCTGCCTTGGCGAGCGCCGCGTCCACATTGGCCTTCAGCGGCACCCTCTTGCCGCCGCGCAGGCCTTCGTCCGCGGTGATGATCACCTTGGACTGGCAGTCGTTGATGCGCTGGGCGAGGCTGTCGGGCGAGAAGCCGGCGAACACCACGGAGTGAACCGCGCCGATCCGCGCGCAGGCCAGCATCGCGTAGGCCGCTTCCGGAATCATCGGCAGGTAGATGGTGACGCGATCGCCCTTCATGACGTTGCGGGTGCGCAGGATGTTGGCCATCCGGCAGACCTCGTCGTGCAGCTCCTTGTAGGTGATGTGCTTGGACTGCGAGGGATCGTCGCCTTCCCAGATGATCGCGGTCTGGTTGGCGCGGGTGTGGAGATGCCGGTCGATGCAGTTATGGGCGACGTTGAGGACGCCGTCCTCGAACCATTTGATCGAGATGTTGCCGGGCGCGAAGGAGACGTTCTCGATCTTCGTCGGCGCGTGCATCCAGTCGACGCGCTTGGCCTGCTCGGCCCAGAAGGCGTTCGGGTCCGAGATCGAGCGGGCGTACATGTCCTTGTACTTGGCCTGGTCGATCCAGGCGCGCTTCGCCCATTCCGCGGGGACGTCGTAGATCTTCTCGGACATGTTTCGCTCCCTCCACATACGGCAAGCCGAGCACGGGCCACTGGCGAGCCGGCTTGATCGTTGAACTGATTATGCGTCGGGCTAACCGGACCCGACAAGGTGCACAAGCTGGACCTTCGGCGAGCGCCCGGCCCTGAGAAGGATCAAGGCCACCGGGCCGGACTGTCGCAGATCTGGAACAGGCCGGGGCCGCTTTCGGGCCTTTGCCCAAAACCCTCGGAACAGGCCGCCGCAGAGCCCCATGCATTCGCCAGAGGTATTTAGAAACCGCACCTCACTGATTCGGGACTCGCAATGCTGTTCGGAACACCCTAAGTGGCTAACCCGGGTCCAACGAAACCCTTGGAACAAAGATCAGAACAGCGGCATTGACCGATAACAGACAGGGCTAAGGCTTAAGACTATGATGGATCAGCAGAATTTCGGGACGATACGGCCCGCTTCAGCCGATCCTGCAGCCGTTGCGCTGGCCAAAGCACTCGGACAATGGCCGAAACCGGCAGGTTCCGCCCGTCTTAGCCCGAAAAAAGCGTTCGACACGGCGCCTGCTGCAACGGTCGAGGCGCTCGCCAAGGAACTGGGCCTGCGGCTCGGCGACCAGAACGAGCTGAAGATCCGGCGCATCAAGCGCGGCAAGGGCTATTCCTTCGTCCGTCCCAATGGCGCGCATATCCGCGATGCCCGCACCATCCGCCGGCTGCATTCCATGGCGGTGCCGCCGGCCTATCGCGAGGTGCGCTACTCGGCCGATCCGAGCTCGCATCTCCAGGCGGTGGGACGCGATGCCGCGGGCCGGCTGCAATATCGCTATCACGCCGATTGGGAGAAGGTCCGCGAGCAACGCAAGGCGCATCGGCTCGAGAAACTCGTCGGCGCGCTGCCAAAGATCCGGCGCAAGGTTTCGGCGTTCCTGTCGGGCGAGGAGCCGACGCGCGAGTTCGCGCTCTCGGCCGTGATCGAGCTGATTGCGCGCACCGCGATCCGCCCCGGCAACGAATCCTATGCCCGCCTCAACGGCACCCGCGGCGCCACCACACTGCTGAAGTCCAACGTCACGCTGGAAGACGATTGCTTCGTGCTGACGTTCAAGGCGAAGGGCGGCAAGGCGGTGCGGAAAGAGTGCGACGCGGCCAAGCTCGTGCGTGCCATCGGCATTTTGCAGGGCGTTCCCGGCAAGCGCATGTTCCAGTACCGCGATGCCTACGGCGTCGTGCGTGCGGTCAATACGACGCAGGTGAACGCGTTTTTGCGCGAGATCGCCGGCATCAAGATCTCGCTGAAGGATTTTCGCACGCTGATGGCCTCGGCCGTCGTCGTGGAATCGTTGTCGCGGATTACGCCGGCGACCAGCCAGCGCGGCCGCAAGAAGCAGGTGCTGGAAGCGATCCGCGCCGCCGCCGACCAGCTCTCCAATACGCCGGCGATCTGCCGCAAGAGCTATGTGCACGACACCATCGTCACCGCGTTCGAGGACGGCATCCTCGAACGCTTCGCCGCGACCATGAAGGGCCAGCGCTCGCAGGCCAGGCGCGAGCAACTTTTGCAGCAGGTGGTGGCGACCGCGGCGGTCTGACCTTCTCCCGTCGCTACGCCTTGTTGGAAACACCCCTGTCGGGACCGGGATCGCCGCCTGCGGCCGCGGTCGTGAGCCGTTCCAGATAATGCGTCCATCCCGTCGCGTGGGCGGCAGCCTGTTCCTCGGTCGGCAGTCCGCTATGGGTCATGCGCAGCAGCGTGCCGCCGTCGCGTTCGATCAGGTCGATCTCGATCAGGCTCGATCCGGGCGGTACTTCCTGGCCGCTCTCCCATCCAAAAGTGTAGGCGAGACGATGCACCGGCACGACTTCGCGGAACGCGCCGCGGGCGACGCCGCCGCGGGGGCCGATGCCTTTGAGCAGATACAGCCCGCCAGGATGCGGCTCAGTGGTCGCGTCGGAGCCCATCCAGCTCAAAATCTTCTCGGGGTCGGTCAGGTAAGCGAAAACGGTGGCGCGTGGGGCTGCGATCTGGGTCTCGCGTCGCACTATGAAGGGTTCGGTCATCGGCGATCATCCCTGGGCTGACACTGGGACATGGCGGCGCTCGCGCGGCCCGTCAAGGATTGCCCGTGACAAAGAGGGTCTGGCTTCGTCATGATCGGACCATGCACCTCTCGCCGACGCTCGCCTGGCTTGTCGATGCCGCCGCCGATAGCGCCGGGGCCGACCGCCTGCTCATGGAACTCGGCGCACATCTGGTCGCCGACGGCGTGCCGCTCGCGGCGGGCAGCCTGACGCTGGAGGTGCCACATCCGCTGATCGCGAAGCGGACCTGGTTGTGGCGCGCGGAGAGCGGCCGGGTGATCGAAGCGCTTGGCTTCGCACCTGGCGGCCTCGCGCCCGACACGCCCAACGATGCCGGCCGCCGCTGGCTGCGCGACATCGCGGACGGTGAGGTGCACGAAGACGCGGTCGGACCGCCCGATGGGCCTTTGCTCGGCTGGATCGGGCCGCGTCCGTTCACCGCGGACGAGATCGAGCAATTGCGCCAGGCTGCGCGCTTTGCTGCGACGCCCCTTGCGGTGCTTGCCGTGCGTGCAACGTTGCGCGCGACGTTGGATGCTTATCTTGGCAAGCGCAGTGCGGAGCGGGTACTGGCGGCACCCCTGCGCCGCGATCTCGGCGAGACCATACAGGCCGCGCTGCTCTATGCCGATCTGCGCAACTTCACGCTCCTGTCGGAAACCACGCCGCCTGCCGATGTCATCGCGGCGCTCGATGCCTGGTTCGATCGCATTGCCGGCGCGGTTCACGCCTTCGGCGGCGAGGTGCTGAAATTCATCGGCGACGGTGTGCTCGCGATCTTTCCGGTGGTCGAGGCGTCTCCGCGCCACGCGTGCGATGCGGCTCTGCGTGCCGCGAGCGCAGCCGAAGCCGGGATGGCGTATCTCAACGCGGAGCGCCGTGCCCAAGGTCTGCCGCCGCTCGCGTTCGGCGCGGCGCTGCATCTCGGCGGGATGCTGTGGGGCAATATCGGCGCCGCCAACCGGCTCGATTTCACGGCGATCGGTCCCTCCGTCAATCTCGCCAGCCGCCTCGAAGGATTGTGCAAGCCGCTCGGCAGGACGGTTCTGGTGTCCGGCGCGCTCGCCGCGGAGACGGACATGCCTCTGATCGCGCTCGGGCCGCATTCGCTACGCGGCATCGCTGCGCCATGCGAGGTGTTTGCGTTGCCGGAGACGCAAGCTCGGATATCGTAGCGCTGATGGAGCAAAGCGAATCCCGGATCGGACTACACACCTGCAATTGCAGCAACTACATCCCACCCATCTTGCAGACGAGCTTCCATTCCTCGGGCGTCACCGGCTGCACCGAGAGGCGCGAATACTTCACCAGGGCCATGTCGGCGAGTTTCTTCTCGGCCTTGATCGTGGCCATCGTTACCGGCGTCTTCAAGGGTTTGTCGGCCTTGATGTCGACGCAGACGAATTTTGCGGTCTTGTCGGTCGGATCGGGATAGGCTTCCTTGATGATCTCCGCGATGCCGACGATCTCCTTGCCCTCGTTGGAATGATAGAAGAACGCCTTGTCGCCCTTCTTCATGTTCACGAGGTTTATGCGCGCGGTGTAATTGCGCACGCCGGTCCAGGCTTCGCCCTTGGCGCCCTTCGCCACCTGCTGGTCCCAGGACCACACCGACGGTTCGGATTTCACCAGCCAGTAGTTCATCGCAAACTCACCTCATTGTTGTTGGACCGGGATCCCTGCGGTTCGCCCCAGCGCGCGCAGGCCGTTAAGTGCAACCTGCGACGCGGTAGAGGCCGCCGTCATTCCTCAGCCTTGAACGGCCTTGTCAGCAGCCCTTCGATCGCGGCGTCAATCGTCAACCGGCCATCCAGGATGGCAGCCACTGCCTGGGAGACCGGCATGTCGACGTGCCGCGCGGCCGCGAGCTCGACCAGCACGGGCGCAGTGAATGCACCTTCCGCAAGCTTGCCCGCCGGCGCCGCCTCTCCGCGACCGAGCGCTATCCCGAGCGCGAAATTGCGCGATTGCGCGGTCGAACAGCTCAGGAGCAGGTCGCCGAGACCGGAGAGGCCGGAGAGCGTTTCCGTGCGCGCGCCACAGGCGCGGCCGAGCCGCGCCAACTCGCTGAAGCCGCGCGTGGTCAGTGCGGCGAGTGCGGAGGCGCCGAGCTTGCGGCCGACCACGATGCCGGCGGCAATCGCCAGCACGTTCTTGGCCGCGCCGCCGATCTCGACGCCGCGGACATCCGTCGTGTGATAGGGCCGGAAGGTCGCCGAGCCCAGCGCCTGCACGAGGTGGCTGGCCAGCGCTTCTTCCACCGCCGCCAGCGTTACCGCAGTCGGCAGGCCGCGCGCGACGTCGTCGGCAAAGCTTGGGCCCGACAGGATCGCCGGCTGCGCGTGAGGCGCGGCCTCCGCGATCACGTCGGTCATGAATTTGTGCGTGCCGTGCTCGATGCCCTTGGCGCAGGCGACGATCGGCACCGGCTTTGCGAGGTGCGAAGCCAGCATGTTGACCGCGCCGCGCAGATGCTGCGCCGGCGTCGCGATCAGCAGCATGTCCGCGCGCGCCGCCATGGTGAGATCGCTCGTGACGATGATCTCCGGCGCGATCCGTACGCCGGGCAGCCGCGGATTGTCGCGGCTCGATGCGATTCGTATTGCGTGCTCGGCATTGCGAGCCCAGAGCGTCACGTTTCGTCCGGCTCGCGCAGCCACAGTCGCGAGCGCCGTGCCCCAGGCGCCTGCACCGATCACCGCGACGGATCGGAACGCTGTCATTGCTTAGTATCCCGCCCGCGTTTTGCCGTACCCGGCCGGTGCCGTCGCGTTCGCATCGAGCGACCAGCGCGCGCGGGGCTGCGCTTCCATAGTGTCGGTCATGCCGAGCGCGAGACGTTCGGCGCCGGCCCAGGCGATCATCGCGCCGTTGTCGGTGCAGAGTGCGGGCGGTGGCATGATCAGTTGCGTTCCGGCTTTCCTCGCAACGTCATGCAGGGCGCCGCGGATAGCCTGGTTGGCGGCGACACCGCCGGCCGCCACCAGCGCACGCGGCGCGCCGAACTGCTCGCGGAAAAGTTTGAGACCGACGCTCAACCGGTCCGCGGTGGAGTCGAGCACGGCAGCCTGAAAACTCGCGCAGAGATCGCTGACGTCCTGCGGCGTGATCTCAGTTAGCCGGCTCGCTTCGTTGCGCACCGCCGTCTTCAATCCCGACAACGAGAAATTGGCGTCGGGGCGTCCTTGCATCGGCCGCGGAAACGCAAATCGCCCCGGATCGCCGCTTGTTGCCGCGCGTTCGACCTGCGGGCCGCCCGGATAGGGCAGGCCCAGCATCTTCGCGACCTTGTCGAAGGCCTCGCCGATCGCGTCATCCACGGTGGTGCCGAGCCGCACATACTCGCCGACGCCGGTGACCGCAACGATCTGGGTATGGCCGCCCGAGGCGAGAAACAGGCAATAGGGAAATTCGAGTGCATCGGTGAGGCGCGGCGTCAGCGCATGCGCTTCGAGGTGGTTCACCGCCACCAGCGGCGTGGCGTGGACCATCGCGATCGCCTTCGCGGTGGTGAGACCGACGATGACGCCGCCGATCAATCCGGGGCCCGCGGCGGCCGCGACACCGTTGAGCTGGGCGAAGTCGATGCCGGCCTCGTGCATGGCGCGGTCGATGATGCCGTCGAGCAGGTCGACATGGGCGCGTGCGGCGATCTCCGGCACGACGCCGCCGAAACGGGCATGCTCCTCGACCTGCGACCGCACGATATTGGACAGGATCTTGCCGCTGCCGTCAGGCGTGCGCTCGATCACGGCCGCGGCGGTCTCGTCGCAGGTGGTTTCTATGCCCAGTACCAGCATTGGCGAATTGGTATCCAATCTGCGCCCTTCTCACCCCTTGCGCTCATCCGCAAAGCAGAGTTCTGGTACGTCCGGTAGCATTCCGGGGTCGGCTTGCGCAATCGCCACGCGCAGCTCTCCTCGTGAATACGTCACCGCCACGTGCCCGGAACCAAGCGATGTCCATTCTTGTCACACGGCCGCATCCCGACAATGTGGCGACAGCGGAAAATCTGCGCGCGCGGGGTCATGTGGTGCTGCTTGCCCCGGTGCTCAAGTTCGAGCCGGTCGTCTTCCATGACGAGAGTGAGACGGGCTACAGCGCCGTCATCGTCACGTCGGCCAATGCGATCCGTGCCGTCGCACCGCAATTGCCGGACCTTGGCCTCCTGCCGCTGCCGCTGTTTGCGGTCGGCGAGCACACCGCTGCCGCGGCGCGCGATGCAGGCTTTGCCGAGGTGGTGGTCGCCGGCGGCGATGCCGCGGCTTTGCGCGACAAGGTGATGGAGAGCGCGCGCAACAAGCGGCTGAAGAAAAAGAGCACGCTGCTTTATCTCGCGGGCGCGGATCTGTCGCGCGACCTCAGCGATGATCTGGGCGCCGAAGGATTTAGCATCGTCACGCAGACGACCTATCGCATGGTCCCGGTCAAGCTGTTGCCGCGCGATGTCTGTGAGGGCTTTGCCGCCCATGGGATCGAGGCGGTGCTGCATTACTCCCGGCGCAGCGCGCGGGCTTTCCTGGAGGCCGCGCGGGGTGAAGGTGTCGAAATCTCGGCTCTGGCGATCCCGCAATGCTGCCTGTCCGAGACGGTCGCAGGCATATTGCGCGAGGCCGGTGCCTCGCAGGTTCTGGTGGCCGCGACGCCGGACGAAAATGCCTTATTTGACTCCTTGGAGCGTGCTTTGCGCACCCGTTTGGCGTAAGAGGTCGGGCCGAATCCCACGCAATCGGGTTCGTTTAGGGCATGTAAGTGTGAGGAACCGTCACGATGGCCGACGACAAGCCTGAAGACGCAGGATTGGCTCCCGAGTCCAGCCGTGCCAAGCGCACCCCGCCCACCATCGACCTCGAGGCAACCGAAGTCTCCACCCAGCCGCAGGAGGTGGCGGGCCAGCCGCAGGCTGCGGCGACCGAACAGGCCGCGCAGGAGCAGGCCAAGTCTGAAGAGGTCAAGCCCGAAGAGGCCAAGTCCGAAGAGGCCAAGTCCGAAGCCGCCAAGTTCGACGAAGCTAATGCCGAGCCGCAGCCCGAACCTGCCGAGGAGCGGTCTTCCGTTGCGTCCGCGTCCGTATCGCCATCGATTTCACCTTGGATTATCGCTCCGTTCTCGGGCGCGGTCGCAGCCGCAATTGTGATCGCCGTCGGCTGGATGCTGGGCTGGCCTGCGGTGCAGGCACCGCCGGCCGCTCCGCAAGTGACGGGCGCAACGGTCGATGCGCTGAGCGGGCGCGTTGCCGCGGTCGAAGCCAAGGCGGGCAAGCCTGCCGCCGATCCGGCCATGCTGGCGCGGATCGATGCGCTGGAGAAATCCGCAACCGGCCTGCGCAGCGACATCGCCAATCTGCGCGCGCAGTCTGACAAGACCGCGGGCGCCCTGAACGACGCGAAATCGGCGCCGCCCGCTGTCGCGCCCGATCTTGCCGCTCTCAACGACCGCCTCGCGCAGCTCGAGCGTGCCACCAAGACCGAACGTGCCGAACTCGCGCAGCAGGGCGAGAAGATTGCCGATGCGAGGACGATGGACGACAAGCCGCTGCGCCATGTGGTGGCGGCGGCCCTGCTCGACGTCGCCGTTCGCCATGGCGACGCTTACGAATCGCAGCTCGCCGCGGCGCGGTCGCTTGCGGCAAAGCCCGATATGCTGAAGCCGCTCGACACCTTTGCATCGTCCGGTATTCCGACGCCGGTCGCGCTGAGCCGCGAGCTCCTCAACATCGTGCCAAAACTGTCGCCGCCGCCGGAAACCCCGGCCAGCAGCGCAGGCATCGTCGAGCGCCTTCAGGCGGGGGCGTCAAAACTCGTTCGCATCGAACGTACCGACGGGATCGGCAGCGATCGCGGCGCTATCGTCTCGAGGGTGACGGCCGCAGCGCTTCGCAACGATTTCGTGGAAGCTCGGCGCGAGGTGAAGACGCTGCCGGAGGCCGACCGCGCACCGGCGCAGGCCTGGCTCGACAAGGCCGATGCCCGCGACGCCGCGCTCGCGGCGTCCCGCAAACTCGCCGACGATGCCATGGCGGATCTCGTCAAGCCTGGTCAATAAAGGTTCGCGCAATAATCGGCGCGTATAGGGATCGTCATGCTTCGCATCGTCCTCTTCCTTGTCCTGATCGCGCTGGCGGCGGCCGGCGCGGCCTGGGTCGCCGACCAGCCCGGCGATCTCGTCCTGACCGCAGGCGCTTTCCGCGCCACAACGACGTTGCCCAGGTTCGTGTTCTTGCTCGGCCTCTTTGCCGCGGCAGCCGTGCTGGTCTGGAGTCTCCTGACGATGATCTGGCGCGCGCCGGGGCGTCTGCGCCGCCGTCGTCACGAGAAGCGTCACGCCCGCGGCCGTCACGCCATCACCCACGGCCTGCTCGCGATCGGCCATGGCGACACCGCGCTTGCTCGTCGCCACGCCGACACCGCGCGGCGGCTGGCCGCGAACGACCCGCTCGCACTTCTCTTGCATGCGCAATCCGCGCAGCTCGAAGGCAATCGCGACGAAGCCCAGCGCGTCTTCCGTGCCATGGCCGAGCGCGAGGACACGCGCCTGCTCGGCTTGCGCGGCCTGTTCATCGAGGCGCAGCGCGCCGACGATGCGGTCGGCGCGGTGATGATCGCCGAGGAAGCGATCAAGCTGTCGCCGTCCTCGACCTGGGCCTCGCATGCGGTGCTCGGCTTCCGCTGCGCGCGCGGTGACTGGAGCGGCGCGCTCGCGATCCTCGATTCGAATCTGTCCGCGGGCCTGATCGACAAGCAGGCCTATCGCCGCCAGCGCGGCGTGCTGCTCGCCGCACGCGCGCTGGAATTGGAGACGATGGACCGCGACGTCGCGCGCGAGAGCGTGATGGAGGCGATCAAGCTCGCGCCGACCCTGGTCCCGGCCGCAGTGCTTGCCGCAAAATTCGAGAGCGAGGCGCATCAGGTGCGTCGCGCCATGAAGCTGGTGGAAGCCGCCTGGCTCGCCAATCCGCATCCCGACCTCGCGGATGCCTATGCGCATGTGAAGCTCGGCGATTCCGCACGGCAGCGCCTGCAGCGGGTCGAGACGCTTGCCGCCAAGATTCCTGTCGACAAGGCTGGTTATGTCGAGGGCCAGCTCGCGATCGCGCGCGCCGCGATCGATGCGTCCGAGTTCGCCCGTGCGCGCGAGGTGCTGGCGCCTTACGTCAACGATCCGACCCAGCGCGTGGCGCTGCTGATGGCCGAGATCGAGCGCACCGAGCACGGTGACGGCGGCCGGGCCCGCGCCTGGACCTTGCGCGCGGTGCGCGCCCGCCACGATCCGGCCTGGACCGCGGACGGCTATGTCAGCGAGCGCTGGCGTCCGGTTTCCCCGGTCACCGGCCGCCTTGACGCGTTCCAGTGGCAGACGCCGGTCGCGAGTCTTCCTTCCGATAAGGGCGACATGATCGAATCCTCGGCCTTCGAGGAGGCCATGCTGGCGGCCGCGCCGCCGAAGCGGGTGACGTCGGCCCGGAGCGAAAGCCCGGCGGAACCGCCGGTAACGGCGCCGGATCCGGTGCCTGCCGCACAGGACAATTCGCCCCCCGAAGCCACAGAGGCCGCCAACGAGGAGCCGGTCGTCACGTCCGCCGAGCCGGTTAAGCCGTCCCCTGAGATCGCCGAATCATCGCCGGCGGCAGCAACGCCGGTGTTCCGAACCCGCGCTGACCTCGGCAAGCCGGCACCAGCGCCTATTCCCGCCGTCATCCCGATCATCCGCGCCCCGGATGATCCCGGGATCGACGACGAGGGTCCGAGCGATGAATTTACGGAACAAATCGGCACGGCCAAGGTCCAGGCCGGCGGCTGGCGCGGATTCTGGTCCCGCTGGGGCGGGTGAGAGGCATTTCGAAGCCGGCTCCACCTTGCCAATTCGGGCCATGCCCGATATCACGAGCGCGCGTATCGGGACCGGCCTTGCCGTGTTCCGGCAGGGTTCGCCGCAATAGCTCAGTTGGTAGAGCACGTCATTCGTAATGACGGGGTCGGGGGTTCGAATCCCTCTTGCGGCACCAGCGCCTCAGTTGTCCAGCCCGGAGACATCGGTAACAGGTTGTACCTAAGACATGGGTGACAACCTCGTGCCGAACGGGTTGTCGAGGGGTTGCAGGGTTTTCTGCTCCAGGTCGAAATATCCCAAATCATAGTGCATGAAGCTGGCGAGCCAAATGCCGTCATCGACCTCCTTGATGCCGAGTTTCTGGCCGGCCAGCATGAGTGATCGTGATCACATAACCTCGCGATCGGCTCCCCTAGTGTCCAGCTCACGCCAAACACGGGGAGAATTCATATGCGCAAGATCATTCTGGTCGCCGCCGCCATGGTGCTGGCCTCCGCATCTGCCCAGGCCCGCGGCCCGCGCGGCTTGTCACTGGCCTCGACCAACGAACAGGCTTCGGCTCCGCAAACGACGGCGACAACGAGCGCGCCGACGCAGGTGAGCGAAGCAGCGCCAGCCGCCGAAGCTCCGAAATATCTCGATCGCCCGCCCGCGATTTCGCTCACGGCCCCTGCTGCGACCGCGCCGACCACAACGATGGCGACGTCAGCACCCGCGGCGATCGAACCCGCCGCGAAGGCGGACAAGCCGAAGCACAAGCGCAGCTGGACCGAAGGCCGCATCATCGGCGAGCTGCATCGCCACGGCATCTATTGGTAAGGTGTCTTTGGTCCCAAAAGCATATGGCCGGGACTAGCCCGGCCATGACGCAAGAGTTTTTGATCTGATCGGGCGCGTTACTGCGAAACCGTCTGCACCACGTTTCCGATCGGACGCGCGCTCGAGGTCGGCACCTTCAGGTCCTTCAGCAGCGCCTCGTCATATTCCGGCAGCGTCTGGAAGGTCGTCTTCGCCTTGATCTGCACGATTTTGTAGCCGCCGGCCTTGAGCCGTGCGAGCAGCGTCGGCAGTGCCTCGCCGGTGTGCTTCTGAAAGTCGTGCATCAGGACGATGCCCTTGCCGAGCTTGTCGAGCTTGCTCATCACCGTCTCGACGATCTTCTCGGGGGTAGCGCCCTTCCTGAAGTCAAAAGAATCGAGATCTGTCGACCACATCGCGACGTTGCGGGTGCCGAGATAGCTCACCATTGCCGGATTATGCTGAAGCTGCGGGAAGCGGAAGAACGGCGCCGGGTTGGTGCCGAGCGCGAGCTTCACCGCGCTGAACCCCTTCTCGATCTCGTCCTTGGCCTGCTGCTCCGTCAACTTCTTGCTGTTGAGATTGAGGTGCGACCAGGTGTGTGTGCCAACCGTGTGGCCCTGGGCCAGCACCTGGCGCAGGATTTCCGGATGGTAGGTCGCGTGCTTGCCGACCGAGAAGAACAGGCCCTTGGTGCATTCATCCGCAAGCGCCTTTAGCACCGCGGGCGTGTTGACCGGCCAGGGACTGTCGTCGAAGGTCAGCACGACCTCCTTGTCGGTGAGGAAGTCGAACTGCTTGAAGGTTTCGAAGCCGAAGCCGGGACCGCCGGTGGTGTCGATCTCGACCACGCGGGACACGCCCAGTGCATTCGGATTTGCGCAGGTCGATTTCTGCTGCACCGGCATGGCCGGGGCTGGCGCCGGAGCGGGTACCGCCGGCTTGCCGGCGAGCGCTGCAGTGGTCTCGACGTCATCCCTGGCGGCGAGCTTTGCCGGTGCCGGCAGTTGATCGGCGGCACGGGCTGCAATTGTCTTGGGAGCGGCCTGGTCGGCGCGCGAGGAATAATAAAACCAACCGACGGCGGCAATCACGACCGCTGCAACTACACTGGCCAGCATCAGGCCCAACGCATTACGCATCGCTACTCTTTCCAATTACGCAACCAAACCTGCGGAATTTCCCGCTCGCCGATCCATTAATGCGAAGGATCGGTTAACGTGACACCAACACGACAGCGGATCCGAAGGAATTTCAGCGGGGTGCGCCAAAGTGACCGATGTCACAGAGCGGGGGCCGCCCGTGACCGTCATCACAGTCGAAACTGTTTTGCTGGAGCATCGTCGTTCCCATCAACAACGGGCCCGGTTCCGCGGTGCCAATGGGAGCTTCAAATGACCATCTCGCTGAACACCAAGTCCTTGAGTAGCAAGATCCGCGACACCAGCCTGGCTCTGGGCTTTGCCGCCATCGTCTCGATCGCCGCAACCGGCTCGAGCTTCGCCTTCTCGTCCGAAGCGCAGCAGCAGTGCACCAGCGACGCCTTCCGCCTGTGCTCGTCGGAAATCCCCAACATCCCGAAGATCACGGCGTGCATGATGAAGCATCGTTCGGATCTGAGCGTCGGTTGCCGCGCGGTGATGGACAAGGATCTCGCCAAGGGTGGCGCGTCACGCAAGGTCGCTGACGCCCAGGACGGTCAGTAAGAGACGGTCAGTAACAGCAACGGTAACGATCGTTGCGTCGGTTAGCTCCCCTCGCGATGTGCCCCGGCGTCAAGCCGGGGGCCACGCGGCGGCGCATACAGTCTGCGAATAAAGCCGTTGCGACCAGGAGATCGTCGCACTAGCTTCGCCCGCACGTTCTTCCGGGTAAGAGGCATTGCGCGATGACCAGATTTCTTTTCATTGTTTGTTTGATTGTGTGCGCATCGGGCGCGGCCGCGCAACAGCAGCCCGGACACGACGCCTGCGCACGCGACGTCACGCGCTTCTGCCGTCCGGTGATGAACAACGGCGATGGCGCCGTGCTCGCTTGCTTGAAGCAGAACCGTACCCGACTCAGCAAAGGCTGCGAGAAGGTGCTGACGGACCACGGACAGTAGGACGCGGAGTCCGATGGCGAAAAACCTACGTGCTGCTCCCCGCCGCGGGCGCGACCACCGGTAGCACCTCTGTGCCGGCGCGATCCGGCGTGTCTTCTTTCCAGCGCACCGAGCCGAACGGGCGCTCCAGCATGCGGCGGATCCGCACCGGATCGGGACCGATATGGAAGGCGATCGCCTCCTGATGCAGCGCGCGTTCGGACTGGGTCGAGCGGTTGCGCTGGCGCAGATAGTCGAGCCAGGTCGGACAGTGATAACGCTCGGTCCACAATTCGGGATCGGCGATGTCGCGCGCGATCGACCAGCCATAGGCGCCGTTGCGCTGCCTGGAGAGCTGCACGTCCTGCATCACGTTGTGAAAAGCGCGCGCGTTCTCCTGGCTGACCCGGTATTCGATCTCGACCACCAGCGGCCCGCTGCGCGCGGTGAGCGACAGTTTGACTTCCGGATCGGCCAGCACATCGGCGTCTTCGTTGCGGGCACCGACGCGCGGCATCGTGAGCCAGATCCCGAGCACCGGCGAGATCAGCATCAGGCCGGCGGCCGTCAGCAGCGCAACCTCGACACCGGCATAGTCGGTGAGATGGCCCCAGCCCCAGGCACCGATCGCGATGCCGCCGGAAATCGAGGCCTGGAACGCCGCGAGCGAGCGGCCGGCGACCCAGCGCGGCGCCGAGAGCTGCACGCCGATATTGAACAGCGCGACGGCGGCCATCCAGACTGCGCCTGCGAGCACCAGCGCCGCCGCGGTCAGCACCGGCTCGGTGCTGACCGCGAGCGCGGCCATCGCAAACGCCATCGAGATGGTGCAGGCGCGGATCGCGGCTTCGCCGCTCATGCGCTTGCGCAGTTCGTGGATGTTGAGCGCACCGACCACTGCGCCCATGCCGAAGGCGCCCAGCATGATGCCGTAGGTCTGCGCGCCGCCATGCAGCAGGTCGCGCGCGACCAGCGGCATCAGCGCCATGATGGCGCCGCCAATCAGGCCCATCACCAGCGTGCGCAGCAGCACGATCTTGATCGGCGGCGAATTGGTGATGTAGCGGAAGCCCGACACCATGGCACGGTTGAGCTTCTCCCGCGGAAGACGCGAGGGCTCGTTGTTGCGCCGCCAGAGCAGCAGCACCACCAGCAGCGGCAGATAGAGGATCGCGTTACACGCAAACGCCGCCACCGAGCCGAGCGCGGCGACGATGACACCGCCAACCGCAGGGCCGAAGCTGCGCGCGATGTTGTAGCTGATGCCGTTCAGCGCCACGGCCGAAGGTAGTGCATCGGGCGGCACCTGCTCGCTGACCGAGGACTGCCAGGCCGGACCGAACAGCGCGTTGCCGCTGCCGACCACGAAGCAGAAAGCGAGCAGCGTTTCCGGGGAGATGAGATTGAACCCGGCTAGGATCGTGAGCGCGGTCGCGCCAGTCAGCGCGATCACGAGCGCGATCAGGGTGACGATACGGCGGTCATACATGTCGGCGATGGCACCGGCCGGCATCGAGATCAGCATGATCGGCAGCATCAGCGCGGTCTGCACCAGCGCCACCTTGTCCGCCGAGGCCGCCATCTGCGTCATCGCCCAGGCGGCGCCCACGCCCTGGATCAGCAGGCCGAGATTGGAGAGCAGGCTGGCGAGCCAGATGCGCCGGAACACGGTGTAACGCAGCGGCGCGGTGATGCCGTCTGCGGCAATTCTCTGACGGTTCGTCTGCTCGGTCATATCCCCTTCCAGGAGGTCTGGCAGAAGTGGCTTCAGCGATTCCGGTATGTTCAGTGATGCCTGCGAAAGTCGTTCGCTGTCCAGTGGTTAGGCCGGTATAAGCGGTGCAAAGAGATGGTTTTGCCGGGGAGGAACACATGAAGCTGTCGCGACGGATGATCTTGCAAGGTGCGGGCAGCCTGTCTTTCGCAATTGCGAGCTTGCGGGCGGGCGCGTTGGCCCAACCCGCCCCCGCCGCGCCGAGCGAGGTGCCGCCGATCCTGTTCGTCCATGGCAATGGCGAATACGACGCGCTCTGGATGACCACGATGTGGCGGATGGAATCCAACGGCATCGCGCGGGACCGCATGCAGGCGATCAATTTCACCGATCCCAATGCACGAAGCGACGACAAGGTCGAGCAAGCCGGCCGCTCCTCGACCGAGGACCAGCGCCGCGAGCTCGCCGCCGCCACCGCCGAATTGAAGCGTCGGACCGGTGCATCCCGCGTGGCGCTGGTCGGCAGCTCGCGCGGCGGCTATGCGATCCGTAACGTGATCAAGAACGGCGGTGCCGGCGATGTCAGCCATGCCGTGCTGTGCGGCACGCCCAATCACGGCGTGTTCGCGACCGACGACCAGCTCAACAGCGAGTTCAACGGCCGCGGCGCATTCCTGCGCGGCCTGAACGATGGCGAGAGCGAGGTGACGCCGGGTGTTGCCTTTCTCACCTTGCGTAGCGACGGCATGGACAAATACGCGCAGGCCGATGGCCGCTTCATCGGCAAGCCGGGCACGCCAACTGGCGTCACCGTTGAAGGCCCAGAGTTGAAGGGGGCCACCAATCTCGTGCTCGGCGCGCTTGATCATCGCGAGGTGGCGTTTCACCCTCGAGCCTTCCGCGAGATCTACAAATTTATCGCGGGACGTGAGCCCGCGCGCATCGCGATCGTGCCGGAGCAGAGCGTGAAGCTGGGCGGGCTGGTGACGGGCACGCCGGGCGGCGCGCCGACCAATCGGCCGGTGGCGGGCGCAACCGTTGACGTCTTTCGCGTCGATCCTGAAACCGGTGAGCGCAAGGGCAATGCCGTGCACAGCGCGAAGACCGGCGCCGACGGCCGCTGGGGCCCGGCGCAGGTCGAGCCTTCCTGGTCGCTCGAGTTCGTCCTGACATCGCCGGATGCGCCGACAACGCACATCTACCGCTCACCCTTCCCCCGCTCGTCAGAAATTGTGCATCTGCGCGCCGCGCGTCCGCTCGGGCCCGCGGACAAGGACGCCGCGGCTGTCGTCATCCTGTCGCGTCCGCGCGGTTACTTCGGCTTGCCGCGCGACGTGGTGCTGCTCGACGGCAAGGGCCCGGCCGACGTCAAATCGGGTGTGCCCACGGATTCGACAGCAACACTGCGCCTTCCGGCCGGCGACATCGGGCGGAACATCGTGGCTCAATTCAACGAAGAACGAATTGTGGCACGCGCCTGGCCTGCCTCCGAGAACAGGATTGCGATTGCCGAGCTGACTTACTAGCTATTTGCCTGCGTCACCTCCGCGGGAGAGAGCCATGAATATCGCCAGCGTGCGTCGGCCCATCGTCCCTCCGACCCCGCCGCGTGCACCCGACGATATGTCGTTCCTCGGCCGGCTTGCGGTGATCAAGCGGAACATGATCGCGACCTGGGGACAGCGCGCCTATGAGGAAGATGTCATCCAGGGCCGCTTCTTCTTCCGCAACAGTTTCATCCTGAACCAGCCGGATGCGATCCGGCACGTTCTGCTCAGCAATTACGAGAATTATTCGCGCACCCCGGCGGGCATCCGCATGCTGCGTCCCGTGCTTGGCGAAGGTCTTCTGATTGCCGAAGGCCATGCCTGGACGCATCAGCGCCGCACCCTCGCGCCGGCGTTCACGCCGCGCGCGACGGCAAACCTGGTCCCGCCCATGACGGCGGTGCTCGACGAGACTATCGTGAAGCTGGATGCACGCATGAGCGAGCCGGTCGATCTGCGCGAGATCATGCAGCGCATGACGCTGGAGATCGCCGGACGTACCATGTTCTCGTTCGGCATGGACCGGCACGGCCCGACCTTGCGCAACTTCGTCATGGAATACGGAGCCCGGCTCGGGCGGCCGTACTTGCTTGACATGGTGCTGCCGCTGTCCTGGCCGAGCCCGATGGATTTTGCGCGCGCCCGTTTCCGCAAGCGCTGGACCGAGTTCGTCGCAATGCTGATCGCCGAGCGGCGTGAGATGGGCAAGAAGGACGGCGCGCCGCCGCGCGACCTGTTCGACCTCATGGACGAGGCGCGCGATCCTGAAACCGGCAAGGGCTTTTCCGACGAGCAACTTGTCGACGAAGTCGCGACCATGATCCTCGCGGGTCACGAGACCACGGCGACGGCACTGTTCTGGGCGCTCTATTTGCTCGCGCTCGATCCCGACACACAGGAGGAGGTCGCCTCCGAGACCCGTGGCGAGCACCTCGACAGCATGGCCGACATCGATCGCCAGAAGTTCACCCGCGCGGTGATCGAGGAGACCATGCGGCTTTATCCGCCGGCCTTCCTGATCGCCCGAGCTGCGCGCGAGAACGACAACGCGGCCGGCGTCGAGATCGGCAAGGGCGACATCATCATGATCGCGCCGTGGCTGCTGCACCGGCACGAGAAGTTGTGGGATCAGCCGAATGCGTTCATTCCAAAGCGCTTCATGGCGAAAGAAGCGCCCGACCGCTTCGCCTATTTGCCGTTCGGCGCGGGGCCGCGCGTCTGCATCGGCGCTCCGTTCGCGCAAGCCGAATCCGTGCTGGCGCTGGGCCGGCTGATCGGCGCGTTCCGTGTCGAGCTTGCCGATACCGCAAATCCCGTGATCCCGCTCGGCGTCGTCACGACCCAGCCGGATCGTTCACCCCTGTTCCGCATCACGCGTCGGTGAGAGGCGCTTGCCTCGCCGATGGGGTGATCCAACACAGATAGAGTTGCGCCATGAGCGATATCCAGGCCCAGTTTTCCGTTCTGAAGCAGACCGCCGATGCGAAGGTGGTCGACGCGATTACGCGCCTCATCGAGGACGGGGAGGATCACGAGCTCAACCGCGTCAATGTCCTCGACTTCTCCAGGGAGCACAGCCTCGACGAAGAGCGCGTGATCTCGGCGTTCCTGCATTCGGCACGGCTCGGCCTGTTCGATCTCGGCTGGAACGTGCTGTGCCCGGGCTGCGGCGGCGTGCTGGGGGCGCATTCGACCCTGAAGGCGCTCAAGCCGGATGAGTATCACTGTGCGCTTTGCGCCTGCGGCTACAAGACCTCCGTCGACGATCAGGTCGAGGTCTCCTTCACCGTGAACTCGCGTGTCCGGCGCATTGCGGCGCACGATCCTGACACGCTTCCGGTATGGGAGTATTTCAAGCAGGTGTTCTGGAGCTCGGGCGTCGACTTCAACAAGGAATCGTTCGCGACGCTCGCCAATGAGGTGACATTGGATACAATGGAGCTCTCGTCCGGCGAGAAGGCGACCATGTCGCTGCAACTGCCGAACGACTTCATCATCATCTTCGAGCCGGTGACGCACGCAGCCCATTTCATCGACGTGCAGGGCGAGCCGACCAAGGACCGTCAGCAGTTCGCCATCATGTACAACAAGGTGCAGGCGCCGACGGGAACCACGACCCTGCGGCCGGGCCCGCTGCGGCTGTCGCTGGAGAATCAGGCCGGCGTGCGCGTGCTGCCGTCGGTGTTCATCGCGGCCGAGGCGCTTCATCATCTCATCGGCAAGCGCAAGCCGTTCCTGACTGCCAAGCGGATGCTGTCGAACCAGACCTTTCGCGATGTGTTCAAGGCGGACAATCTCAGTCTCGACCAGCGGCTCCAGATCACCTCGCTCACCTTCCTGTTCACGGATTTGAAGGGCTCGACCGCGCTCTACGAGCGCGTCGGCGATCTGGCCGCCTTCGATCTCGTGCGCGCGCATT
Source organism: Bradyrhizobium sp. 197 (assembly GCF_023073375.1). Taxonomy (NCBI): domain Bacteria; kingdom Pseudomonadati; phylum Pseudomonadota; class Alphaproteobacteria; order Hyphomicrobiales; family Nitrobacteraceae; genus Bradyrhizobium; species Bradyrhizobium sp. 197. The sequence continues at coordinate 144,965 of NZ_JADPJJ010000058.1, read as the reverse complement.
TCCATGCGCTGCTCGAGATCATCTCCTCGGAGAGAGGCGCGGTGGTGAAAACCATCGGCGACGCCGTGATGGCGACCTTCGTCCGACCCGAGCATGCGATCGTCGCCGGCCTGCGGATGCGCGCAGCCATGGACGAGCTCAACAAGAAGCGCGGCACTGGCGACCTCATCGTCAAGATCGGCATCCATGAAGGCCCGTGCCTTGCGGTGATGCTCAACGAGCGGCAGGATTATTTCGGCCAGACCGTCAACATCGCCTCCCGCGTGCAGAGCCTGTCGACCGCGCAAGAGATTCACATCACGGGGCCGGTGCTGGATGCGCCCGCGGTTGCCGAGCTGCTCCAGCAGCGTGCGATCAAGCCGATCCAGAAACAGGCGGCCCTGCGCGGCATCGCCGACAAGATGGTGGTGTACGAGATACCGTGAGGGGCGGATCACGCTCACCATAGTCTTGCAATGACCGAGGTGGAACAGATTGCCGAAACGTAATCAGCGTGCGTAACTGACGCACGTTGCGCCGGTTGAGTTTCCCACTCATATAAGGCTGATAGCGGCCGCGCTCCCGCGGCCTCATCGATTTTCGTAGGACCTTATGCTCGACGGCCTGCGCCAATTCATCGCCGACATTGTTGCTCCTCATGCCCAGGACCGCGCATTCGGTGACGGTGATTACCGGCTGGCGGCGACCGCGCTGCTGGTTCATGTGGTCTCTCTGGACGGCCAGCCGACGGCTGCCGAGCAGAGCAAGTTGCACAGCCTGATCGAAAGCCATTTCGGGCTCGATCGCGGCACTGCCGATCGTCTGATCGCGGATGCGACGGAGGTCGAGGGCGAGGCGGTCGACCTCTATCACTTCACCAGCGTCATGATGCGCTCGCTCGACGAAGAGGGCCGCAGGCGCATCGTCCAGATGATGTGGGAGCTGGTCTATGCCGATGGCCAGGTTACTGAATTTGAGGACAATGTCGTCTGGCGCGCCTCTGACCTGCTCGGGATTTCCCAGCGCGACCGGATCGACCTGAAGCACGCGGTCGCAGACCGCGCCGGCGGCCCGGTCAAGGACAACGCGGTCGGTGGGTGATCTGTGCCAACACCGCGAATTGGCGGTTGTACAGACCACATGACGAAACTTTAATGTAGCCTCTGGGCTGCCTGGGTTCCGGATTCCCCTGTAAATCCATGGTTTTCCTGCTTCCCCGTTTCCCGCTCAAGTGGCTATGCGGCGGGCGCCGCTTGCCTGTCGCGCACGGCCCATGCTCTCGTTCCAGCATTGCAGGCCAAAAAACTTCAATTCAAGAGACTTCGATCGTGACTGAGCGGGTAACGTTGATCACCGGTGCCTCGGCGGGCATCGGCATGGAGCTGGCGCGTGTGTTCGCCGCGAACGGACACCGTCTTGCGCTGACGGCGCGACGCGCGGACCGGCTCGTGGCGCTCGCGAACGAGCTCGCCGCCAAGGGCGGCAAGAAGCCGATCGTGATCGCCTGCGATCTCGAGGACGCGGATGCCGGCGAGAAGATCGCCGCCGCACTCGCTGCCGAAGGCGTCGAGCTCGATCATCTCGTCAACAATGCCGGCTTCGGCGTGTTCGGTGACGCAATCGAGCGCGACCGCGTCGAGCAGCTCGGCATCGTGGATGTTAATGTCCGCGCGCTGACGGATCTGTCGCTGCGCTTTGCCGATCAGCTCATCAGCAACAAGGGTGGTCTTCTCAATGTCGGATCGGTCGCCGGTTTTCTGCCCGGCCCCGGCATGGCCGTCTACTACGCGTCCAAGGCCTATGTGATTTCCTTCACCGAGGCCCTTCGGGCGGAGCTTGCACCGCACGGCGTCCGCGTCACCGTACTTTGCCCGGGGCCGGTGCCCACCGAATTCCAGGCGCGCGCCGGCGTTGGGTCCGGACACGACACGGCCCTTCTCAATGTTTCTGCCGCCGACGTTGCACAGCAGGCCTATCGCGGCCTGATGGCCAACAAACGGGCAGTGCTTCCCGGCCTGGGCATCAAGATTGTGCCGTTCGCGCTGCGTTTCTTCCCGCGCGGCTTCATCCTGTCCGCCACCAGCTGGTTCCAGAGGCAAAGGTAGTAATGGGAGCTCTGATTCCGTCGTGGCCCGGAGCTTGCTTCAATATCGGGCGTGTGTACGCAAACTCACACGAAATTAACGATCGCTTAGTTATGCTGGCGGTCTGAACCGATAGCACTCGCAGAGACCATGTCGTTCCGGACGAACAGGTTTGGTGACGCAGAAGTGGTGCCCTTCCCCAGAAGGACGCCAAACGTCGCCGCCTCCGAAACCCGGTTGCCGGTTCTGATGATCCTGCATCAAGAGTCCTCGACGCCGGGCCGCGTCGGCAATGCGCTGCGCGCGCTCGGCCATCGCCTCGACATCCGTCGTCCCCGCTTCGGCGATCCCCTGCCCGAGACACTCGACCAGCATGCCGGCGCCGTGGTCTTCGGCGGCCCGATGAGCGCCAATGATCCCGACGACTACATTCGCCGCGAGATCGACTGGATCGAAATTCCGCTCCGCGAACAGCGGCCATTCCTTGGCATCTGCCTCGGCGCGCAAATGCTCGCGAAGCAGTTAGGGGCCCGCGTCGCGCCGCATGCGGATGCCCTGACCCAGATCGGCTATTACCCGATCCGCCCGACAGAAGCGGGACACGGGCTCTGCCCGAATTGGCCGGCGCGGGTCTATCATTGGCATCGCGAAGGCTTCGAGTTGCCGGTTGGCGCTGAATTGCTTGCGGAAGGCGATGATTTTCCGGTGCAGGCGTTTCGCCTCGGCAACGCGTTCGGCGTGCAGTTTCATCCTGACGTGACCTACGCGATGATGCATTGCTGGACCACGCGCGGCTATGACGGCCTCAGCGCGCCCGGCGCGCGGCAGCGGCATCACCATTTCGCGGACCGTGCCGTCTACGATGCCGCCGAACGCGCCTGGCTCGATCACTTCATCGACGGCTGGCTGACGCGCCGGCCGATGCTGGCGCAAGCCGCCGAGTGATCGCGCCTTCTCGGGTCCTTGGCGCAAGCCCTTGTCTCATCCCTTTATATGCTAGGCTTGCCGCCAACGAGCGCGTGTGAAACTGCGCCGGCAAACAAAGGAAGAGCGCCATGGCCTATGAACACATTCTCTATGAGGTCAGCGACAAGGTCGCGACCATCACGCTCAATCGTCCCGACCGCATGAATGCGTGGACGCCCATCATGGAACGCGACGTGCGCCACGCGATGGAAGCATCGAGCGCCGATGATAATGTCCGCGTCATTGTGCTCACCGGCGCGGGCCGGGCCTTCTGCGCTGGTGCCGACATGGATGCGCTGAAGGGGCTTGACCCCAATGACGTCAGGCGAGCGTCGAACCTGCCGCCCTTCGACATGAACCGGCGGCCCGACTGGCAGACGCGCTATGGCTTCTATCCGTCGATCGGAAAGCCCGTGATCGCCATGCTCAACGGGGCGACCGCCGGCATCGGCCTCGTCCACGCGCTCTATTGCGACCTGCGCTTTGCCGCCGACAACACCGTGTTCACCACCGCCTTCGCGCGGCGCGGTCTGATTGCCGAGCATGGCATCAGCTGGATGCTGCCGCGCATCGTCGGTCATGCCAACGCGATGGATATGTTGCTCTCGGCGAGGCGCGTGGGGAGCGACGAGGCATTGCGGATCGGTTTGGTGAACCGGCTCTGCCCGCCGGAAAAACTCCGCGAGGAGACGTATGCCTATGCACGCGATCTTGCCGATTTCGTCTCGCCGAGCGCGATGGCCGTGATCAAGCGGCAGCTCTACGAGGTGCCGTTCCAGACGCTGGCGGAGGCGACGATCGAAGCCAACCGGGAAATGATGGTGGCGCTGAACGGCAGCGATTTCAGGGAGGGTGTCGCGAGCTTTATGGAGAAGCGACCGCCAAGGTTTACGGGGAAGTAGGGGGGCCGAGAGTTGAGGAGGTAGCCCGGCTTCGCCCTTCGGGCTACGCCGCGGCAGCCTTCGCTCGTTTCGCTGCGAGGGACTGTCCGGGCTTGCCGAGCCGTAGCTCGCGAAGCGAGCGAAGGCTGGTGGAGCCAGGCGGGATCGAACCGCCGACCTCGTCATTGCGAACGACGCGCTCTCCCAGCTGAGCTATGGCCCCTTTGCTGGCCGCGCTGGTCAATGCGGCCGACAACCGGGCGCCATTTAAGTCCCCGCCAAGGTCAAGTCAAGGACGGGTGTAACCTGGTTTTAGCCATCCCGGCACCGACTTCCCTTGTTTGGTTCGGGGGGAACCGATATCTAGCAGTCTTCCTCCCCTGCGAGCTCCCCATCAGATGCGTGCTATTCTCGAAATCATTCTGCTGATCTTGGACCTGTACGTCTGGCTCTTGATCGCCTCAGCCATCTTGTCGTGGCTCATCGCGTTCAACGTCGTGAATACGCGCAATCAATTGGTCGCAGCAATTGCCGAATTTCTGTACCGAATCACCGAGCCTCTGCTGGCGCCGATCCGATCGATCATGCCAAATCTGGGCGGCCTCGATATTTCGCCCATTATCCTGATCTTGCTGATCTATCTGATCGAGAAGTTGATCGTTTACAACGTTATGCCTCTCGTCATCGGATATTGATGGAACCTTGGCGTTACGGAGCCGCAGGAATCAGCATCGCGCTGCGGGTGACGCCGCGCGGTGGCCGCGACGAGATCGACGGCATCGAGCAGCTGGCCGATGGCCGCAGCGTGCTCAAGGTGCGGGTGCGCGCCATCGCAGATGGCGGCGAGGCTAACAAGGCCGTTCTGGTGCTGCTGGCGAAATCGCTTGCCGTGCCCAAGGCCAGCGTAAAGCTCCTGTCGGGAGCGACCTCCCGGCTGAAGCAGATCGCGGTCGACGGCGATCCGGCGCGGCTCGGCGAAGCTCTGCGCCAGCTCGCATCAGCCAAATCGACAGACTGAGGAAAGAGGCATGACCGCCAAGATCATCGACGGAAAAGTCATCGCCGCAGAACTGCGTGCGCGCGTCGCGGACGAGGTCGCCCGCGTCAAGCGCGAGCACAATCTGGTGCCGGGCCTTGCTGTGGTCCTGGTCGGAAGCGATCCGGCGAGCGAGGTCTATGTCCGCTCGAAACACACCCAGACCCAGGCTGCCGGCATGGCGTCGTTCGAGCACAAGCTGGCGGCCGACGTCTCGCAAGCAGATCTCCTGGCGCTGGTCGCAAAACTCAACCGCGATCCCGCCGTGCACGGCATTCTGGTGCAACTGCCGCTGCCCAAGGGCCTCAACACCGAGACCGTCGTCAATGCCATCGATCCCGCCAAGGATGTCGATGGGCTGCATCCGAACAATGCCGGCCGCCTCGCCGGCGGTTTCGAGGCGCTGTCGCCCTGCACGCCACTCGGCTGCATTATTTTGACCAAGAGCGTGCATGCTTCGCTCGAAGGCATGAACGCCATCGTGATCGGCCGCTCCAACCTCGTCGGCCGCCCACTGGTGCAGCTGTTGCTGAACGAGAACGCCACGGTGACCATCGCACATTCGCGCTCGCGCGACCTGCCCGGGCTCGTGAAGCGCGCCGACCTCGTCTACGCCGCGGTCGGAAAGGCCGAGATGGTGCGCGGCGACTGGCTGAAGCCGGGCGCGACCGTAATCGACGTCGGCATCAACCGGATCCCGAAGGACGACGGCAAGACGCGTCTCGTCGGCGATGTTGCCTACCAGGAAGCGCTCGCAGTGGCTGGCGCCGTTACGCCGGTGCCGGGCGGCGTCGGTCAGATGACGGTCGCGTGCCTGCTGGTGAATACGCTGCGCGCCGCCTGCGCGATCGCGGGTCTGCCGAAGCCGGCGGTGTAACTCAAATTCTCGCGTCCCGCCGCAGCGCCGCGTGCAACGATGCGGTGCTGCGCTGGGACAGGACAGCTCAGGCCTTCTTCTTCTCGCGATCAATGCCTTCGAGGATCAGCTTGTGCGCATCCTCGGGGCCGCCCCAGCGCAGGATCTTCACCCACTTGCCGGGTTCGAGATCCTTGTAGTGCTCGAAGAAGTGCTGGATCTGCTGGAGCGTAATGTCCGGCAGGTCGGAATACGACTTCACCTTGTCGTAGCGCTGCGTCAGCTTCGAGGACGGCACCGCCAAAATCTTCTCGTCGCCGCCGGCTTCGTCTTCCATGAACAGCACGCCGACCGGGCGCACGCTCATGACGGCGCCGGGGATGATGGCGCGGGTGTTGATGATCAGGACGTCGCAGGGGTCGCCGTCATCGGACAGCGTGTGCGGGATGAAGCCGTAGTTACCGGGGTAACGCATCGGCGTGTAGAGGAAGCGGTCGACCACCAGCGTGCCGGCTTCCTTGTCCATCTCGTATTTGATCGGCTCACCGCCCACAGGGACTTCGATGATGACGTTGACGTCCTGTGGTACGTTTTTCCCGATCGAGACCGCATCGATACGCATTCAAGGCTCCGTTGTTGCCGAGGTTAAATCGCACCCGGCAGCGATTTTGGCGCTGTCATACGCGGGCTTGCCCCGCTGATCCATCGCGTTTTTGTGAAATAATGAATCCAGCGATCACCGGCTCAAAAGGCAGCGGTATCGACGGAAGGGAAGCGCTGCCGGCTGGACTTCAGCAGCTCAATTGGTCCAAGCGAAGGCAACCTTGTCGAGCGACTTCGGCCCGAAACGCTCCGACGAGCGCGCCACCATGCGGCCGCCCAAGGCACGGTAGAACTCGGTGGCCGGATCGTTGTCCGAGAGTGCCCACACCACCATGCTCTTCAGGCCGCTCTGCATCAGGTCGCGGCGGGCCGCGGTGAACAGGCGGCGGCCGAAGCCCAGGCCTTGGAATTCGGGACGCAGATAGAGCTCATAGACCTCGCCGTCGAAATGCAGGCTGCGGGCGCGGTTGCGACCGTAATTGGCATAGCCCGCGATCTTGTCGCCGAACACCAGCACGCTGACGCGGCTGCCCTTGCGGATCGCGCTGTCCCACCATTGCGGACCGCGGCGGTTGATCAGCTTTTCCAGCTCGGCGCCGGGAATGATGCCCTGATAGGCGGAGCGCCAGGCTTCGTCATGGGTGGACGCCACCGCGGTTGCATCTGCGGCTTTGGCCGGCCGGACCTCGATCAGGGTTGTGCTCATGGACGCAATCAAACCAAGTCGCCGCGCCAACGGCAAGACCTATCGTTAATTATGGGTTAACCTGTGGACTTTCTGCATCAGTATTTTCACCATGTTGTACCGAAAAAAGACAAGGCGCCGATTCGAATGGCACCGGAGTGCCGTGCGTCGGTGCAAAACTGCTTTGCGGCAACGAATGAACGGCAATGGCAACGCAGAAAGTCTGCCGATATTGATTCGTTCCTATTAGTGTGACGGTCGCTGTTCTCGCCTCCGGCAATTCATGCGGCTCCTCAACACCCTCGTGCTTCTGCCTCTCCTGGCCCTGCTGACTGCGCCGCCTCTGTGCGCCCAGGTCACGTTTGGCTCGTCCGGAGCGGAGGGTGATCCATTTCGCCGGCAGCAATGGCGCGTGCCATCGCCGGGTACCGACATCGCCGCGCATGCTCTGCTGTTTCGCCCGCCAGGTGCCGGCCCGTTCCGGCTTGCGGTGATCGCGCATGCCTCGACGCAAAATGGCTTGCGGCGCGCGCAAATGCCACAGCCGGAATATCGCGCGCTCACCGCATTCCTCATCGCGCGCGGCTTCGCCGTGCTGGTGCCGGAACGGCTCGGCCATGGCGCGACCGGCGGCCGCTATGCCGAGGACCAGGGCGGCTGTGACGAGGCGGGCTATGCGCGCTCGGGCCGCGCAACGGCCGACGCAATCTCACTCGCGCTGGAGGATTTGCGAAAGCAGGATTTTATCCGCGAGGACGCCGCGATCGTGATCGGCCATTCCGCCGGCGGTTGGGGCGCGTTGGCGTTCGCGAATGCCGATCCGAAAGCGATCTCCGCCATCATCGCCTTTGCGCCGGGACGCGGCGGCCATGCCAATGACGAGCCGAACCGGATCTGCGCGCCGCAGACGCTTCTCGCGGCAGCGGCTGAATTCGGCAAGGCCGCGCGCATCCCCGTCACGTGGCTCGTTGCCACCAATGACAGCTATTTTGCACCGGCATTCTCGAAAATGTTGGTCGACGCATTTCGCGGCAGCGGCGGCAAGGTCGATTTCCGCACCCTGCCGGCCGCCAGCGGCGAGGGGCACTGGACGATCGAAACCGAGGCCGGCGTCAAAGCCGCGAGTGCCGAACTCGATCGCGCACTGAAGCCGGTGGCTGGCAAAAAGCCATGACGCTGTATTTCCTGGTCGCGCTCCTGACGCTGGATAAGCGCTGATGCCAAAATGGCCTGATGACGACGTGATCCTGTTCGACGGCGTCTGCATCTTCTGTTCGCGCTGGGTGCGGTTCGTCGCGCAGCGGGACACGGCGAAGCGGTTTCGCTTCACGCCGATCCAGTCGGACTATGGCGCCCGGCTCGCGCGCACGTTCGGCATCGATCCGGATGATCCGGATACAAATGCTGTTATCCATGGCGGCGACGTCTTCATGAAGTCGGACGCCGCGCTGACGGTGCTGTCGAACTTGCCGGGATGGAATTGGACGCGCGCGTTGTTCGCCGTGCCCAAACCGTTGCGAAACGCTGTGTACAGCCTCATCGCACGCAACCGCTATCGCATCTTCGGCAAGTATGACGCGTGCTTTGTGCCGGACGCGGATTTACGGGCACGGGTGATCGAATGACGGAGTTTGCTGTTACGGCTTGTTTGAAGCCGCCAGCACTTCCTGCGCCGCGCGCTCCCCTGAGTCCCTCGCTCCATGCGCCGTTGTGAAGAAGTTCGGCGACGTCGCTTCTCCCGCAAAGAACAACCGCCCATCTACCGGCGCGGCCAGCACGGCGCGGTCGCCGGAGTGGCCCGGCAGCGCGTGCGAATATGAGCCTCTCGCGAAGGGATCGTGGGCCCAGCGGGACTCGTAGAGCGGCTTCAGCTTTTGCCTGATGTCGTTGCCGAGAAAGCCTGCGATTTCGTCGATGCTTTGCGCGGCGATCGCGCCTTCGCCGGCGGCTTCCAACTCGCGGGCAAAGCTGCCGCCGAAAAAGCCTTCGATGCAGGGCTGGCCGAACGGGCGGATGTGGTAGGTGCCCATGGCGGTACGCATGGTGGCGCCGCGCAAATTACCTTCTTTCGGAAAGGCTTCGGCGTCCTCGAGCGCAAGCGTCACCTTGTCGTCGACGCCGAGCGGCAGGCCGGCTGCGGCATCGACCTTGGCGCGCAAGGCAGGTGAGAACCGGATTGCTTCGTCGGCGATCAGGTTGGTCGGCACGGTGACGATCACCTTGTCCGTGGCCAGCGCGCCCTGTGAAGTTTCGATGCGGATGCGCTGGCCGGAATGATCGATCAGCGTGACGTTGCAGTTCAGCGCCATCGGGCAAGGCGCGCCATAGGCCGCGATCAGGGTCCCATATCCGGCCCGCACGCGCCAATTGAAGTAGGTGTCCTCGTAGGCTTCCATGTCCAGGAGCGAGACCTGATCGAGCTCGCACCCGTTCACATAGGTCGAGACCGCGTCGATCATGGGATTCCAGCGGTTGCCGGGTTCGAGATAGCGGGAGGCGGGAGCATCCTCGCCTGCTTCCGCAGCCTCGGAGGCGCGATCGTAGAACTGATCGATCGCGCGCACGAAATCCTGGCGCAGAATTTCCGGAAACGCGTCGCCAAAGGCGCGATCGCTCCAGGGCGGCAGGTCGTTATTGAGTTCGAAATTGAGCTGCCGAGCGATCGGAACGAAGGAGTTCTTGTCGGCAGAGTGCAGCCAGCCGCAGCCGACGTCGAAGGTGACTTCGGGCGAGGCCTGTACGGTCCAGGCGCGGCCGCCGAGCCTGTTACGCGCCTCCAGCACGATCACGGAAAGGCCTAAGCCTGCCAGCGCATGCGCCGCGCCGAGGCCGGCGGCGCCCGCGCCGATGATCGCGACGTCGACTGAGGAGGGAAGGGACATAGCGGTCAATTTCATCGTCATGCCCGGGCTTGTCCCGGGCACCCACGTCATTGACACCAGTATCGAAGACGTCAATGGCCGGGACAAGCCCGGCCATGATGCATTCGTCGTGTGTCCGAGTGGCTCTTACGCCACCGCTTCCTTGGACTTTTCCGCGCGCTTGCGTTCGTTGGCGTCGAGGTGCCGCTTGCGCAGACGGATCGACTTCGGCGTGATCTCGACCAGCTCGTCGTCCTCGATATAGGCCAGCGCCTTTTCCAGGGTCATCCGGATCGGCGGCGTCAGGCGCACCGCTTCGTCCTTCGAGGTGGTTCGGATGTTGGTGAGCTGCTTGCCCTTGAGAATGTTGATCTCGAGGTCGTTCTCGCGGGTATGCTCGCCGACGATCATGCCCTTGTAGACCTTCCAGCCTGGCTCGATCATCATCGGACCACGATCTTCCAGCTTGAACATGGCGTAAGCCACCGCTTCGCCCTGATCGTTGGAGATCAGGACGCCGTTGCGGCGGCCCTGGATCTCGCCCTTGTAGGGCGCGTAGCCGTGGAACAGACGGTTCATGATCGCGGTGCCGCGCGTGTCGGTGAGCAGTTCGCCCTGATAGCCGATCAGGCCGCGGGTCGGCGCGTAGAACACCAGCCGGAGGCGGTTGCCGCCGGACGGCTTCATCTCGACCAGCTCGGACTTGCGCTCGCTCATCTTCTGCACGACGACGCCGGAATGCTCCTCGTCGACGTCGATGACGACTTCCTCGATCGGCTCCAGGGTGGCGCCGGTGGCCTCGTCCTTCTGCAGCACGACGCGCGGACGCGACACCGAAAGCTCGAAGCCTTCGCGGCGCATGGTCTCGATCAGGATCGCGAGCTGCAATTCGCCGCGGCCCGAGACTTCCATCGCGTCCTTGTCGGAGGCTTCGACGACCCGCAGCGCGACGTTGCCTTCGGACTCGCGCAGCAGGCGGTCGCGGATCATGCGGCTGGTCACCTTGTCGCCTTCGGTGCCGGCGAGCGGCGAGTTGTTGACGATGAAGGACATCGACACGGTCGGCGGGTCGATCGGCTGCGCCACGAGCGGGGTCTCGACCGACGGATCGCAGAAGGTGTCGGCGACAGTGCCCTTGGTCAGGCCGGCGATCGCGACGATGTCGCCTGCATCGGCTTCTTCGAGCGGGGTGCGCTCGATGCCGCGGAAGGCGAGAATCTTGGTGATGCGGCCCTGCTCGATCATCTTGCCGTCGGCGCCCAGCACCTTCACGGCCTGGTTCGGCTTGATCGAGCCTGAGGTGATGCGGCCGGTGATGATGCGGCCGAGATAGGGGTTGGCCTCGAGAATGGTGCCGATCATGCGGAACGGGCCTTCCTCGACGGTCGGCGGCGCGACATGGCGCACGATCAGGTCGAACAGCGGCTGCATGCCGGCTTCGTGCGACCCATCCGGACTCTCGGCCATCCAGCCTTGCTTGGCCGACCCGTAGAGGATTGGGAAGTCGAGCTGTTCCTCGCTGGCGTCGAGCGCCGCGAACAGGTCGAACACCTCGTTGATGACTTCGGTCGCCCGCGCGTCGGGACGGTCAACCTTGTTGATGACGACGATCGGCTTCAGACCGACCTTGAGCGCCTTGGAGACCACGAATTTGGTCTGCGGCAGCGGGCCTTCGGCGGCGTCCACCAGCACCAGCGCGCCGTCCACCATGTTGAGGATGCGCTCGACCTCACCGCCGAAATCGGCGTGGCCGGGAGTGTCGACGATGTTGATGCGCGTGTCCTTCCACTGCACCGAGGCCGCCTTCGCCAGAATGGTGATGCCGCGCTCGCGCTCCAGATCGTTGGAGTCCATGGCGCGCTCGGTCACCTTCTGGTTCTCGCGGTAGGTACCGGACTGCTGGAGGAGACGGTCGACGAGCGTTGTCTTGCCGTGGTCGACGTGGGCGATGATAGCGATGTTGCGAAGGTTCATGAGTGAGCTTCTTTGCGGTCGGACAATGGGTTAAGCGCGATCTCGCCGGTCAGACCGGGACCTGTTCTCGAAACAACGCTGAAAGTCTGGAAACGGGGCGCTTTCCGCCCAAAAAGGAAACCCGGTCTCTGCGACCGGGTACCCTATGCGTTGCGGCGCAATATATGCAGAAACAGCCAAAAAACAATGTGTTCTTTGGCTGTTGGTTGATTGAATTTTGTCCGGGAATCCCCGGGGGTTATGGGGCAGGCTGGGAGAGAACTCTTCGATCGCCAGCCGTGCCCGGACGTTACCGGCGGCTTGGTGAAAGGCGACTTTGACCAGTCCGTAGCTTCTCCGACATTGCGAACCTCGACTCGGACCCAACCGGAATGGCGGGTAGCGTCCAGGGTTCCGGGATGCCCGCCGCCGCGGTGCGACCGGGCTCATCGTGAACCACGATCCATAGGCATGCGCCGATGTATGCTTGACAAATCCATAGGTGGCACCCTATGGATAATGATGGGCCAAACACAGGCGACTGAACTCTTTCGAGTTTTGTCCGATCCTACCAGACGGGGCCTGTTCGAGCGGCTTTCGCGAGAGGGAGACCTGACCGTGAGCGCCCTAACTGCTGGCGCCCACGTCTCGCAGCCTTCGGTATCGGAACATCTCAAAGCCTTGCGCTCGGCCGGATTGGTCACGGACGAGCGTCATGGTCGGCAGGTGTTCTATCGCGCCCAGCCCGATGGTCTCGCGCCTCTTATGGATTGGCTTGGGCACTACGAAGGTTTCTGGCGCGAGCGCTTCAATCAAATGGAAAATTTACTGAGGGAGATGGATTAGTGACCGAAGCTGTCGCCCTGCGCTCATTGATTGTTGAGCGCACGCTGCCTTACCAACCCGACAAGGTGTGGCGTGTACTGACGCGGCCAGCTCTCATTGACCGATGGTTGATGAAGAACGACTTCGAGCTTCGCGTCGGCCACCATTTTAATTTTCGCGCTCAGCCCATCTACGGATGGAATGGCGTCACGGACTGCGAAGTTCTGGAAATCGTTCCGAACGAGCGGCTGGTCTACAGTTGGAACGCCTCCGGCGAACAGGCCAAAGGCGGCCTCAAAACCATCGTGACCTGGACATTGACAGCAGTCGGCGGCGGCACAGCCGTTCAGATGGAGCAATCTGGCTTCCGGCCGGAAGACGAAGGCGGCTATCGCGCGATGGGCGGCGGTTGGCCAGGCATGCTGGCCAAAATGGAAGAGGTCGGATCCGACTTTTAGCAAACTGCTCGCGGGCATTATCGGATCGTATTTCAATTCTTCCCGCTCAACAGTTCTGGCATGGGTTCGCGGTCTTATTGAGCCAGGCTTCGGCGCGCGTATCACCGTTTGGACGTCATGCCGAGTTGAGGTTCGCCCTCCTCGGTCGGATAGACCCCGCGCAGCACCTCCTCGAAGTGCATCTTCACGGCCTCGTTGCACATGCAGGCGCGCAGGCGGAGACCCTCGCGGTTGCGGACCAGGATCGATCCGCGCCGTGTGTCGAGCACGCCTTCCGCCTTGAACGACTGGAGCACGCGGCTGGCGTAGCTGCGGCCGACGCCGAGCAGCGTCGCGAGTTGTTCGTGCGTCAGCGGCACGCTGCTCGCGTCGCCGGTCCGCTCCATCGCCGCCAGCATCCATTTGGCGGTGCGCTGCTCGATCGAGTGAATGGCGTTGCAGGCGGTGGACTGGAAGATCTGCGCCAGCATGCAATCGGCGTAGCGAGCGAAGACATGGCGCAACGACGGCGAGCGCTGCTTGGCGGCCTCCAGCTTGCTGACATGAATTCGCGCAAACGGCCCGCCGAATTTCACGCAGATCCGGGTATAGGCCGGCAGATAGCCCTCGCTGACGATGCCGCCGACCGCGCCTTCGCGGCCGACCAGAATGGTCTCGACATCGCGGCCGTCCTCATTGGGAACCACAAAGGTCGCAAGCGCCGGCCCGCACGGAAAATGGACCACTTGGACGTCGTCGCCGGGGTTGTAGAGCAGTTCATTCGCCGTGGCGTTTTCGACCATGATGTGTGGTGCAAGCAGGGCGAAATCGGCCTGGCTCAAGCGCCGCAGCAGATTGTTGGTCGGCCGGCTGTCGATCTCGGTGGCGTTGCTGGTGCGCGCGTCCATCTTAAACTCCCATCCGCCTCCACATTAGCTAGTTCCGGCCAGGTCCTGTGTGCACAAGTGGACAGACCTAACAACTGAGATGTGGTGGGTTTCGTTCCGGGAACCCTCCGGCGCGGTTCCGGGAACCCTCCGGCGCGCTGGGCGCAGGCGTCGTGACGCGGCTGTCCTGATCAGAGAAACCTCATGCTCCAAGTTGTGGCGATGGCACCCGCTCTTTCCGATGGTTCAGACTGTCCTGCCGATGTCCTGATCGTCGAGGACGATCCGATCATCGCAATCGACTTCGAGGATCGCCTGCTCGGATTTGGCGTGAAGAGCGTGCGCACGGTGGGATCGGTGGCGCAGGCGCTGGCCGCGATCGCGGCGCGGGCTCCCGATTTTGCGCTGCTCGACGTCGAGCTGAGCCGCGAGAAGAGCTTTGCGGTCGCCGAGCGGCTGGCGGCCCTGCAAATTCCCTTCGTCTTCGTCACCGGTTACGACGCCGAAGCACGGATCGCTCCCGATTTCGTCAAGCGGCCGCGTCTGCAAAAGCCATGCTCGAGCGAGGCGCTGGAGATCGCGCTACGGTCGCGTGGCGCCTGAAGCCGGTCAAGCCGGCTTGGGATCAAGCGTGGTCGACCACAGCGCGACGTCGGCGCGGTCGCGCAAGGTCACCGTCATCTGGCCGGACCCGCCGTCGATCTTGACGTGACCGAAGAATTGCATGCCGGCGGACGGCGGCAGGTTCTGGTCGTCCTTGCCGGGCGCCTTGACGAAGCGCACCTCCGGCCCAAAGGTGTTATCGAGTTCGTTCGGACCGAACGTGCCCGCATGCAGCGGCCCCGAGACGAATTCCCAGAACGGCTCGAACTCCTGGAATTGCGCCTTGTTCGGATCGTAATAATGCGCGGCGGCGTAGTGCACGTCCGCGGTCAGCCACACGGTGTTCTTGATCGGCGCCATCTTGATGAAGCGCAGGATGTCGGCGATCTCGAATTCGCGGCCGCGCACCGGGCCGTCGCCCTGCGCAAACGCCTCGGAGCCGCCCTTCGGCGTGTCTGACACGACGAGGCTGAGCGGCATGTCAGAGGCGATCACCTTCCAGGTCGCGCGCGAATTTAGGAGGCCGCGCTTGAGCCAGGCCATCTGGTCCGGGCCGAGGAAGTAGCTGGCCGGGCCGTAAGCGGTCTCGAGATTGGGGCCGTTCGGGCCGCGATAGCTGCGTTCGTCGAGCACAAACAATTCGAGATGCGGGCCGTAGGAGATCTGGCGATAGACCCGGCCGGGCTCGACGATGCTCTCGCGCATCGGATACATCTCGTGGAAGGCGCGGCCTGCGCGCGCCGCGAGCAGCGTGACGTCGCGCTCCTTGTAGGTCGCCGGCAGCTCCTTCGACAGCGACCAATTGTTGGTCACCTCATGGTCGTCCCACTGCACGAAGATCGGCACTTCGGCGTTGAAGGCGCGAACGTTGTCGTCGGTGAAATTGTATTTGTGCGCGGCGCGGTACTCGTCCAGCGTCTCGGCGACCTTGGCCTTCTCGGGGATCGTAACGTTCTTCCAGATCTTGCCGTCGGCGAGCTTTACCTCGGACTGGATAGGACCGTCGGCATAGATGGTATCGCCGGAGTGCAGAAAGAAATCCGGACGGTGCTTGCGCATCGCCGAGAAGGTGAACATGCCGCCATCGTCGGGATTGATGCCCCAGCCTTGTCCTGCGACGTCGCCGCCCCAGACGAAGCTGACGTCGCGGCGGTCGGCGGGCGCGGTGCGAAAGCGGCCGGTCACCGGCTCACCCTCCACCGCGGTGTGCGAAAGGTCGCGGAAGCGGACGCGATAAAAGATGTCCTGCCCGCCCGGCAGGTTTTCGATCAGCATCTTTGCGGTGAAGTCGCTCTCGGGCAGCGCCGCGATCGGCGGCAGCGCGCGGGCATCCCTGAACGACTCCGTCGTCGCCACTTCGACCAGCATCTGCGAGGGACGGTCGGCGCGCGCCCAGACCACGCCACCGTCGACGGTGACGTCGCCAGACTGCACGCCATGGGTCACCGCCGGCCGGTCGGCCGCGCGGGAAAGATGCGGCATTGCAACCGCGCCAAGCGCGCCGGCACTGGTCGTCAGGAAACGGCGACGTGAAAATTTGATGTTCATGGGACGGTCTCGATATCGCGTGACGCGGACCGCCCAAGGCGGCCGCTACGGTGAAGTCCGACGCTATATCGAGACAATGTGACGCAGCGATTACGCGCTGCCGGCGGCCCTGAACTGCGCGCCCGCACGTTGCAGGTTCTGCGGCAGGCTAAACAGCACAGCCTTACGATCGGCGACGGCCGCGTGGAACTGGTCGAGCGCGATGTTGAAGGCGGTGAGCGCGGCTTCTTCGACCGCGCCGTGATCGAAGCAGCGCAGCGTATTGCGCAGGATGTCGTCGGCCTCGGTCTGCATCTGGTCAAGGTCTTCGGTCGTCTCGCTCTTGCGTGCCGCCGCGATCATGTCGAGCAGGCGTTCACGCTGATGGTTGTTGTTGTCGCGCTCGTCCTTCTTCAAATAGCCCGCAAACCAGGCGCCGATCGAGCCCATGGCCGAGAGCGCCATCAGGGTCCACCAGATGTAATCGCTGTATTTGTCGAGGAAGGTCTTTTCCTCGCCGTCGACGAAGGCGGCCGCGCCGGGATGCACCGGGATCACCGCATCCTTGTCGGTGTCGGGCGTTTCGATCTTCGCCGCCAGCGGGAATTCAGTCACCAGTTGCTGGCGCACGGCAAAAAGCTGGCGCGTGAACGCGGCGATGTTGGTTTCGGATACGCCTTTGCGCGCCACGATGTGGTGCGAAAAGCTGATCGTCTTGACCTCGTCGTCGGGGCGAACGGGTGAGCCGCCATAGGTGCCGGCCGGAATCTCCGAGGCTTCATAAACCGGATGGTTCTGCGCGATCGCATCCGCGGAATCGATCGCGAGGAAGACCGGCGTGCCGCCTTCCCTGGCAGTGGCGGCGATCGCGTCCGACGTAATCTTGCTGTTGACAGGGCCGGCCGCGAGATAGGCATCGGCCTTCTGGGCCTTGATCGCCTCGGCGGCTTCGTTGGCGGGGAACTGTATGACCTCGACCTTGGCAGGATCGACGCCGTATTGCTGGAGGATCACCTTGAGCAGATTGACGTTAGCCTGGGTGCGGCCGATCACCCCGACCCGACGGCCGGCGAGCTGCGCGATCTTGGTGATCTTCGCGCCCTTCTTCTTGCCCTTGCCGGGCACGGTCCACAGCACCACGACGTTCTTGCGCAGGGTCGCGACCGCTTGCGCGTTCTTCGGCACGTCGACGTCGCCGCGCACGATGGCGAGATCAACCTTGCTTTCCGCGAGCGCCTCGGCGCTGGCTGTGGCGCCGTCGGTCTGGATCGGCCGAAGCCGCACCTGACTCTTGTTCTGAGTGAAGGCCTGCGTCAGCGCCTGCACGACCTTGAGGTCATCGCTGTTGGCGGGACCGACCGCGATCTTCAGCGTCACCGGCCGCATCGCGAAATAATAGCCGCCGGCAAGCGCGCCCACGATCGCAAGCACGAGTGCCAGAGATACGAGCGCCGTCTTCCGCGCCGCTGATCGCGGCGAAGGCGGGGTGGGCGCTTCAGCCAGGTCCAATCCCCCGGTCATCGATCTCCCGAACAGTCGCTTGAGGTTCAGTTTCATCTTGGCCGGCGATTTACACCCGCAAGTGTAGCAAATTTCCTGTCCGGCGGGGTTACATCTCCGTCATGGTTAGCGGACGGCACAAATCCCGTATGAACCCGGGGCGCCAGCACGGTGTTAGGGTAAAGTTCCCCTGAAGGACGGAGGCGACGATGGCAGAACGGCTCGAGGCGGAGGCGCGCAGACAGGCGCTGGGCGGACTCCCTGGCTGGACCGTGGTTCAAGGACGCGACGCGATCGGGAAGACCTTTGTCTTCAAGGATTTCAACGAGGCGTTCGGCTTTATGGCACGCGTCGCGCTGGTCGCCGAAAAGATGGACCACCACCCCGAATGGCGCAACGTCTACAAGACGGTGGAGGTGGTGCTGGCGACCCATGATGCCGGCGGCGTCACCGCGCTCGACATCGAGCTCGCCAAGGCGATGAACGCCATCGCCAAGCTGACACCACGCTGACGTCTTGCGAGGCGCTGCCGCGTCCCCATCTTGTGATCAGTACGCGATGCGGCGATCTGCCGCTCTGACGCCACCCTTGGCTGAAGTGGAGTTTGTCGACCATGGCTGCCGAACACAGCGTTGGTTTCGAGCCGGCCGACCGGCTCGCGGAAGATCGCGAGAGCGTGCGCCGCCGCTTCTGGCGCAAGCTGAAGCGTGTCGCCGCGCAACTGCCATTCGCAGAGGATCTGCTCGCCGCCTATTACTGCGCCTTCGACCGGCAGACGCCGCGCCATATCCAGGCGTCGCTGCTCGGGGCGATCGCCTATTTCATCCTGCCGTTCGACTTCGTTCCCGACGTGATGCCGATCCTCGGCTTCACCGATGACGCCGCCGTGCTCGCCACCGCGATCCGCATGGTCGCCAGCCACATCACGAGCGAGCATCGCGAAGCCGCCCGCGCCGCACTGAAGCGCGGGGTGGATGAGGTGGAGGCGATCTAGGAGCCTTGTCGTAGCGTTCGCCACAAGCACGCTGTCATTCCCCGCGAAGGCGGGGAATCCAGTACGCCGCGACCGTGCGGTTCAATCATTGCCGCGTCCGGGTACTGGATCGCCCGGTCATCAAGCCGGGCGATGACGACTGAGTGTGTGGATACGAGCGCTCGCTACTTCTTCTCCGGCCCAGCTTGCGCCCGCGCCTTCTCCGCGTCCCACGCCTGGAATTGCTTGAATAGCGTCTCCCTGTCCGCGTCGGAGACTTTCGCAGCCGTGGAGCTCTGCTTCAAAAAGGCCTCGAAGCGCTTCTGCGTCACTGGCTCGACGCCGTGTTTGTCGAGCCATTGCTGCGCCACCGGCAATCGGCTCCAGCCGGACAGCGGTGCCGCGAGCGAAACCTCCCTCCATTTGGGATGGAAAGGCGGGTTCTGGAGCGCAGGGAATTTCGTGAAGAATGCGTCCACGAACAGCGCGAGCTTGCGGTAGCGCTCGGTGTTGGGCGCCCAATTATAGGCCGCGAGCACCGCCGGCACCGCGATCGTGTCGACGCTTTCGCCCTCCTTGATCAGGTTCGGATAGTCCTTTGCAGTCAGCGTCGCCGGCAGATAGTCGTTCTGGAGCGGCTTAGCATAGTCGACCTTCGCAAGATGGAAGCGGCCGTCATTGCCGAACGTCGAGACCGATTTGTACGGCTTGCCGCCGACCACGATGACGGCGTCGATCTCGCCGGCCTTCAGCTTTTCCATCGCGATGCGCTGCTCGACATAGACGAATTTTGCCTTGATCCCGAGCCGTTCGAACACGGTGAGCGCGGTGACGAAGGTGCCGCCGTTCGGCAGATCGACGCCGACAGTCTTGCCTTCGAGGTCTTTGAGCGTCGCAACCGATTTCGGTGCGATCACCTGCATCTCCTCGTTGTAGAGTTTTGTCACATAGGTGAACTGCCGCTTGATGTCCTTGGCAAAACCCTTGCGCTCGAGATAGTCGAGCGTGTCGGCCCGCACGACGCCGAGATCGACGCCTTGCAGGAACAGGATGTCGGCGACGCTCTGTACCGAGCCACGGCCGACGATCGGCAGCACGCGAATCTTGTTGCCGTCGTCGAGCACGGAGGCGAGATCGGCGCCGAACTGCACATAGGTGCCGCCGATCGTGCCTGTTATCAGCGTGACGGTGTTGGCGTTCAGCGCCTGCTTGGTCGAGCTCGAGCCGAACTGGAAGATGGCTTTCAAACTGTCCGATACTTTCGCCGGATCGTATTCGGTCTGCTCGGCGCGGGCGGTGAAGGCACAGATCGTCATGATGGCGGCAAGCGCCATTCGCAAAGTGTTACGCATGATGTCCCCTGAAGAGTTCTAGTTCTGAAACCGGGCGAGGCGCTGGCGTGCCTCCGCAGATCCGAGCGATGCAGCTCGCTGGTACCAGTCACGTGCGACCGATGCGTCGGCAATGACGCTCCGCGCGTCGCTGGCGCCAAGCACCGCGGGGTCATAGCTCTGTGCGAGCAGAAGCGCGGCCGTTGCATCCCCAGCATTGGCCGCGCGTTCGAGCAGCAAACGCGCCGATGTGATGTCGCCGATGCCGATCAGGCTCCTTGCGCGCGTCATCAGCCCTGCCAGCGTCTCGGCATCGAGTGCCCTGACGGGCTCGGGTGGTGGAAGCTGCGCCACGAGCGGCGCCGGTGCCGGCACGGGACCTTGGGTTTGCAGCGCGATCTGATAGGCGGTCGCGATCGCTTCGCGGCTTGGCGTCGACGGTGCAGGGAGGGCCTGCGGGTCGGCGCTCGCCAGCATCGGGTTGGTTACGCGGGCGGGATCCTTCAGCGGGGTCTGCCGGGCGGCCGGCGGACCGACCGGTGTCGCAATTTGCTGCGGGGCTGCGTCGGTCGAGCCTCCGGCATCGCCGGCCAGCAGCCGGCGAAGGTCGGACTGAAACAACGTGACCGGGATCGCGAGGGTGGACGCCACCAGAATGGCGGCCAGAACGCGCGAGACCATCCTCGTTCTGGGACGCAAACCCGGTGGCGCGTACTCCAATGGGTCCGGTGCCCCGAGCGGATCGGACAGGAACAGCGGCATTGGATCGTCTGAAATATCGGCCCGTGCGGCGCGCGCACGGATGTAGGACCTGGCAGGCGGATGTGACGCAGATTGATCGGAGTCGAACGCCCCCGACTCCTTGGACGGACGGTATGCCGTCGTCTCCATGGTGTGATGCTCCCCATTATTACGCAACGCAGGGGCCTTCCCGGCTCCAGTCTTCTTGTTGTTGTCCAGAAGCGCCCCGCAAACTGGAACCGGTAAATCGCCGTCCGATTCAGCCCAAAAAACGACGGCGGTTTGCGCGAATTGGGAAACATTTGGGTTTGATTACGGCGAGGCGGGGGAATGCACCGCAATTTTGGCGGTGATGGTTGACGGCATTTTCACCATGGAGCGCGCACGAAAAAACCGGCGCAGCTTCAGCAGCGCCGGCTTTCGCGCGATGACGGTTGCGCATGGGGGCGACTGCGTCGCCCTGACCTCACGGATGCAAGATCACCTTGCCCATGGCCTGGCGTCCCGCGAGCACCTTCAGCGCGTCGGCAGTCTGTGCCAGCGGGAAGACGCGGTCGACATGCGAGGAGATTTTTCCTTCCGCCGTCCACTTCACGAGCTTCTCGAGATTGGCGCGGTTCTTTTCCGGGTTGAGGCGCGTCCAGGCGCCCCAGAACACGCCGCGGATGTCGCAGCCCTTCAGCAGTGCGAGGTTCAGCGGCATCTTCGGAATGTCGCCGGCGGCAAAGCCGATCACCAGGAAGCGGCCCTCCCAGGCGATCGAGCGCAGCGCCTGCTCGGCATAGGTGCCACCAACCGGATCGAAGATGATGTCGACGCCCTTGCCGCCGGTGAGTTTTCGCAGGCTTTCCTTCAAATCTTCCTTGCCGTAGTTCAGCGTCAGCTCGGCGCCATGCGCTTTCGCGAATTCGAGCTTCTCGTCCGACGAGGCGCAGGCGATCACCTTCAGGCCCATCAGCTTGCCGAGCTCGCAGGCGGCAAGGCCCGTGCCCCCGGCGGCGCCCAGCACCGCGAGCGTCTCGCCCGGCTTCGGGCTCGCGCGATCTTCCAGCGCATGCAGCGCGGTGCCGTAGGTGATGATGATGCCAGCCGCGCGGTCATAGTCGAGATTGTCGGGAATCTTCACGATCGATGCCGCCGGCAGCGCGATCTTTTCGCGCGCGCCGTTGTGGCCGCAGGAGGCGACGACGCGTTCGCCGACCTTCACGTCGGTCACGCCGGGACCGACGCTCTCGATCACGCCCGCGACTTCGGCGGCCGGCGAGAACGGGAACGGCGGCTTGATCTGGTACTTGCCCTGGATCATCAGGATGTCGAAGAAGTTCAGCGCCGCCGCCTTGATCGCGATCACGGCTTCGCCGGGACCTGCCACCGGATCCGGCACGTCGGCCAGAACGAGATCGTCGGGCTGGCAATATTGCGAGCAGAGGATGGCTTTCATGGCGGCACCTTGGGCGTTTCGAGTGGAATTATAGTTTGCCCGTTTCTGCCGGATTTAGGCACGGGCGACAATCCGGTTTCTTTGTAGAAACTGCGCGCCGGCCTATCCTCCAGTCATTGCGAGCAATCCAGGCTATTTCCGCGGTACGGTTTCTGGATGGCTTGCCTTCGCTCGCAACGACGAAATAACAAGGATTCAAACGATGTTTGAAACGAGCCTGCTTAGGGACAAGCGCATCCTCGTCACCGGTGGTGGCTCGGGTCTCGGCGCGGCGATGGGGCGCCGCTTCCTTGCGCTCGGTGCGGAGCTCGTGATCTGCGGTCGCAAGCTCGATCGGCTGGAAGCGACGGCGAGCGAGATGCGCGAAGAGACCGGCGGCAAGATCACCATCGTGGCCTGCGATATCCGCGACGGCGCCGCCGTCGAGAGCATGATGGACGCCATCTGGCGCGAGGCGCCGCTCGATATTCTCGTCAACAATGCCGCTGCGACCTTCATCGCGCAGAGTGAGCATCTGTCGTTCCGTGCAGCGGATGCGATCCTCGCGCCGACGCTGCATGGCGCGATGTATTGCACGCTTGCCGCCGGCAAGCGCTGGATCGAGGGCAAGCATGGCGGCGTCGTGCTCTCGATCCTCTCGACCTCGACTATCACCGGCCGCGCCTTCACCGTGCCGTCGGCGATGGCGAAGTCGGCGGTGCTGGCGATGACCAAGAGTCTTGCGGTCGAGTGGGGCCCGAAGGGCATTCGCACCGTCGCGATCGCGCCGGGACCGTTCCCGACCGCTGGTGCCTCAGGGCAGCTTCGTCCCGAGGGCCGCGACGAAGGGTGGGCCGCGCGCAACCCGATGGGGCGCGCCGGCGAGCACAGCGAGCTTGCCGACCTCGCCAGCTTTCTGGTCTCCGATCGTGCCGGCTACATCAACGGCGAGATGGTGGTGATCGACGGTGGCGCGCATTTGCGCAGCTCCGGCGCCGAGGATTTGTTGCGCTGGACCGATGCGCAATGGACAGAGCAGCGTGCGGCGCGATCCAGGGCCTAGTCACCGCAACCTTCCCTAACTGCCTTCCCAAATTGGACTTTTCCGGCTATCCCTGCCGCGGGGACAACGCGCGGCCGGGCCATCTTCCAGTCACAATATTGAGGGAACCACTCCAGCATGTGGCGGGTGCTGATTTTAGCTCTAATGACTGGCGTGGCAGCCGGTGGAATCACCAATTCCGCGCGGGCGCAGACGGCGCAACCGGCGCCCAAAACTGCACCGAAGGAGGCCGCGCCGAAATCGGCTGCGCCGGCGGCCCATACGACCGGAAAGACGGCTGCAAAGCCCGAGAGCAAGCCGATGGCCGCTCCCGCGGCGGTTGCGGGCGGCGCCGAGCCAACCCTGATCGGCCAGTTCGGCACCTGGGGCGCCTATTCGGCCGCGCCCAACGGCAAAAAGGTCTGCTTCGCGCTGGCCAAGCCGTCGTCGTCGAAGACCAACCCGCCGAATCGGCCGCGCGATCCAGCCTATGCCTTCGTCTCCACCCGCCCGGCGGAGAAGGTCAACAACGAAGTCTCGGTCATGATCGGCTACGCGCTGAAGCCGGGCTCCGAATCCTCGGTCGAAGTCGGCGGCGGCGCTTTCGCCATGTACTCGCAGGGCGACGGTCTCTGGATCAAGAACGCGGCCGAGGAAGAGCGGATGGTCGAGGCCATGCGCAAATCCGCCGATCTCGTGGTCAAGGGCGTCTCAGCCAAAGGAACCGAGACAACCGACACCTTCTCGCTGAAGGGCCTCGCGCAGGCGCTTGACCGGATTTCGCAGGATTGCAGGCGTTAAGGCTGCGGGCGGTATCATGGTCGCAATCGGCGGTTCCGGTTGCTATATAGGGGCTATTCCCAAGGTACAGCCGTCATGGCCGGGCTTGTCCCGGCCATCCACGCGCTGGCTACGGGCGGATAAAGAACGTGGATGCCCGGGACAAGCCCGGCCATGACGAGACAGCAGCAATCTCAGGCAACCGATGACCGAGCCGCACAACGCAACACTGGTGGAGAAGACTCCGCTCGAAACCTATGTGCCGCCGGCGAAGCCTTCGCTCGTCGGTCTGTCGCGCGCCGAGCTCGCCGATTGCCTCGGCGAGATCGGCGTCGCGCCCGCGCAGCGCAAGATGCGCGTGCAGCAGCTGTGGCATTGGCTCTATTTCCGCGGCGCCCGGAGCTTCGACGATATGACGTCGATCTCGAAGGGCATTCGGACCGATCTCGCTGAGCGCTTCACCGTCGACCGGCCCGAAGTCGTGGCGGAGCAGGTCTCCAACGACGGCACCCGCAAATGGCTGCTTCGGCTGCCGAGCGGCGACAATGTCGAGCGGGCGCATGAAGTCGAGTGCGTCTACATCCCCGAAACCGATCGCGGCACGCTGTGTGTGTCCTCCCAGGTCGGCTGCACGCTGAATTGCTCCTTCTGCCACACCGGCACGCAGCGGCTGGTGCGCAATCTCACCGCCGGCGAGATCGTGGGACAGGTGATGGTCGCGCGGGATCGTCTGAATGACTGGGCCGATCGCGAGGACGGCACGCGTCGTGTCACCAACATCGTGATGATGGGCATGGGCGAGCCGCTCTACAATTTCGAGGCGGTGCGCGATGCACTGCTCATCGTCGGCGACAATGAAGGCATCGGCATCTCCCGCCGACGCATCACGCTGTCGACCTCGGGCGTGGTGCCGAACATCGTGCGTGCCGGTGACGAGATCGGCGTGATGCTCGCGATCTCGCTGCATGCGGTGCGTGACGAGCTGCGCAACGAGCTCGTGCCGCTCAATCGCAAATATCCGATCGCCGAGCTGCTGCAAGCCTGCCGCGATTATCCCGGCGCGTCCAACGCGCGCCGCATCACCTTCGAATATGTGATGCTCAAGGGCGTCAACGATTCGCTCGACGATGCGAAGCTGCTGGTGAAATTGCTCAAAGGCGTTCACGCCAAGATCAATCTGATCCCGTTCAATCCCTGGCCCGGCACGGCCTATGAATGTTCGGATTGGGACCAGATCGAAAAGTTCTCCGAATACATCTTCAACGCCGGCTATTCCTCGCCGGTGCGCACTCCGCGCGGCCGCGATATTCTCGCCGCTTGCGGCCAGCTCAAGTCGGAAACTGAAAAGCTCTCGGTGCGCGAACGCCAGACGCTGCGCGCCATGGCGATGACGGATTGACCTGATCATGCTCGCGCTCTCGCCTCCTCGTCATTGCGAGCGAAGCGAAGCAATCCAGAATGTCACCGCGGAAGCAGTCTGGATTGCTTCGTCGCACCAGCGCAAAATTGCTTCGCAATTTTGTCGCGGGCTCCTCGCAATGACGGTGGTTTTGGCGTCATGTCCCTGATCGGCCGCCTCATCGTCATTTTCATCGGCTTTCTCGCCGCCTGTTTCGTCGGCGGGATGATCGTCGTCGTCGCGCTGCTGTTTCCGGAATTTGCCGATCTTGGCGCCGGCCCCGTCGATCAGGGCGCGATCGACATCCTGCTCGGCTTCGGCTTCATCTTCGTCTCGGGCTTTGCGCTGGTGCCGGCGGCGGTGATCGTCGCGATCACCGAAGCGCTCTACATCCGAAGCGCGCTTGCCTACGCCGGCGGCGGTGGCATCGTCGGGCTCGCCTGCTATCTCGGCCTGATCCCCTTTCACCCCGATACGTTGCAGTTCGAGGGCGTGGTGCGGCGGCATCTGGAGATCATGACCGGTGCCGGTATTGTCGCCGGAATCGTCTATTGGCTGATCGCCGGCCGCAACGCCGGTGCCTGGCGTAATCCGCCGCCCCCGCGCACGCCGCCTCCGCCGCTGCCGGCGAATTCAAGGCCGGATTCGCGGTGACTTTCCTGGCTTCCCCCCGGGGTTTCCATCCCCGCCCCACTCCGCTAAACCGCGCGCCATGAACCGGACCGGACTCTTCATCGCCCTGGCGCTGTGGCTCGTGATCGGCGTCGTTTTCGGCCTCTATCCCGAGCTCGATCTCAAGCTCGCCGCGCTGTTTTTCGACCCTGACACCAAGACGTTTCCGCTCAAGCTGAACGGCTGGGCCGGCTTCGCGCGCGATGCCGCGATGTGGGTCTCCTGGGCGTTCGTGCTGCCTCCGTTGATCGCGCTTGTGGTCAAGATGGTCCGTCCCGACCGCCCGCTGATGGTATCGGGGCGCGCGATCGTCTTCCTGCTGGTCACGATCATCCTGTCGGCCGGCATCCTGACCAATCTCACCTTCAAGACCTATTGGGGTCGGCCGCGCCCGGTGGTGGTGACGCAGTTTGCCGGCGACCAGCAATTCGTGCCGTGGTGGGATCCGCGCGGCGGCTGCGCGCGCAACTGCTCGTTCTTCTCGGGCGAGGGCGCGACCGCGTTCTGGACGCTGGCGCCGGCAGCACTGGCGCCGCCGGCGTGGCGGCCGCTCGCTTATGCCGGAGCGGTGGTGTTCGGCCTCGTGACCAGCGGGCTGCGGATGGCCTTCGGCGGCCACTTCTTCACCGATGTCTCGATCGCCGGCCTCGTGACCTTCGTCGTGATCTGGTTTGCCTTCGCGCTGATCTACCGCTGGCCGCGGACCCGGTTCTCGGACGCGGCGGTCGATGCCGCCTTGACCCGGCTGAACTGGCCCGCCTACAGGCTTCGTCAGCGCCTGTTCGGCCGCAAGACGGGCGCCGAGCCCTCAGTTTGAGCCATTAAATGGGTGCCGAGACCCGCGAAATTTGATAATCGCGCGGTCAACCCGTGAAACGACATCAGCCCTTCGAGACCGATTGGAAGCCCCATGACCACGATCCTGAAAAGCCTGCCCAAGGGTGAGAAAGTCGGTATCGCTTTTTCGGGCGGCCTCGACACCAGCGCGGCGCTGCTCTGGATGAAGCAGAAGGGCGCGCGCTGCTACGCCTATACCGCCAATCTCGGCCAGCCGGATGAAGCCGACTACAACGAGATTCCGCGCAAGGCGATGGAGTTCGGCGCCGAGAAAGCGGTGCTGGTCGATTGCCGCACGCAGCTCGTCCACGAAGGCATCGCCGCGATCCAGTCCGGGGCCTTCCACATCTCGACCGGCGGCATCACCTATTTCAACACCACGCCGCTCGGCCGCGCCGTCACCGGCACGATGCTGGTCGCGGCGATGAAGGAAGACGGCGTCAACATCTGGGGCGACGGCTCGACCTTCAAGGGCAACGACATCGAGCGCTTCTACCGCTACGGCCTTCTGACCAATCCGGGCCTGCGCATCTACAAGCCCTGGCTCGACCAGCAGTTCATCGACGAGCTCGGCGGCCGCGCCGAGATGTCGGCCTTCATGGCGGCGCAGGGCTTTGCCTACAAGATGAGCGCCGAGAAGGCGTACTCGACCGACAGCAATCTGCTCGGCGCCACGCATGAGGCCAAGGATCTCGAAAGCCTCGACAGCGGCATCAAGATCGTCAACCCGATCATGGGCGTGCCGTTCTGGCGCGACGACTGCAGCGTCAAGGCCGAGAAGGTCGTGGTGCGTTTCGAGGAAGGTCAGCCGGTTGCGCTGAACGGCCAGACCTTTAGCGATCCCGTCGCGCTGTTCCTCGAAGCCAACGCGATCGGCGGCCGCCACGGCCTCGGCATGAGCGACCAGATCGAGAACCGCATCATCGAAGCCAAGAGCCGGGGCATCTATGAAGCGCCGGGCATGGCGCTGCTGCACATCGCCTATGAGCGCCTCGTCACCGGTATCCACAACGAGGACACCATCGAACAATATCGCATCAGCGGCATGCGTCTCGGCCGCCTGCTCTATCAGGGTCGCTGGTTCGATTCGCAGGCCCTGATGCTGCGCGAGACCGCGCAGCGCTGGGTCGCGCGCGCCGTCACCGGCGAGGTGGCGCTCGAGCTGCGCCGCGGCAACGACTATTCGATCCTCAACACCGAGAGCCCCAACCTCACCTATGCGCCGGAGCGGCTCAGCATGGAGAAGGTGGAGGACGCGGCGTTTACACCGGCCGACCGCATCGGTCAGCTCACCATGCGTAACCTCGACATCAACGATACCCGCGCCAAGCTGAAGCTTTACAGCGACACTGGTCTGCTCTCGGGCAGCGAAGGCTCGCAGATCTTCCGGCTGGAGAACGACAAGGGTTAGCCGGAACAGGGGACTGTTGCCTCATTCGTCATTGCGAGCGAAGCGAAGCAATCCAGGATCTTTCCGCAGTGATAGTCTGGATTGCTTCGTCGCTTCGCTCCTCGCAATGACGAAAACAAAAATGGCCGGGATCGCTCCCGGCCATTTTGCATTTGTGTGTCGCCTCAGCGCGGCGGCGCAGTGCCGGGCGGGGGCGGCGGCAGTGAGGCCTGGCCGCCGTTGAGCAATGGCGTGATGTTGCGGACGGTGACGCGCCGGTTGATCGCGCTCGGCTCTTGCGTCTGCTCCTTCAGGTACTGCTCGCCGTAGCCCTGCGACGTCAGGTTCTCAGCCGGCACACTGAATTGCTGGGTCAGCAATTCGGCCGCGGATTGCGCACGGCGGTCCGACAATGACAGATTGTCGACGTCGTTGCCGACCGCGTCGGTGTGACCTTCGATCAGGAAGACCACGCGCGGGTTGGCCTGGATAGCGCGGTTGAGACCGTCGGCGATCGCTTGCAGCTTCTCCGCCTGGTCCGGTGGGATGGTCCACGATCCTGTCGCGAAGTTGATCGTGTTGACGTCGATGCTCGGCATTTGCATGCGAACATTGGGGCTGTAGCGGATCTCGTCGAGCGTGTAGCGGCGATCGATCCGCTGCACCGGCGGTGCCACCATGGTCTGGTAGATCACGTCCGGCGACGCCTCCTCGGCGTCGACGATGTAGCGATCGTAGGGAATGTTGACCACCGGAGGCGGCGCGTCGACGTAGAAGCCGCCGACCGACCGCGGATCGCGGTAGCTGTTGTCGATGATGATGATCTCGCGCCCGGCTGGGTCCCTGCGGATTCGACGCAGCAATCGACCGTCCTGACCCACCACAGTGATGATCTCGCTGCCGTCGGGACGGATCACCACGGTGCGGTTATCGCCGCCAACAGTGTCGGTGCGGATGTCGCGGGCGCCATAGCGGAAGCGATAGAGATCGTTGCCGCGGACGTATGTCTGCCCACCCGGATCTCGAACGATGATGCGGTCCGGCTCGGTGTAAACGGTGCGGCCGCCTTCGACGGATTCGCGTCGCTGGTTGCGGTAGTCGGCGATGGTGGCGCCGATCACAGCACCGGCGACGACACCTGCACCGATCGCGATCGGCGTCAGATCACGCTGTGGCGGACGCGGCGGTGGAGGCAGGGGTGTGGTCGTCGTGGGCGCGGCGCGGAAGGCCGGCGCAACCGTCGGCGGAGCGTATTGCGCCCTGTTGGGCGGTGGGGTTGCGGCCGCCGAGCCGGGGACGGTGCTCGGCGCTGCGGCCCCGGGGGGAGGCGTCGGCCGGGGTGGGACACCTGCCTGCGGCTGGGTCGGCGGAGCTCCCGCAGCGGGCGCGCCAGCAGGAGGGGTTCCACCCTGACGACCGGGTGGGGGCGTTACGGCGCCGCCTGGGGCGGGCGTCGCTGTCGGGGCCGGGGTAGCGCCGGGTGCGGGAGCCGAACCCGGACGTCCGGACGGCGGCGGCGTCGGAGCGCCAGCGGGTGCCGGCGTGGCGGTCGGTGCGGGTGTAGCGCCTGGAGCAGGTGACCCTGCGGCCGGAGGCGCGCCAGGACGTCCGCCAGGGGGCGGTGCACCGGGGCGGCCGGTCGGCGGCGTGCCCGGCGTGCTGCGCGGAGCCGGGGTTGCAGTCGGCGCAGGGGTTGCTGTCGGAGCGGGCGTTGCGGTTGGGGCATTAGGCGTCGCCGGGCGCGCTGTGGGAGCAGCAGGTGCCGGAGCAGGCGTCGCCGTGGGAGCAGGCGCGGGCCGTCCCGAATGACCCGCTGCGGGAGGCGGCGGCGTCGGGCGAGCCGAAGGCGGCGGTGGCGTGGGCGCGTGCTGCTGCGGAGCTGCGGCGGGCGGCGGTGTGGGAGCCGGGCGCGCCGCGGGCGGTGCCGGAGGCGGCGCATGCTGTTGCGGAGGCGCAGCCGGCGGCGGCGAAGGCGGCTTCGGCGCGGCAGGCGGCGGTGGGGGCGTCGGACGGGCCGCAGGTGGCGGTGGCGGCGCTGCTGGGCGCGGCGGTGCGGCGGCCGGCGGAGGCGCCGCGGGCGGATGGGGCGGTGCAGCTGCGGGCGGCGGTGCGGCCGGGCGCGCGGGCGCCGCCGGAGGCGCGGCCGCTGGTGGTCCCTTCGGCGGCTGCTTCGGTTTTCCGTCAGGGCCGGTTTCCTGTGGCTGCGCCTGCGCAACCACGAGCGGCGCTGCGCTTTGCGCATGCGATGCCGAGTTTGCCAATTGCATCGCGGTCAGAGCCGTGGTGGCAAGCAGCACGAAACGAAGATTAGTCATGATGGTGAACTTCCCCGGAAGGTTCTTTGACGACACGTTGGGATGAACAGCTACGCGTTAGGCCGGATTGTGGCGGACAAAGCGGTCGTGGCCCGATTTATTTCTGCACGCAAATCACCTCACTATAGTGACGTTCATTGCGCATTCAGGCGCAGGTTGCAATTGCCTCAGACCTGATGCTCGGTCTCAACGCGATCCCGCGACGGACTTGCGTCCTTCGCGGGATTCGGTGTGAGCGGGCCGTTCGGTCCGCGCGATGGAATCTCTTCAGGCATGCGGCCCGGCAATTCGTCGGGCGGCGCTGGCGAGCCGGGCTCGCGCACCGGCGGCGCGATTTCGGGCTGCGGATTACCGGGCGGAATCCCCGGCGGCGGCTCGGCGGGCGTGCCGGGTGTCGACGGCGGAATCTCGGGCGGCTCGATCGGCATTACATCGAGACCTTGCGGTTATCGCCGATATCGGGCCGCGTGTTTGTCACCGCCGCAGCCGCCATCTTCACATAAGAGATCACGGTGCCGGGCGAGTCCCAGAACTCGGCATCATCAGGCGTGACCTTGAGCACGCGGATGTTCGGATCTTCGGCAGAGTCCCACCACGCCTTGGCCGGCGTCGAGAACAGCTCCTTGATCTTCGCACGGTCGTTGGAGACGATTGCGGTGCCTGTCAGTGAAACGTACTTCTGGCTGCCGGCATCCGCGAACGACAGGTTGATGGACGGGTGACGCGCGATCTCCTCGTCCTTGTGACGCCGCGCGTCGGTGAGGAAATAAATCGTGTTCGCGTTGCGATCGAGATAGGCGCTCATCGGCCGCGCCCGGAGCTTGTCGCCGTCGCGCGTCACCAGCATCGCGAATCCGATCGTCTTCATCAGATCCCAGGCGCGGTTCAAATCGCGGTCGACGTCGCGGGCATTGTCGTTGGCCATATCGTGCTCCTGTTGCAAGAGACGACAACGGCGGGCGCGGAACGAGGTTCCGGCCGAAAGACGGAACTTATCTATTCCGGCGCGTGGCAAACCGCCTCGATGTTGTGTCCGTCGGGGTCGAGCACGAACGCGCCGTAATAGTCCGGATGATAATGCGCCCGAATGCCGGGCGGTCCATTGTCGCGGCCGCCGGCGGCCAAGGCCGCCTTGTAGAACGCGTCCACCGCGGAGCGGTCCTTGGCCGTGATCGCGACATGCACCGGCTTGTTCAGCGCGCCCTCGCCGCCGATCCAGAAATCCGGCTTGCCGTCGGCGCCGAAGCCGGCGGCCGGATCGTGGCCGGTCTGCTCCTGCGTGACCTCCATGATCAGGCTGTAGCCGAGCGGCGCCAGCGCTTTGGCGTAGAACGCCTTGGCGCGCTCATAGTCGGAGACCGGAAAGCCCATATGGTCGATCATCGCAACCTCCGTCGTTTGTCGTCAGCGCGACAGGAACGTATTGCTCCGCGTCTTGCGCGCAACGGCAAAGCCGCGCGCGGTCATGTCGGCAATACAGTCCTGCTGCCATTCCTTTTGTGACAGATGTTCGATCACCACCGCGCGCGGCCATAGCGATTGCGGTGCGTCGCGGAAGAAACCGATCAGCACGCGGTCCTCGAAGCCCTCGACGTCGATCTTCAACGCGTCCACCTTCGTGACGCCGGCCTCGTCGAGAATGCGCGTCAGCCGCAGCGACGGGACCTTGATCGCCTCCGCGCTGGCGGTGCCAGTGACGACGTGCGTGGCGCCGAGATTGCCGCCGCCGCTCTCGATCATGAGCTCGCCGTCGCTGTCGCCTGCGGCAGCCTGCACCAGGCGCACCTGCGTCGCTTTCGATGCGGCCTGGTTGAATGAGAGCCGCCCAAACGTCATCGGATGCGGTTCGATTGCGACCACTTTCCCTGATGGCCCGACCTGCTGCGCCATCACCAGCGCAAAAGTGCCGACATTGGCGCCGACGTCGACGAACACGCCGCCCGCTGGGGTGTGCTGGCGCAGGAAGTCGAGCTCGTCGAGATTGTAGTCGGGATTGAACAGCGCACCGCGCTCGGTCGCGCTGCCCTGGTGATAGAACCGGAACGAGGCGCCCTGATACGTCACGTCGACGGGACCACCGCGCAGCAAATTGACCAGCCGCGACATCCAGGGCCGGAATGCGCCGCGCTTCAGCCCCGAGCGTTGTGCGAGGCCGATGATCGCGGCCTGCGCCGCATTCGGCGCAAACGCGCCGAATGGCGCGGACGAAGGAGCCTTGTCGGTCGTCAAGTCGGAGTCCTCGTTGTAAGCGGCGCATGCATAGCCGGTTTTGCTGGGGACTCCAACGGCGGAAGACGTCTGTACGGGCTTTCCCGGATTGCGCTGCGCACCGTCCGAGCTACGCCTCACGCCGCCTTCTTGACCATCTTCATCATCTTGTCCTGGTTCCATGTGCCGGATCATTCGGCAGCGCCACCACGCACCCGGCGGAGCCGGGCGACCCGATGCAGGATGCGCGACAGCTGATCGATTGCGTAGGGCTTTTGCACGAGCTCGAAATTGCCGTCCTGGGACAGTGCCTCGCTGTAGCCGGTCGTCAGCACGACCGGCACGCCGATGCCGCGGTCGCGGATCGCCTGCGCGAGATCGAGCCCGGTCATGCCCGACATCACGATGTCCGAGAAAACGACATCGAAGCGATCGGCGTCCATGACCAGCTCGGCGAGTGCATCGGTTGCATTGTCGACCAGCGTGATGCTGTAGCCGAGTTCGGTGAGGCCGTCGGCGGCGAAATTGGCGAGCTCGATATTGTCCTCGACCAGCAGCACCGACATGCCGCTGCCTGCCACTGCCGGGGCCGTGTTCGGTGCCTGCCGCTGCGGCAGCAGGTGCGGCGCCACGCGCGGCAGATAGAGCGAGAAGGTGCTGCCTTGGCCCACCTCGCTGGTGACCGTCACCTCGCCGCCGGACTGCCGGGCGAAGCCGAACACCTGCGACAGGCCGAGACCGGTGCCGTGGCCGACCTGCTTGGTGGTGAAGAACGGCTCGAAGATGCGCTCGAGCCGCGCAGCCGGAATGCCGATGCCGGTGTCGCTGACGGCAATGCTGACGAAGCCCAGATGACCTGGAAGATCATGGGTGCCTGTACGGTGATGGCTGCCCGAGACGGGAGCCCGCGTCTCCGCAATCGTCGTCAAGGTCTCGACGTTGAAAACGATCCTGCCCTTGCCGTGCATGGCATCGCGCGCATTGGTCGCCATGTTGATCAACGCGGTCTCGAACTGGCTTGCATCGGCATTGACGAGGCAGGGCTCGGCCGGCAGCCGCATCGCGATTTCGATCGCGGGTCCGAGCAGCGTCGCGAGCATGTCGTGCAGCGACTGCATCCGCG
This sequence comes from Bradyrhizobium sp. 197, assembly GCF_023073375.1. Taxonomy (NCBI): domain Bacteria; kingdom Pseudomonadati; phylum Pseudomonadota; class Alphaproteobacteria; order Hyphomicrobiales; family Nitrobacteraceae; genus Bradyrhizobium; species Bradyrhizobium sp. 197. Next base: position 111,051 of record NZ_JADPJJ010000058.1, on the reverse strand, counting down.
CGCCGACGTCGAACACCTCAGGCTTCAAGGTCTGGCGCCGCGCAAACGCGAGCAGCTGCGATGTCAGTTTGGCCGCGCGCGCGACCGCGTCCGCGATGGCGGTGATGTAGCGTTGGCGCCGCTCCTCGCTCAGTTGCGGCCGGTTCAACAGGTCGACGGAGGCGCGGATCACGGTCAGGAGGTTGTTGAAATCGTGCGCGACGCCCCCGGTGAGCTGCCCGAGCGCCTCCAGGCGCTGGCTGTGCTTGAGCGCCTCCTCGGCTTCACGCCGCGCTGCGGCCTCGGCCTGGAGATGCTGGGTGCGCCGGATCGCCAGCGCCAGCAGCAGGAACAGCAGCGCGGTGGCGGGAACGCCGAACACCAGATGCTGGCCCATGGTGGCGAACCAGCGCGCGCGGATGGCCGAGGTCTCGAGCCCCGCGCTGACATAGATCGGATATTCGGCGATGCGCCGGTAACCGATGCGACGCTCGATCCCGTCTGAAGGCCACGCGACGGTGATGAGGCCATGCTCGGGGTGAGCTGCGATGTTCCGGCCGACCGGTCCGTTGGGATCGAGCCGAAGGTCGCGGTTGAGCCGCGGAAGATGCGCCAGCACCACCCCGTCGGTGCGTCCCATCGCGAAGAAGCTGCCGGGATCGGAGCCGATCCTGGCATAGAAGCTCTCGAAATATTCGGGCAGGACGGAGGCCTGGATCACGCCGATGAAACTGCCGTCGTCGGAGTCACGGCGGCGGCTGACCCCGAAGAAGCGAGCACCCTGATAGGGCGCGCGCGGTGTCAGCGAGGCGCCGATGAATGTGCCGATGGCCTGGTCGACATGGGCATAGAAATAGTCGCGGTCCGCAAAGCTCTGCTCCGGCGGCGGCGAGGCAAGGCTGTTGACCAGCGACTTTCCGTCCGCATCGAAGATCCAGGCCGATTTGAGCTGCGGCAGCGCATAGGTCAGTTGCTTCAGGCGGCGGTGCAGGGCCGGTTCGCGCGAGCGGATGACGTCGTCGGGCAGGCCGCGCACCACCTCGTTGAGCTCGGCGAGGCTGCGGTCGATCGTCTCGAACACCTTGAGGGCGTGCTCATGTGCGACATCGAGGGTGCGCTCGATCTCGCGGTCGGCGATGTCGTGTGTCGAGGTGTAGGAGATCGAGGAGGCGATCGCGAACAACGCAATCGGGAGCGCCAGGGATGCGCCCATCATCCACTGCAACAGTCTCAGCGAATTGCGTTGCGCGCCCTGCACGGTCGCTCCGGTCCCACACCGGAGAGCTTACTTGAATTTTACGCCGGGAAGGAAGCGGCTTGTGGCGGTAACCGGAGGTTGCAATCCGCCGGTGCGCTCGCTCACGGAGCGGAGGAGAAATCTACTCCAACAGGCGCCCGCCATAGAATGCCCCGGCCGTTTCGGCCGGGCATCGCAGCATGAATGACGCCTAGATCTGGCGCTCGACCAGCTTGAGCTTGAGCTCGGCGATGGCTTCCGCCGGGTTGAGGCCCTTCGGGCATGCCTTGGCGCAGTTCATGATGGTGTGGCAGCGGTAGAGGCGGAACGGATCCTCGAGATCGTCGAGGCGCTCGCCGGTGGCCTCATCCCGTGAATCGGACACCCAGCGGTTGGCCTGGAGCAGCGCGGCGGGACCGAGATAGCGCTCGCTGTTCCACCAATAGCTCGGGCAGGAGGTCGAGCAGCAGGCGCAGAGGATGCACTCGTAGAGGCCGTCGAGCTTCTCGCGGTCCTCGTGGCTCTGCTTCCATTCCTTCTGCGGCGTCGGCGAGGTCGTCTTCAGCCACGGCTCGATCGACGCATATTGCGCGTAGAAATTGGTGAGGTCGGGGACCAGGTCCTTCACCACCGGCTGGTGCGGCAGCGGATTGATCTTCACCGCGCCGTCCTTCACGTCGTGCATCGAGCGGGTGCAGGCCAGCGTGTTCTGGCCGTCGATGTTCATCGCGCAGGAGCCGCAGACGCCTTCGCGGCAGGAGCGGCGGAAGGTCAGCGACGGGTCGATATGGTTCTTGATCCAGATCAGGCCGTCCAGCACCATCGGACCGCAATCATGGGTGTCGACGTAATAGGTGTCGACGCTCGGATTCTTGCCGTCGTCCGGATTCCAGCGATAGACGCGGAACTCGCGCGTTTCGGTCGCGCCCGCGGGCTTCGGCCAGGACTTGCCGCCGGTGATTTTCGAGTTCTTCGGAAGTGCGAATTCAACCATTTCGATTAAGGCCTTCGCTGTTCGATCAATACACGCGCGCCGCTTAGTAAACGCGAGCTTTGGGCGGGATGTACTGGACGTCGTTGGTCATGGTGTAGTCGTGAACCGGGCGGTACTCGATCTTGACCTTGCCGGAGTCTTCCAGCCAGGCCAGCGTGTGCTTCATCCAGTTCTTGTCGTCGCGGTCGGAGAAGTCCTCGCGGGCATGCGCGCCGCGGCTCTCGGTGCGGTTGGCGGCCGAGTTCATCGTCACCACCGCCTGCGAGATCAGATTGTCGAATTCGAGCGTCTCGATCAGGTCGGAATTCCACACCAGCGAGCGGTCGGACACGGCGATGTCGGTGATGCCGCTGTGGACCTTCTCGATCAGATTCTGACCTTCGCTCAGGATGTCGCCGGTGCGGAACACTGCGCAATTGTTCTGCATCACATGCTGCATGCCTTCGCGCAGTTTTGCGGTCGGCGTACCACCGGAGGCGTAGCGGTAATGGTCGAGGCGACCGAGCGCGAGATCGGCCGAATTCGCCGGCAGTTCGGGCTGCTTGGCGTTGGGCGTGAGCTTTTCGGCCAGCCGCAGCGCGGCGGCGCGGCCAAACACGACCAGGTCGATCAGTGAGTTCGAGCCGAGGCGGTTGGCGCCGTGCACGGAGACGCAGGCCGCTTCGCCGATCGCCATCAGACCGGGGATGATGGCGTTGTCGTCGCCGTCCTTCTTGGTCAGCACTTCGCCGTGATAATTGGTGGGGATGCCGCCCATGTTGTAGTGCACGGTCGGCACGATCGGGATCGGCTCGCGCGTCACGTCGACATTGGCGAAGATCTTTGCCGATTCGGAGATGCCCGGCAGGCGCTCGGCGAGCACCGCGGGATCGAGATGGTCGAGATGAAGAAAGATGTGGTCCTTCTTCTTGCCGACGCCGCGGCCTTCGCGAATCTCGATGGTCATCGCGCGCGAGACGACGTCGCGTGAGGCGAGGTCCTTCGCCGACGGCGCATAACGCTCCATGAAACGCTCGCCTTCGGAGTTGACGAGATAGCCGCCTTCGCCGCGCGCGCCTTCGGTCACGAGACAGCCCGAGCCGTAGATGCCGGTCGGGTGGAACTGCACGAATTCCATGTCCTGCATCGGCAGGCCGGCGCGCAGCACCATGCCGCCGCCGTCGCCGGTGCAGGTGTGCGCCGAGGTGCAGGAGGCATAGGCGCGGCCATAGCCGCCGGTCGCGAGAATCACCGTCTGGGCCCGGAAGCGGTGCAGCGTGCCGTCCTCGAGCTTGATCGCGACGACGCCGCGGCAGGTGCCCTGGTCGTCCATGATCAGGTCGATGGCGAAGAACTCGATGAAGAACTCGGCCGCGTGACGCAGCGACTGGCCGTACATCGTGTGCAGCATGGCGTGACCGGTGCGGTCGGCGGCGGCGCAGGTGCGCTGCGCCTGGCCCTTGCCGTAGTCCAAGGTCATGCCGCCGAACGGGCGCTGGTAGATCTTGCCGTCTTCGGTGCGCGAGAACGGCACGCCCCAGTGCTCGAGCTCGTAGACCGCCTCGGGCGCGTTGCGCACCATGTATTCGATCGCGTCCTGGTCGCCCAGCCAGTCCGACCCCTTCACCGTGTCGTACATGTGCCAGCGCCAGTCGTCCTTGTGCATGTTGCCGAGCGAAGCCGAGATGCCGCCTTGCGCCGCGACCGTATGCGAGCGGGTCGGAAACACTTTGGTGATGCAGGCCGTGCGGAGGCCGGCTTCGCCGCAGCCGACCACGGCGCGCAACCCCGCGCCGCCGGCGCCGACCACGACGACGTCATAGGTGTGGTCTTCGATCGGATAGGCTTTTCCGTTGGTGGCGGGAGCGCCGTTGCCCTTGCCATTCGTTCCTGTGGCCATGGGTTTACACTCCGGATGAAAGTTTCACGATCGCGTAGGTCGAGGCGAGCGCCACGGCGATCGAGAAGAAATTGTTGAGCATGACCGAGATGAGCTTCAGCTTCTCGTTATGGATGTAGTCCTCGATCACGACCTGCATGCCGATCTTCATGTGCCAGGCGCTGGCGACGATGAAGAGCAGCATGATCACCGCTATCGGCAGCGAGCCGAGGATCACCTTGGCGCCGGCCTGGTTGCTGCCGAGCGTCATCATGACGACGACGATCACCGGCAGCATCAGCAGGGTCATCGCGACGGCGGTGATGCGCTGGCGCCAGAAATCGGAGGTGCCGGAATGTGCGGCGCCGAGATTGCGGACGCGGCCGAGCGGGGTGCGCATGCTGCGCTTCGGGGTGTCGGCTGCGCTCATCGTACACCTCCGATCGCGTAGGCGATGATCCAGATCAGCACCGTCAGCACGATGCCGCCGATCAGCGCCCCCCAGGTCAGCGCTTCGCGCTCATTGGCCTTGAAGCCGTAGCCGAGATCCCACACCAGGTGCCGGATGCCGCTCAACATATGGTGCATCAGCGCCCAGGTGTAGCCGAACACGATCAGCCGGCCGATGACGCTGCCGGTGAACGCCTGGACGGTGGCGTAGGCGGCGTGGCCGGAGGCTGCGGCGACCAGCCACCAGACCAGCAGCAGCGTCCCGGCGTAAAGGGCGATGCCGGTGGCGCGATGGACGATGGAAAGGGCCATCGTCAGCGTCCAGCGGTAGACTTGCATGTGGGGAGAAAGCGGTCGTTCGATCCGTGCGGTCATGGGCTTCGATTGCTTTATTGCGGCCCAGCATGGGCGCGCGGGGATCGCGGAAGGTCGGCTCTATTTACGGAGTCGATTTGGCCTGCGCAATCACCAATTCGCCATCAATCGAACCGGCGTTCAGCGCTATGGCGTTGATGAAACAAGGCCAATCCGGTGCCTGGTATACCAGGGCGCTGGCCCACGGACCAAACATAGAATATATATTCATTTCTTCGTGCTTCCCGTCCATCGTCATTGAAATCGCTGTTGGAACACCTCTAAACGGACCATCCCGTCCAAACTTCCGATGGCGTGTGCCAGCGGACCTCCCGACCCGGTCTGCAAGCTGCCGCTTCACCATTTTTGGGGCATCTGCCGGATATGCGCAGCCTGCATTCCACCCCAGCCCGCAAATGCGATGTGTCGACCGCGCAAACCAGATCGCTTACAGCTTTCCGCGCAACCATGTCCGGGCGCATGCTTCGGAGACGTTGCGACCAGTCGCGGGGGGCAGGTCAGGGGTGATTGCAGGTCTCGATATCAAGGAGATCGTCGAACTCGCGCTGCTGCTGATCGCAACGGGCGCGCTCTCGGGATTTCTGGCCGGCGTGTTCGGCATCGGCGGCGGCGCGATTCTGGTGCCGGTGTTTTATGAATGCTTCCGCATCGCCGGCGTGCCACTGGAAGTGCGTATGCCGCTCTGCATCGGCACATCGCTGGCCGTGATCATCCCGACCTCGATCCGTTCGTTCCAAGCGCATTACAAGCGCGGCGCCGTCGACATCCCCATCCTTCGCGTCTGGTGGCTACCGATCGTAATCGGTGTCATCGCCGGCAGCGTGGTCGCGCGCTACGCGCCGGAGCGGCTGTTCAAGATCGTGTTCGTCGCCGTCGCCTGGTCGGCCGCGGTACGGCTGATCTTCGCGCGCGAGAGCTGGAAGCTCGGAGATGACTTGCCGAAGGGTCCGCTGATGCGAATCTACGGCTTCTGCGTCGGCATTTTGTCGACGTTGATGGGCATCGGCGGCGGCCTGTTCTCGAACCTGCTGATGACGTTCTACGGCCGGCCGATCCATCAGGCAGTGGCCACATCGTCGGCGCTCGCGGTGCTGATCTCGATCCCCGGCGCGCTCGGCTACATCTACGCCGGCTGGCCGGCGGCGGCCAGCTATCCCGGCGTTGCAGCCCTGCAAGTCCCATTCGCGCTCGGCTACGTCTCCCTGATCGGCGCCGTGCTGGTGATGCCGATGAGCCTCGTCACCGCGCCGCTCGGCGTGCGTGCCGCGCATGCGATGTCGAAGCGGACGCTGGAGGTGGCGTTCGGGTGTTATCTCTTCATTGTCGGCAGCCGGTTTGTGTTGAGCCTGGTGGGCGCTAGTTAACCGACCGGTCCTTCAATCTCACTTCGCTCCGAGTCCACACCCGGAGATCACCTTGCGCATCCAGGAGGTCGGCCTCGACCAACGCCTGAATGCGGGCCGCGAACACTTCATATTCGATAGGTGCGCCTAGCTCTCCCTCCTCGACCTTCTCCGCCGCGCAGTAAAGGACCATCGCCACCTTCTGCCAGCGAGGTTTCATCACGGAGAAAATGATTCGATCGATATCGGTCTCCAGCACCGACGGCGGCAGCGAGACTTCCTCCCAGCGAACTGTGCTGTCGATTGTTGCCGGCGGTAGCGGCGGCTCCAGGTCAGGGTATCTTTTGTAGATCAGTCGCAGAAGCTTGAACTGCAAATGGAAAACCGCCGTTACAAGCGGTTCTGCAAACAGCTTTCTGCCGTCATCGCCAACATCGACGATCGCGGCCTCAGCTCGGCGGAATGCCGCGGCAGCATCGAGCAGGTGTTTGTGTATCTTTTTTGCTTGCTCTCGGTTCATGTCCCCCAGCCCGGAGCGATTGCGCCCCTATTTCTTCGCGTACAGATCCTTGTACGTATCCCGCAAAATATTCTTCTGCACCTTGCCCATGGTGTTGCGCGGCAGCTCGTCGACGACAAAGACGCGCTTGGGCATCTTGAACTTTGCCAGCCGGCCGTCGAGCGCCTTCAGCACCGCCGCCTCGCTCACATCGGCGCCCTTGTTGCAGACCAGCACGGCCGTGACGCCCTCGCCGAAATCGGCATGGGGCACGCCAATCACGGCTGATTCGATCACGCCGGGCATGGCGTCGATCTCGCTCTCGATTTCCTTGGGGTAGACGTTGAAGCCGCCGGAGATCACGAGATCCTTGCCGCGGCCGAGAATGTGGACATAGCCCTTGCCGTCGATCTTGCCGAGGTCGCCGGTGATGAAGAAGCCGTCGTCGCGGAATTCCGCCTTGGTCTTCTCCGGCATGCGCCAATAGCCTTTGAACACGTTCGGGCCCTTGACCTCGATCATGCCGATTTCTTCACGCGGCAGTTCCTTGGCGGTTTCAGGATCGGTCACGCGTACGGAGACGCCGGGGAGGGGAAAGCCGACCGCGCCGGGCACGCGCTCGCCGTCATAGGGATTCGACGTATTCATGTTGGTCTCGGTCATGCCGTAGCGCTCGAGCACCGCGTGCCCCGTGCGCGCCGACCATTCGCGATGGGTTTCGGCCAGCAACGGCGCCGAGCCCGAGATGAACAGCCGCATGTGTTTTGTGGTTTCGCGCGATAGCCCGGCGTTCTGGAGCAGGCGGGTATAGAAGGTCGGCACGCCCATCAGCACCGTGGCACGCGCCATCAGCTTGATGATCAGATCCGGGTCGAGTTTTGGCAGGAAGATCATCGACGCGCGCGCGAACAGCGTCACATTGGTGGCCACGAACAGGCCATGGGTGTGGTAGATCGGCAGCGCGTGGATCAGCACGTCCTTGTCGGTGAAGCCCCAGTAGCCGACGAGCGCGAGCGAATTCGATGCCAGATTGTCATGGGTCAGCATCGCGCCCTTGGAGCGGCCGGTGGTGCCCGACGTGTAGAGGATCGCGGCGAGATCGTCGTTTGCACGCGACACCGTGGCGAATTCGCTGCTCGCCTTGTCGGCGGCCTCTGTCAGCGAGCCCTTGCCGTTCGGCCCGAGCGTCTCGACTTTTGCCTTCACCTTGGCGGCGATCGGGGCAAGGCCCTCCGCCTTGGAGGGATCGCAGACCACCAGCGAGGGCTCGGCATCGCCGATGAAGTAGTCGAGCTCGTTCAGCGTATAGGCGGAGTTGAGCGGCAGATAGACCGCGCCGGCCCGCACCGTGGCCAGGTACAGCACGATGTTGGCCACGGATTTCTCGACCTGCACCGCAACGCGATCGCCGGGCTTCACGCCGCGCGCGACCAGCACATTCGCCATTTGACCGGCCCGCGCGATCAGATCGCCATAGCTGATGCGCCCTCCGTCATGCGTCTCGATCGCAAGGCGCTTCGGATCGTCCAGGCCGTCGAACAGGCGGGAAAACAGGTTGGCGTTGGCAGCTGGGTTCATGCAAGATTTCCTCGACCGCAGGAACTTGTACGACAAGGCTCGTCAGACAAGGCCGGTCAAAACCGAGGGCTGGATTAGCAAAAACCGCCCCAATGAAGCAACGGAGACAGTTTGCATGACCAAAAACGGGAAACGCGTGGCCTGGGTCACGGGCGGGGGCAGCGGGATCGGGGAAGCCGGTGCCGAGGCGCTCGCGGCCGACGGCTGGATCGTCGTGGTCTCGGGCCGCCGCAAGGACGCCCTGGATACCGTGGTTGCGAAGATCGCCGGGGACGGCGGGGCGGCCGAGGCGATTGCTCTGGACGTGTCGGTCGCCTCCGAAGCCCAGAAGGCGGCCGATCAAATCGTCGCGAAGCACGGCCGGATCGACCTGCTCGTGAACAATGCCGGTATCAATGTTCCCAAGCGGAGCTGGAAGGACATGGAACTGGAGGGCTGGGACCAACTGGTCCAGGTCAATCTCAACGGCGTGCTCTATTGCATGCGCGCGGTGCTGCCGACGATGCGCAAGCAGCAGGACGGCGCCATCGTCAACGTCTCGTCCTGGGCCGGCCGCCACGTCTCGAAAATGCCGGGCCCGGCCTACACCACCACCAAACACGCCGTGCTGGCGCTGACCCATTCCTTCAACATGGACGAATGCGTCAACGGCCTGCGCGCCTGCTGCCTGATGCCGGGCGAGGTGGCGACCCCGATCCTGAAGCTGCGCCCGGTGGTGCCGAGCGAGGCCGAGCAGGCGAAGATGCTGCAATCCGAAGATCTGGGCCGCACCATCGCGTTCATCGCGAGCATGCCGGCGCGGGTGTGCATCAACGAGCTCTTGATCAGCCCGACGCATAATCGCGGGTTTATCCAGACGCCGCACAACAGGGATTAGCAGGACGTACAGCCGCTCGCGTCATTGCGAGCAAAGCGAAGCAATCCAGAAATGCGTGCGCGCTAGCAGTCTGGATTGCTTCCTCGCGTTGCTCCTCGCAATGACGGGTTGATGATGCACCCCACGAACATCCCTCCGCATAGTTTCACGCATCACAAAGAATTTTAATCCGAAACCCCATCGCAAACCCTCCCGTAGTTTGAGCCAACGACGGCGCTACTGCCTCACGTCAAACTGTCGCAAGCGCCGTTGTTGCCCAACTCGAACGCCGGCCAATGCCGGTCACCATCCAATCGGGAGACTCTCCATGTCGAAGCGTATTGCCTATCTCGCTGCCGCCGCGTTCAGCACCCTGGCCATCACCGCGACCGTCGTCGCGCCCGCCCGCGCCGAGGAAAAGACCGTCATGGTCGGCGGCGCCGCGATGTTCCCGTCCAAGAACATCGTCCAGAACGCCGTCAACTCGAAGGACCACACCACGCTGGTGGCGGCGGTGAAGGCGGCCGGCCTGGTGCCGACGCTGGAAGGCAAGGGCCCGTTCACGGTGTTCGCGCCGACCAACACCGCCTTCGGCAAGCTGCCGGCCGGCACCGTCGACACTCTGGTCAAGCCTGAGAACAAGGCCACTCTGACCAGGATCCTGACCTACCATGTCGTGCCCGGCAAGCTCGAGGCCTCCGACCTCACCGACGGCAAGAAGATGAAGACCGCCGAAGGCGAGGAACTGACGGTGAAGAAGCAGGACGGCAAGGTCTGGATCGTCGATGCCAAGGGCGGCACCTCGATGGTGACGATCAGCAACGTCAACCAGTCCAACGGCGTGATCCATGTGGTCGATACCGTGCTGATGCCCGCGACGTAACCCCGCGCGGTCCGGCTTCATCCCCGAACCGGATGCGACGAAAAAGCGAGCCGGGGATACCCGGCTCGCTTTATTGTGACCACTATAGATCGCCGGTATCGATTCGATGTCGGACAGGGCGTAACGAAAGCGGAAGCATCGGCGTATAATTGCTGTCAGACGATGTTCAGGACGGAACCATCATGTCGAGCCTCACAGTCACCGACGAGCAGGTCAGCGCCGCCCCGGCCAAAGTAATCCAGCCGGCCTGGGTCCGGGTCATGCACTGGATCAACGCCCTCGCCATGATTCTGATGATCCTGTCGGGTTGGCAGATCTACAACGCCTCGCCGCTGTTCGGCTTCAGCTTTCCCCGCGACTACACGCTCGGCGGCTGGCTCGCCGGCGGCCTGCTTTGGCATTTTGCGGCGATGTGGCTGTTGATGATCAACGGCCTCGCCTATCTCGTCACCGGTTTCGCCACCGGCCGCTTCCGCAAGAAACTGCTGCCGATCACCCCGTCCGGCGTGCTTCACGATGTCAGGGCGGCTCTGACCTTCAAGCTCGGCCATGCCGATCTCACCGTCTACAATTACGTCCAGCGCGTGCTCTATGCCGGCATCATCGTGGTCGGCGTGCTGATCGTGCTGTCGGGTCTGTCGATGTGGAAGCCGGTGCAACTGCATTGGCTGGTCATGCTGTTCGGCGACTATCCGACCGCGCGCTACATCCATTTCTTCTGCATGGCCGCGATCTGCGCCTTCCTCGTCATTCACGTTGTGCTCGCGCTGTTGGTGCCGAAGAGCCTGCGCGCGATGATCATCGGCCGTTGAGCGGAGCAAGAACCATGGCAAAACGCTCATTCCTGATCCCCGGCGTCGACAAGCGGCTGCTGATCAAGGACTCCCTCAAGACGATGCCTGATGTCAGCCGTCGCCGCTTCATCGCGGGCGGCGCCAGCTTGGGGGCGCTGACGCTGCTCACCGGCTGCGACGTGATCGACTCGTCCTCCGCCGAGGAGATGCTCAAGACGGTTTCGAAATTCAACGACGCCGTGCAGGATTTCATCTTCAATCCCGACGCGCTGGCGCCGACATTCCCCGAGAGCGCGATCACCAAGCCGTTTCCGTTCAACGCCTATTACGATCTCGACGACGCGCCGGATGTCGACGGCGCCGACTGGAAGCTCGAAGTCCGCGGCCTCGTCGACAACAAGAAGTCCTGGACGCTTCCGGAGTTGTACAAGCTGCCGCAGGTCACGCAGATCACCCGTCACATTTGTGTCGAGGGCTGGAGCGCGATCGGCAGCTGGACCGGCACGCCGTTGCGCGACTTCCTCAAGCTGATCGGTGCCGACACGCGCGCAAAGTACGTCTGGTTCCAGTGCGCCGACAAGGACGGCTACAATTCTCCGCTCGACATGCGTACCGCGCTGCATCCGCAGAGCCAGATGACGTTCAAATACGCCAACGAGATCTTGCCGCGCGCTTATGGGTTTCCAATGAAGATCCGCGTGCCGACCAAGCTCGGCTTCAAGAACCCGAAATACGTCGTGTCGATGGAAGTCACCAACGACTACAAGGGCGGTTATTGGGAAGACCAGGGGTATAATTCGTTTAGCGGGAGCTAGTCACGCTGTCCTACGGCACCGAGCCCTTCGGCCCCACCTTCTGCTGGCACAGCGCCGCAACCGCCCCCAACGCCAGCAGCGCCGCCGACACATTCAGCGCGTAACTCAAGCTCCCCAGCGCATCCGTGATCGCGCCGACCACGATCGGGCCGAGCGTCTGGCCGACGCCGAACGAGATCGTCATCGCCGCGATTGCGGTCGGCCACACCTCCGGCGGATAGTTGAAGCGCACGAAGGCGGTGGTCGAGCCGACCACGGCGAAGAAGGCGACGCCGAACACGACGGCGGAGACCGCGAGCCATGCCGGCGAATGCCCGAGCATCGGCAGGGCGGCGCCGAGCGCGTTGGTGCCGAGGATGATGGCGGTGGCAAGTCCGCCGCGATCGAGCGCGAGCACGCCGCGCCAGGCCCACGGCGTGACGAAGGCGCTGAGACCGATCAGGCTCCAGAACGCCGCCTGCGCCGCGGGGCCGCCGCCGCCGTCGCGCACATAGGCGATCATGAAGGTCATGTAGGCGATGTAGCCCGCGCCGAACAGGAAGTAGCCGGCGAGATAGATCAGTACGGGCACAATCGCGAAGGCGGCGTGGCCGCCTTGCGAGAAACGCACTCCGCTCTCGATGCGGACCAGGAACAGGGGCACGGTCATCACGACGGACAGCAGCGTCAGCGCCCACCACACGATCCACCACGAGCCCGGCCCGAAATATTGCAGCGTGAACGGGGCGATCAGGCCCGAGGCGAGAATGCCGATGCCCGGCCCGGCATAGAACAGGCTGAGGAGGAAATTGGCCCGCTGCGGGCGCGATTGCGCGATCGAAGCGGCCAGCGCGCCTCCGGCGACGAAACCGGCGGCGGCACCGAAGCCGAGCACGAGGCGCGCCAGGCTCAATGCAACGAAATTCCCGGTCAGCGCGCAAGTCGCAAGGGCGGCGACGCAGGCCAGGGTTCCGCCGCGGATCGCGGCCGCCCAGCCGACGCGCTGGATCAGCCGGGATGCCACAAGCGCGCCCACGAGATAGCCGACGGCGTTGATGGTGTTCATGAAACCGGCGGCCGAGTAGGACCAGCCGAGGTCTTCCCGCATGTCCGGCAGCACCAGGGCATAGGCAAAGCGGCCGATGCCGAGCCCGACCGTCGCAGCCAGCGACAGGGTCAGGATCAGCCGCGCGGGATGGGCGTCGGGTGGAGGGCGGCGGTCTTGAGCAAAACAGTCTTGGGCGGGCAAGGGGTACTCCGGCATGCGCAGTGTGGCAGGCCCTGCCTGCGTTGCACAGCCGCGAGGCGGCAATGGTGTCTTGCCAAGCGCGCAACGCCGCTCTAGCACTCCGGCCGAAATTCAAGAGCGCCGTCATGCCCGGCCTTGTGCCGGGCCATGACGAAACGGAGGAAGAACGTCATGGCGACCCACAAGCTGCTGCTGCTCCCCGGCGACGGTATCGGCCCCGAAGTGATGGGCGAGGTGAAGCGGCTGGTCGACTGGCTCAATTCGGCCGGGATCGCCAGGTTCGAGACCGATACCGGCCTGGTCGGCGGTTCGGCCTATGACGCGCACAAGGTGTCGATCTCGGAAGGCGACATGGCCAAGGCCAGGGACGCGGACGCGATCATTTTCGGCGCGGTCGGCGGCCCGAAATGGGATGCCGTGCCGTACGAGGTGCGCCCGGAAGCCGGCCTGCTCCGCCTGCGCAAGGATCTCGGCCTGTTCGCCAACCTCCGCCCCGCCGTCTGCTACCCGGCGCTGGCGGATGCCTCGAGCCTGAAGCGCGAAGCCGTCGAGGGCCTCGACATCGTGATCGTGCGCGAGCTCACCGGCGGCGTCTATTTCGGCGAGCCCAAGACCATCACCGATCTCGGCAACGGCCAGAAGCGTGCCATCGATACTCAGGTCTACGACACCTATGAGATCGAGCGCATCGCCCGCGTCGCCTTCGAGCTTGCGAAGAAGCGCAAGAACAAGGTGACGTCGATGGAGAAGCGCAACGTCATGAAGTCGGGCGTGCTCTGGAACGAGGTCGTGACCCAGGTCCACAAGCGCGAATATGCCGACGTGACGCTCGAGCACCAGCTCGCCGATTCCGGCGGCATGATGCTGGTGAAATGGCCGAAGCAGTTCGACGTCATCGTCACCGACAATCTGTTCGGCGACATGCTGTCCGACATCGCCGCGATGCTGACGGGATCGCTCGGCATGCTGCCCTCGGCCTCGCTCGGCGAGGTCGATGTCAAGAGCAAGAAGCGCAAGGCGCTGTACGAGCCCGTGCACGGCTCGGCGCCCGATATCGCAGGCCAGGGCCTCGCCAATCCGATCGCGATGATCTCGTCCTTCGGCATGGCGCTGCGCTATTCCTTCGACATGGGCGCGCTCGCCGACAAGGTCGACGCCGCGATCGCCGCCGTGCTGGCCAGCGGCCTGCGCACCGCCGACATCAAGTCGGACGGCACCACAGCCGCCTCGACCACGCAGATGGGCGAAGCGATCTTGAAGGAATTGCAGAAGCTGCACGCTTAGAGTCGTAGCCCGGATTGCTTCGCGAAATCCGGGCTACACCACAAACAAAAATGGCCGGACGCGAGCCCGGCCATTTTGATTCAGGTCGATAATTCCGCCTCAGTACAGCGGGAAATTTCGCGGGTACCCGCCAACATCCGACGGGGTGCTGAGCGGCTGGCGATCGATTGGACGGGTGTTGTTCTCGCGCGCGAATGTCGGGAGACCGTTCTCCGGCGGAAACGCATAGTCGGAGAACTTGCGGTCGCCCGGATTGACCTCGGTGCCGCCGTCGAGCCAGGAGCGCTTGCTCACATAGAGGCGGGTGCGGCCCTGCTGATAGACGGTGTTGGGGCCGCTCGGTCCGTAATAATGCCGGCCGCGATCGTCATAGCGCTTGGGCTTGGTGTCGGCCGAGGCCGGCGTCGCGAGGCTCATGGCAACCACGGCGCCTGCCGCGAGCCACGTCGCCAATTTGGCAGAGAATTTCGAGCTCATCACGTCCCCTTCAGGCGGCAAGCCGCCAGTCGATATCATCCCATACTAGCCCGGCCGGGGCGGCCGCAACTAGGTCTATTGGGTCACACCAGCGCGGAATAATCGTGCGCGTTGGCAAAAGTTGCATGAATACCAGCCACTTGAGCTTGATGCCGGTCAGAGCGCTCCGCGCAATTGTGCGTTCGCGGTACCCAGCAGCCAGTCCGACGAACCCTGGGAAGTGCAAGCGCGGCGCTTCAGCTCGGCATGGGCGAACAATTCGGCCAGCTTCGGCTCGTTGCCCGAGGTCAGTAGCGTCAGCCGGTTCAACGTGCAGGCGATCGCCGCGCGCCGCTCGGGCAGGGTACCGCCCTGGCAGGAGAAGCCGGAGATCTGGAGCGCTGGCTCCTCGCTGCGCTTGAGGTAGCCGAGGCAGGACGACGCGCCCGCCGCCGTGCCCGTTGGCCGGAACAGGGCGACATGGCCGAATTTGGTGTCGATCAGGCCGGCCTGCTCAAGCGGGGTCGCGGTGCCCAGTCCCATCTGGACGGCCAGGTCCGCGGTCGCCGGACGCGCCACGTCGAATTCGTCGCCTTCCCGGTAAATCTCGAGCTCGGCCACGGGCTTGTCCGCCTCGCTCGCCCAGCGCATCACGTCCCTGCGGCCGCCTTCGGGATGCCTGAGGATGGTGTAGGCTCCTGTTTTTTCTGATGAATCGAGCCGGCTGAGGGCGAAGGCCGGATGCGAGCGGTCGGCTACGCTCCAACCCGGCTTCACCGCCGACCCATCGTCGCGGAGCTCAGGCAGCTGGCCGAGTGCCGCAAGCCCGAGGATGGCAAACAGCACCAAAGCCCCCACATAGACGAACAGACGCGCCAGCGTGCCGACGATCTCATCGGCGAAGGCTGCGAGCGCCAATTGGATTTGGGTGGGGGTTGCGGCCGTGCGGGCCTCAGGCGACTGCATCCACGGCCTTCAGGCATGGTCCAACGTTGTCTTGAGGCCGGTTCTCGCATAGAAGCGCTGCTCTTCCTGTTTAAGCCTCAGCTTCAGGAAAGAGCTTTTTCGTCGGAGAGTGAACGATGGGTTACAAAGTCGCAGTCGTCGGCGCGACCGGCAATGTCGGACGGGAAATGCTCAACATCCTCGATGAGCGCAAATTCCCCGCGGACGAGGTGGTGGCCCTGGCGTCACGCCGCAGCATGGGCGTCGAGGTCTCCTACGGCGACCGCACCCTGAAGGTCAAAGCGCTCGAGCATTACGACTTCTCCGACGTCGACATCTGCTTGATGTCGGCGGGCGGCGAGGTGTCGAAGGAATGGTCGCCGAAGATCGGCGCCGCCGGCACCGTCGTGATCGACAATTCCTCGGCCTGGCGCATGGACCCGGACGTGCCGTTGATCGTGCCGGAAGTGAACGCGGATGCGACGGCCGGCTTCAAGAAGAAGAACATCATCGCCAACCCGAACTGCTCGACCGCGCAGCTCGTGGTCGCGCTGAAGCCCTTGCACGACAAGGCGACCATCAAGCGCGTGGTGGTCTCGACCTATCAATCGGTGTCGGGCGCCGGCAAGGATGCGATGGACGAATTGTTCTCGCAGACCAAGGCCGTCTACACCAACCAGGAGCTGGTCAATAAGAAGTTTCCCACGCGCATCGCCTTCAACGTCATCCCCCAGATCGACGTCTTCATGGAGGACGGCTACACCAAGGAAGAGTGGAAGATGATGGCGGAGACCAAGAAGATTCTTGATCCCAAGATCAAGCTCTCCGCGACCTGCGTGCGCGTGCCGGTTTTCGTCGGCCATTCCGAGGCCGTCAACATCGAGTTCGAGAATCCGATCACCGCGGACGAAGCGCGCGACATCCTGCGCAAGGCCCCGGGCTGCCTCGTCATCGACAAGCATGAGCCCGGCGGCTACGCTACGCCGTACGAAGCGGCCGGCGAGGACGCCACCTATATCAGCCGCATCCGCGAGGACGCGACGGTGGAGAACGGTCTCGTGCTGTGGTGCGTGTCGGACAATCTGCGCAAGGGCGCCGCGCTCAATGCGATTCAGATCGCCGAAGTCCTGATCAACCGCAAGCTGATCAGCGCGAAGAAAAAGGCGGCGTAAGCGCGGGATCCCACCATCTTTCCAAGATGACGAAAGAAGTGGTGGGCACGCTTCGCTTTGCCCACCCTAAGAAGGGCGATTTCAAGCCACGCTTCGCGCGTTCTTGAATTCCTTCGCGTCCTTGTCCAGCACGAACAGCGACCCTTCCGCGACGCCGAAATAGGCGCCGTGGGTCTGCATCTGGCCGGCATCGACCGCCTTCTGCACGAACGGGAAGGTCATCAGGTTTTCGAGGCTGCGGAACACCGCGGCCTTCTCGATGCGCTCGACGAATTGCGCCATGGTTTCGTGGTCGCGCTGCTCCACCACTTCGCCGGGCTTGATGAACATCTGCATCCATTTGCCGATGAAGTCGCCAGGCGTCAGCGGCTCGATCTTGTCGACGAAAGCGCGGATGCCGCCGCATTGTGCGTGCCCGAGCACCACGATGTGCTTCACCTTCAGCACCGTCACGGCATATTCCAGCGCCGCAGAGACGCCGTGAGCGTTGCCGTCGGGCTGATACACCGGCACCAGATTGGCGATGTTGCGGACCACGAAGAGTTCGCCCGGGCCGACGTCGAAGATCACTTCGGGCGAGACGCGGCTATCGCAGCAGCCGATCACCATCACTTCCGGGAACTGCCCCTTCACCGACAGCTCGCGGTAGCGGGTCTGCTCGGTCGGCAGCCGCTGAGTGGCGAAGGCCTTGTAGCCTTCCAGCAAGTGCTCTGGGAATGTGTTCATGGCCTATGCCTAATCATATACCGCAGGGGCGGACAAGCCTTTCGAATAGGCAGGCCAGATGCTATCGGCTTCGGTCCAGAAGTGTGACGAGGAAACCGGAAGGAACACTTGCATGACCCGCCCGCGCCGCAGCCATCTGTTCATGCCCGGCTCCAACCCCCGCGCGCTGGAAAAGGCGCGCAATCTCGCCGCTGACGGCCTGATCCTCGATCTGGAAGACTCTGTCGCGCCTGATGCCAAGGCATTGGCGCGCGACGGGGTCGCTGCCGCGATCGCGGCCAAAGGGTTCGGCAAGCGCGAGATCCTGATCCGGACCAACGGCCTCGACACGCCCTGGTGGGCCGACGATTTCGCGATGGCGGCCAAGGCCTCGCCCGACGGCATCCTGGTCCCGAAGGTCTCCAGCGTCGAGGACCTCGACACGATCGGCCGCCGTCTCGCCGAGCTCGGCGCGGCGCCAACCGTAAAAGTCTGGGCCATGATCGAGACCGCGCGCGCGGTGCTGCATGCGGAGGAACTGGCTGCCGCCGGACGCGATCCCAAGAGGCGCCTGTCAGGCTTCGTGTTCGGCCCGAACGACATTTCGCGCGAAACCCGGATCAAGATGCTGCCGGGCCGCGCCGCGATGATCCCGATGATCACCCATTGCATCCTGGCAACGCGCGCCCATGGCCTCGAACTCCTCGACGGTCCCTACAGCGACATCGCCAATTCCGACGGCTTCGCCACCGAATGCGCGCAGGGCCGCGATCTCGGTTTTGACGGCAAGACGCTGATTCATCCGTCGCAGATCGACGCCTGCAACGCGATCTTCACGCCGCCGGAGGAGGAAGTCGCGCGCGCGCGAAAGATCATCGCGGCGTTCGAATTGCCGGAGAACGTCTCGCGCGGCGCGATCCGTCTGGATGGCGCCATGGTGGAGCGCCTGCACGCCGACATGGCCCGACGCACGATCGAGATCGCGG
This sequence comes from Bradyrhizobium sp. 197, assembly GCF_023073375.1. NCBI lineage: Bacteria > Pseudomonadati > Pseudomonadota > Alphaproteobacteria > Hyphomicrobiales > Nitrobacteraceae > Bradyrhizobium > Bradyrhizobium sp. 197. Next base: position 92,614 of record NZ_JADPJJ010000058.1, on the reverse strand, counting down.
ATGCGATCGCCGCGATGGGGAAGGGTCAGGGCTAGGGCGCGTACCGCATCAGCTAGTCGCGGTATCGGCAGAACTCGTCCCCGTTTTCGTATTCGAGACAGGTCTTTACGCGAGGACGAGGCCGGACTTCGTGGTAATAGCGGCCTTCGCTCCGATTCGCAGAGCCATATCCGGGGCCGCGATCCATATCATCATCGTCGCGCCGCCAATTTCGTCCCGTGGTCTGATGATCCTCATCCCGGTCCATCATGCGTCCCATCTGGCGCTGACGCATGCGGTCCATGTCCATGCGGTCCTCGCCACGCTGCCGCGTCGTCCAATCTCGATTGATCCGCGTGTCTTCGGCGCTGCGGCGGTCTTGGTCGCGGGATTGGTCCGACTGCTGAGGTGTGCGGTCCGGCTGAGTTGGGGTGTTTTGGGTTTGGGATTGGCCCGACTGTTGGGGGGTGCGATCAGGGCCAGCTTGGCTGGAAGATTGGTTCGTATCCGGCGTCGTCTGCTGAGCAGACGCGGTGACGGGAACGAAGCCAGAGAGCAGGAACAGGACGGTTGCTAAGTCTGAACGGCGCATGATCTCACCTCGCGAGTTTGCTGTCTAACCGCGTGGCTCAGCTTTTGTTCTTAGTCATCTTCGCCTTTCGGCCGCGATCGGTTTTGACGGCAAGACGCTGATTCATCCGTCGCAGATCGACGCCTGCAACGCGATCTTCGCGGACGCGATCGCAGCGACGAGCAAGCCGTAGCTCAGCCTCGTCACTCGGCACTTCCATACAATGGGCGCGGGTCCCTTGGGGAACCGACGCCGTCATCGGCCGTTGCCTTGCATCGAGCGGCTGGGACAATCGGAGCCCCGCCTTGGCGCGGGCCATCGCCGCATGCGCATTTGGCAAGGAAGTTCGCCGGCCTTCACCTTCGTGTTCACCATGGGCATCGTCAATCTGTTCGGCGATGTCACTTATGAGGGCGGCGGCAGCATCAATGGTCCGTTCATGGCGACGCTGGGGGCGAGCGCCGCCGTGGTCAGCATCACCGCCGGCGCGGGAGAGTTTCTTGGCTATGCGCTGCGGCCCTTCTCCGGATACCTTGCCGACAAGAGCGGGCGCTATTGGCTCATCACCTTCATTGGCTATGGCATCAACCTGATTGCGGTGCCTGCGATGGCGGTTGCAGGAAACTGGCAGATCGCTGCTTTGCTGGTGCTGGCCGAGCGTGTCGGGCGCGCGATCCGCAAGCCGACGGTCGAGGCGATGATCTCGTACACGACCGGCGAACTCGGCAAGGGGTGGGTTTACGGTCTCAACACCGCGCTCGACGAGGTCGGAGCTACGATCGGACCGCTCATGATTGCCGCCGTCCTTTTCTGGAATGGCAGCTATCAGCTGGGCTATCTGCTGCTGCTGATTCCGGCGTTGCTTGCATTCCTGTCGCTCGCTGTGGCGCGCGCCGGCTTTCCCGTGCCTTCGAAGCTCGAGCAGGGTCAGACCGCTTCGGCCGGTGATTTCTCGCCTGCCTTCTGGGGCTACATGATCGCAGGCGCACTCTTTGCTGTCGGTCTTATGAGCTTTGAGCTGATCTCGTATCATTTCGATCGAACGCACGTCGTGACCGGGCAGTGGATACCTGTCTTCCTCGCGATCTCCACCGGATGCGGAGTCCTCGTCAGTCTTGCTTTCGGGAAGCTGTTCGATCGCTTCGGGCTACCGGTCGTGCTCGTTGCAGTTCTGCTGTCGGCGACGTTCTCGCCCTTCGTGTTCTTCGGCGGCTTCGGCACGGCGCTTGTGGGCATCGTATTGTGGGGAATCGGCTACGCCACTCAGGACACGCTGCTCAAGGCGCTGGTTGCGACCGTCCTGCCGGAAGGCAGGCGCAACCTTGCCTTCGGTCTGTTCTATGGAGGCTATGGCATTGGCTGGCTGATCGGCAGTGTCGTGACGGGTCTGCTCTATGAGCGCTCGATTCTGGCGCTGGTCATCTTCGCAATCGCCGCGCAGCTTGCATCTTTGCCGATGTTTGTCCTTGCCAGCCGCTTACAGCGTTAGTGGGTCACCGGCGCCGCAATCATCGCTGCCGCGCGTCCGCTCCGTTGGCATAGAGCAGGCGCCCCGACAAATGACCCGCATCCGTAAAGACGGGCAGCAGGCACAGGAACCCAGCAATGCGCAGGGCAGATGCAGTGCGCCGTGGGTCACCCGATCGAGCGTTTCCAACGTCGACGCATTGGCACAGTAGCCCTGATAGTTTTCCGCCGCGCTGGATCAAATTAGGTGCTCAGCCGAACCGCTCGGCCGCCCACGCATACAGGCTGCCCGGGATCGGCTTTTCGCCGCCGCGCCCTTTCGGCGAGATGTGCAGGCCGATGATGTCGGGGTCGGTGATGAGGCCGAGATAGCTCGAGGGATCGAAGAACAGTTTTGGCTCAGCGTGGACGGCGTAGAACGACTGCTTCGGCAATGCGCAGTTCAACTCGCCGGTGCGGCGCGCGAGCGCGGTGAGCGCCGCTGGCCCAAAGATCGCGATGCGGATGTCGGAGAGGCGGTTCGAACCGCCGCGCAGGCGGCGCACCGCAAACGTGACGCGATGGCGCAGCGACAGCCAGTCCGGCGTCAGCTCCTCCTGCTCCATCAGTTCCTCAAAGGCGCCTACGATGCCGTGCTCGGCCGGCAGATAGATCACGGAATTGCCGAGCTGGCGCGGCCGCTCCCAGGCGAAGTAGGGTTTTGCCGGATCGATCTCGGCGGGCTTGAGCAGCAGCACGTCAGCGTCGAGCCAGAGACCAAGACCCTTCGCCATCAGCTTCATGCGGAAGAAGTCACTGAACTGAAGCGTGGTCCAGTCGCGCCAGCTTCCATCCGGCTGCGGCGGGCGCAATCGTTCGGAGAACGCGTGCGGCAGGATCGCCTCGGCATCCGCATTGTCGACGCCGGCGGGCAGGCCGGGAATGGTGTCAAAGCTGTAGACCGTGACCTTGTGGCCGGCCGCGAGCTGCGAACGCAGACAGGTCTGGCGCAGGGTGTCCATCGGGCCATGCCAGAAGGTGACGATGTCGGGCAGCATGCGCGAAGCTATACGAGATAATGAGGGCAAAGAAAAAGCCCCGGCGCTGATGGCACCGGGGCTCGTGTAAAAGCTTGCGATCAAGCCCAGGCGCGTTCGCTCTTGAGCTTCTCTTCATAAGTGTCGATCGAGGACTTCTTCTCCATCGTGAGACCAATGTCGTCGAGGCCGTTGATCAGGCAGTGCTTGCGGAACGGGTCGATCTCGAACTTGACCTTGCCGCCGTCGGGTCCGCGGATCTCCTGGTTCGGCAGGTCGATCGTCAGCGTCGCGTTGGCGCCGCGCTCGGCGTCGTCGAACAGCTTGTCGAGGTCTTCCTGGCTGACGCGGATCGGCAGAATGCCGTTCTTGAAGCAGTTGTTGTAGAAGATGTCGCCGAACGACGTCGAGATCACGCAGCGGATGCCGAAATCGAGCAGCGCCCAGGGCGCGTGCTCGCGGCTCGAGCCGCAGCCGAAATTGTCGCCGGCCACCAGCACTTTCGAGGTGCGATAGGCGGGCTGGTTGAGAACAAAGTCCGGGTTCTCGCTGCCGTCGTCCTTGTAGCGCTGCTCGGAGAAGAGCCCCTTGCCAAGACCGGTGCGCTTGATGGTCTTGAGGTACTGCTTCGGAATGATCATGTCGGTATCGACATTGATGATCTTCAGCGGCGCCGCGACGCCTTCCAGCGTGGTGAACTTGTCCATGGTTGCGCTTTCCCGGGGTGGCTCAGAGGAACCGATATTTATCGCGATCGAGCCCCAAATCCTAGGCCGAATTCGGCAGATCTCGTCTGCTCAACCCGGCTCTTGGGCCTCAATCGCGGCCATATCGTCGTCCGAGAGGCCGAAATGATGTCCGATCTCGTGGATCAGGACGTGGCGGACGATATGGCCGAGGCTCTCGTCGTGCTCGGCCCAGTAATCCAGGATCGGCCGGCGGTAGAGCCAGACCATGTTGGGCAAACGCGCCACGTCGCCAAAACTCTGCTGCGGCAGGCCGACGCCCTGGAACAGGCCGAGCAGGTCGAACTCGCTCTCGCATTCCATCGTGTCCAGGACTTCCTCGGTTGGGAAGTCGTCGACGCGGATGATCACGCCCTCGCAGAGCTTGCGAAATTCCGCCGGCAGGCGCTCGAAGATGTCATGGGCCGTCGCTTCCATCTCGGCCAGCGAAGGCGCTTTCAATTCCGTCCACATGGATCCCTCTTAGCGCGGGTTCCGCGGCGATGCATCCGACATTATAAGCGCGGCGAGGTTGACGGGCGCCGTCAAAACGGGGAGCGTAGAGCTTCGAATAGGACGTTCAAGTGGGCGGAAAAATGCGAACGAAAACAGCGCTGACGCTACTGTGCATGGGGTTGTTTTCGCAGTTTTGCGTTGGCGCGGAAGCCCAGACCGCGGCCCCCGGGATCAGGCTGGCCCAGGCGGCCTCGTCAGACGATGTCCCGCCGCCGCGCAAGCGGCGCCCGGCGCGTCTGCGCGTTACGCCCTACTACACTCCTGACGGCGTCTATCCGCGCTACAACCCCGGTCCCGATGCGGTCCGCGAGTGCAACGCCACCTATGTGCAGGAATACCGCCCCAGCGGCACGGTGATCGTGCCGCATATGAGCTGCTACTGGCGCCGGGGCTGAGTTGGCCGATCCCGCCGGCAGCACCGCATGCGGGCGCAGCAGAGGTCGGTCATGACGAGATGGATCGGAGTAGCGGTTGCCCTCGGGCTGATCGTCGCTTCGCCCGGCGTCTCCATTGCCGCGACGCCGGATGCCGCAAAGTCAAAGGCATCGGCGTCCGCAACAGACCTCGGTGCGCCGCGTCACAGGCGCCATCATGACGCCGTGCGCCGTGTCGCACCTCACGAGCAGCGTTACTACGCGCGGCCCGTCCACTACCGTCCTTATCCTTACGGCGTGCCCGCACCGTTCGTGCTCGGCTTCGGGCCGTGGTGGTGACGTCGCAGCACGACGCCGGGAACGTCGTTCATTCATGAGGCATTCACGTCGCCGTCCCTAATTTAATCTTGGGAGCGACCATCAATGAACAGCGCAGACGCGCGGCGCGAACGAGTGTTGCAACTCCGCTGTCCAGACTCAGGGAGAAATCGATGCTGAGGATATTGGGTCTCAGAGCGAGCCCGATCCGCTTGCTCGGGATTGCGGCCGCCGCGACGCTGATGCTGTCGGCCGGGACCACGCGTCGTGCTGAAGCAATGACTCCGATCAATCCGACGGCGTTGCCGGCGGCGAAGGCCGCAAGCGACGACATGATCCAGGTTCGCCACGGCGGCGGTGGCGGCGGTGGACATGGCGGTGGTGGACATGGCGGCGGCTTCCATGGAGGGGGCGGCTTCCACGGTGGCGGAGGACATTTCGGCGGCTTCCGCGGCGGTGGCTTTCGCGGCGGTGGCTTCCACGGTGGTGGCTTCCGCGCCGCGCCCGCCTTTCATGGTGGCGGCTATCGCTACGGCGGAGTTCATCGCTTTGGCGGCTATCACCGTTATGGCGGCTATCGTCCCGCCTACTACGGCCATCGCCATTTCCACCGGCGCTATTACGGCGGCTACTATCCCTATTACAGCTATCCGCGCCGCTGCCGGGTCATCTGGACCTATTACGGCCCGCGCCGCGTCTGCCGCTGGCATCGCTGGCACCATCCGTACCGGTATTGGTAAGCACGATCGAAATGAAAAGGGCGCCTCGGTGGCGCCCTTTTTCATTCGGTGGCTTAAAGCCAATCCTTCAGCTTCCACGAAGCCGACTTCCAGCGTGTGAGGTTCTCCAGCTTCCACTGCTTGAACATCGCCGGCGGCCAGCGGCTGAGCCTTGAGGTTTCCTCGACCTCGGGTTTGGCGACGATGCGCAGCGGCGCGGTGCGCCGCCGATGCTGGGGCGTCGCCGCGCTGATCAGATCGACATATTCAGGCTTGTTGGCCATGAGGCGTGTCCTCGCGAAACCGTCGCGAGGACGCAGTGTCGGCGCTGCCGATTAACGGCGGGTTGCCGCGATCGTTCAAATTGCAGGAAGCGGCTCAGCGCCACTCCCTGACGTCGACGAAGTGACCCGCGATCGCCGCGGCCGCCGCCATCGCCGGCGACACCAGATGGGTGCGGCCCTTGAAGCCCTGGCGGCCCTCGAAATTGCGGTTCGAGGTCGAGGCGCAACGCTCTTCCGGAGCCAGCTTGTCCGGGTTCATGGCGAGGCACATCGAGCAGCCCGGCTCGCGCCATTCGAATCCGGCCGCGATGAAGATCTTGTCCAGACCCTCGGCCTCGGCCTGCTCCTTCACGAGGCCGGAGCCCGGCACGACCATGGCGTTGACATGCGCTGAAACGGTCTTGCCTTGCGCAATCTTTGCTGCCGCGCGCAAATCCTCGATGCGGCCGTTGGTGCAGGAGCCGATGAAGATGCGGTCGAGCTTGATGTCGGTGATCTTCGTGCCCGCGGTCAGGCCCATGTACTTCAAGGCGCGGTGCTTCGACAGGCGCTTGGCCTCGTCCGCGATCTTGTCGGGGTCGGGCACGATGCCGGTCACCGAGATCACGTCCTCGGGGCTCGTGCCCCAGGTCACGATCGGCGGCAGCTTGGCGGCGTCGAGGCGCAGCTCGTGGTCGAAATGCGCGCCCTCGTCGGAGCGCAGTTTCTCCCAGTAACGCATCGCCGCGTCCCAGGCGGCACCCTTCGGCGCCTTGGGACGATCGCGCAGGAAGTCGTAGGCTTTCTGATCGGGCGCAACCAGGCCGGCGCGCGCGCCGCCTTCGATCGACATGTTGCAGACGGTCATGCGGCCTTCCATGCTGAGCGCACGGATCGCATCGCCGGCGTACTCCAGCACGTAGCCGGTGCCGCCCGCGGTGCCGATCTCGCCGATGATGGCCAGGATGATGTCCTTGCCTGTCACGCCGTCCGGCAATTTGCCGTCGACGGTGACGCGCATGTTCTTCGCCTTCTTCTGGATCAGCGTCTGCGTCGCCAGCACGTGCTCGACCTCGCTCGTGCCGATGCCGTGCGCGAGCGCGCCGAACGCGCCATGCGTCGAGGTGTGGCTGTCACCGCAGACGATGGTGGTACCGGGCAGCGTAAAGCCCTGCTCGGGGCCGATGACGTGGACGACGCCCTGGCGCCTGTCGAACTCGTCGTAATATTCGATGCCGAATTCCCTGGCGTTGTCAGCCAGCGCCTTGATCTGCTCGATGCTCTCCGGATCCGGGTTCGGCTTGGTGCGGTCGGTGGTCGGGACGTTGTGATCGACGACAGCGAGCGTCTTCTCGGGCGCGTGGACCTTGCGCCCGGTGGTGCGTAGGCCTTCGAACGCCTGCGGTGAGGTCACCTCGTGCACCAGATGGCGATCGATATAGAGCAGGCAGGTGCCGTCCTCGGCTTCGTGCACCAGATGGTCGTTCCAGATCTTGTCGTACAATGTGGTCGGCTTGGACATGAGCGTCAGCTCCAGGAATGTTGTGTAGAGCGGGTTGCGCGGGTGGCGCGCGGGGCAACAAAATCGTCAGCGCAGCTTTTAGGCTGCGCGCGTAAGCTCTGACGTTGCCGAGGTCGCGAAGCGCCCGAAGAACCGGCCAGGCAGCCGTGAGCGATCGTCGATGACGATGCGCTTGGCGGACGAGAGGCTGGTCGGATCTGGAAACATTCCAAGAATATATAGCAGGCCGAATTGGAATCGCGAGGGCTTTCAAGGCTCGCGCAAGACATGCCCCTCACCCTGAGGAGCGCGCCTCAGCGCGCGTCTCGAAGGGCGAGGCCATCGGCGGGCCTGCATCCTTCGGGACGCGCGTTCCGCGCTCCTCAGGATGAGGGGCGAGACCTGCGAGCAGGCAACAAAAAAGCGCGGGGTTTGGCCCCGCGCTCTCCGAAACTCGCCTGTAAGCGAGAGCTTACTCGTTGACGGCGGTGGCGCGGTCCTGCTTTTTCTCGACGATGCGGGCCGACTTGCCGCGAAGGCTACGGAGATAATAGAGCTTGGCGCGACGCACCTTACCGCGGCGCACCACCTTGATCGAGTCGATCATCGGCGACATCACCGGGAACACGCGCTCGACGCCCTCGCCGTAGGAAATCTTGCGGACGGTGAAGCTCTCGTTGAGCCCACCGCCGGAGCGGCCAATGCAGACGCCTTCATAGGCCTGCACGCGGGATCGGTCGCCTTCGACCACCTTCACGTTGACGATCACGGTGTCGCCCGGTCCGAACTCCGGAATCTCCTTGCCGGCGGCGAGCTTGTCGAATTGCTCTTTTTCAAGCTGTTGGATCAGGTTCATGGGTAAGTCTCCATCGGCGCGCCCAGCCGCAGGACGGGGGCTGCGCGAAATTCGTCTATCCAGCTATTGCGGATGTGGCCGCTCCTATAGGACAAGCCGGAGCGTTTGTCACCCGTCTGTCTTGTTTTTTGGCGTTTTTTGGCGCCCGGCCCGATTCGGGGCCTTGCTCGGGATTTGGGCCCACAAATCGGGTCGCCGGGCCGCCGTCAGGGCCTCCGCTTCCGCCCGCCGCCAGCCAGCGACCTTGGCATGGTCGCCTGAGGTCAGGATTTCGGGGATCGGAGTTCCCTCGAACAGCTGCGGACGGGTGTATTGGGGGTATTCGAGCAGGCCGTCCGAAAAGCTTTCCTCGGTTCCCGAGGCTTCCTTGCCCATCACGCCCGGCAGCAGCCGGACGCAGGCATCTATTAGCGCCAGCGCGGCGATTTCACCCCCGGACAGCACGTAATCGCCGATCGAGACCTCCTCCAGGCCCCGCCCGTCGATCACCCGCTGATCCACCCCCTCGAACCGCCCGCAGACGATCAGGGGACCCGGACCCTTGGCCAGCTCCAGGACGCGCGCCTGGGTCAATGGCCGACCCCGAGGGCTCATCAGCAGTTTCGGCCGGTCCTGTTCGCTTTTGGCGGCATCGATGGCCGCCGCCAGAACATCGGCCCGGAGCACCATGCCCGGCCCGCCGCCGGCCGGGGTGTCGTCGACGCTGCGGTGGCGGTCGGTGGCCGAGGCCCGGATGTCCCGCGCCTCCAGCTCCCAAAGCCCGGACGCCAGCGCCCGGCCGGCCAGGCTCACGCCCAGCGGCCCCGGAAACATGTCCGGAAACAGCGTCAGCACCGTCGCGCGCCAGGGGGAGGAGGTGGTCATCGGATCCTTCGTCGGTCCCGGACAAGCGCAGCGCTGAACCGGGACCCATAATCACCACAGCCAGTTTTGCGACGGCTGGAGCGACCAGCTTAGCCAAAAAACCACGGCCTGTGGTTATGCGTCCCGGCCTTCGTCCTTGTCCTCGCCCTCGATCTCCTGCGGCAGCGCGATCACGACGCGGCCGCCGGCAAGATCGACCTCGGGCACCACCGCGTTCGTGAACGGCAGCAGCAGCGTCGGGCCTTTGGGCGGAGCGATCTCGATGAGGTCGCCGGCGCCGAAATTATGAATCGCGAGCACGCGGCCGAGCGCGTCGCCGTCAGGGGTGACGGCGGCAAGCCCGATCAAATCGGTGTGGTAATATTCGTCCGCGTCGGTCGCGGGCAGCTTTTCGCGCGCGACGTAGAGCTCGATGCCGTTGAGCCGTTCGGCCTCATCGCGGGTCGTGACGCCCTTGAACGTCGCGACCAGATGATCCTTGGCCTCGCGCGCCTGCGCGACCTCGAACTGGCGCTTGCCGTCCTTGGACGAGAGCAGACCGTAGCGCCTGATGGCAAAGGGATCTTCGGTGAAGGTCCACAGTTTGACGGCGCCGCGCACACCATGCGCGGCGCCGATCCGCGCGACGCAGACCAGCTCCGGCATGGTCTGGCCTTAACCCTTCGCGGCGGCTTCGGCCTGCGCCTTGCGCTCCTTGCGCGGCACGGCCTTCTCCGGATTGTTGCGCGCTTCGCGCTTCTTGACGCCGGCGGCGTCGAGGAAGCGCGACACACGGTCCGACGGCTGCGCGCCCTTGGCGAGCCAGGCCTTCACCTTGTCCATGTCGAGCTTCAGGCGGGTCTCGTTGTCCTTCGGCAGCAGCGGGTTGAAATAGCCGAGACGCTCGATGAAGCGGCCATCACGGGGAAAGCGCGAATCGGCGACGACGACGTGATAGACGGGGCGCTTCTTGGTGCCTGCGCGGGCGAGGCGGATAACGACGGACATCTGGTTCTCCTTGAAAGTACGGTTTGTTCGGTTGATCGGTATTTCGCGTTGCGCGGGACACCTACGACCCGTGCGACGAATTGCTCATTTCTTCTTGCCCGGAAATCCGCCGAGGCCCGGAAGCATCGGCTTGCCGCTCAGCCCGGTCAGGCCGGGAACGTTCGGCAGACCGGTGCGCAGACCAGCCGGCAAATCCTTCGGCAGGCTGGGCAGACCTTGTCCGCCGCCACCCTGCATCTTCTCCTGCAGCGCCTTCATCTCTTCCGGCGAAGGCGGCTTCATGCCGCCGCCAAAGCCCATCGCCTGCGCGATGCCGGCGAGCGGGCCGCGCTTGCCCGAACCCATGGCCTTCATCATGTCGGCCATGTTCCGGTGCATCTTGAGCAGCTTGTTGACCTGCTCGACGCTCTGGCCGGAACCTGCGGCGATGCGCTTCTTGCGGCTCGCCTTGAGCAAATCGGGATGACGGCGCTCGTCGCGCGTCATGGAATCGATCACCGCGACCTGGCGCTTCAAAATCTTGTCGTCGATGCCGGCGGCCGCGATCTGGTTCTTCATCTTGGCGATGCCGGGCATCATGCCCATCAGCCCGCTGATGCCGCCCATGTTCGCCATCTGCGACAGCTGCTCGCGCATATCGTTGAGGTCGAACTGACCCTTGCGCATGCGCTCGGCGGTGCGCGCGGCCTTTTCGGCGTCGATGTTGGCGGCGGCGCGTTCGACCAGCGAGACCACGTCGCCCATGCCGAGGATGCGGCCGGCGATACGGTCGGGATGGAAATCCTCCAGCGCATCGGTTTTTTCACCGGTGCCGAGCAGCTTGATCGGCTTGCCCGTGACGGCGCGCATCGACAGCGCGGCGCCGCCGCGGCCGTCGCCGTCCACACGTGTGAGCACGATGCCGGTCAGGCCGACGCGCTCGTCGAAGGCGCGGGCCAGGTTGACGGCGTCCTGGCCGGTGAGGCTGTCTGCCACCAGCAGCACTTCATGCGGATTGGCGGCGGCTTTGATGGCTGCCGCTTCCGCCATCATCTCTTCGTCGAGTGTCGTGCGGCCGGCGGTGTCGAGCAGCACGACGTCGTAGCCGCCGAGCTTGCCGGCCTCCAGCGCACGCTTCGCGATCTGAGCCGGCTGCTGGCCGGCGACGATCGGCAGCGTCGGAATGTCGAGGTCGCGGCCCAGTACGGCCAGCTGCTCCATCGCCGCGGGACGGTAGATGTCGAGCGACGCCATCAGCACCTTGCGCTTGTCGCGCTGGACCATGCGGCGGGCGAGCTTTGCGGTGGTGGTGGTTTTGCCGGAGCCTTGCAGGCCGACCATCATGATCGGCACCGGCGGCACGGAATTGACGTCGATGGTCTGGCTTTCGGCGCCGAGCATGTTGATCAGCTCGTCATGGACGATCTTGACCACCATCTGGCCTGGCGTGACCGACTTGACGACGGTGGCGCCGATCGCCTGCTCGCGGACCCGCTCGGTGAAGCTGCGCACCACTTCGAGCGCGACGTCGGCTTCCAGCAGCGCGCGGCGCACCTCGCGCATCGCGGCGTCGACGTCCTTTTCGGTCAGCGCACCGCGCCCCGTCAGACGATCGAGAATGCCGCCAAGCCGTTCCGACAGATTGTCGAACAATGCCGTTGTCCTTTTTCACCTCTCCCCGCAAGCGCGGGGCGAGGGAGCAGAAAATCCAAACACCTTTACGCCCGAGGGCGCATAGCGCTGTCGGGCGTTGGCCTCTGGCCTCAGGGACCAGTCGGCGGGTCGAAAAGAAAGCCTTTCCGAGAAGTGGCGGGGTTAAACGCCGCTGACGCTCAAAAGTCAAGGAAAGTTAGGGGGGCGGAACGCCTTCGCCAGGGTAAGTCACTGAAAAGATGATTCTTTTGACCGCAAGTTCCTTTTTTCTCTGGCCCGGCCCATATGAGGGTGATGTCCTGCCGCTCCGACCAGCCCTGAAGCTTGACCCGTGAAGATCACCCGCCGCCGCCTTTTCGGACTGCTTGCCGGGGCCAGCGCGTTGGTTGGCGTGCCCTCTCTTTGGATGTCCCGCATGAAAACCTATGACGGTCCCGCCTCCGACCATTTCGACGGGCTGACCTTCTTCGATCCGGACGGCGCGCCGCCGAAATCGCTTCGCGAGGTGCTGCGCTGGCAGTTCGGCGGCAAGCGACAGCGCGCGGCCTGGCCGGACTGGGCGCCGAGCCCCCACGCCGATACCCCGCCGGCGCGCGTCGACGGCGACAAGGTGCGGCTCTCCTTCGTCGGCCATGCCAGCTGGCTGATCCAGACCGGCGGCCTCAACATCCTCGTCGATCCCGTCTGGTCGACGCGGGTCTCGCCCGTCAGCTTCGCGGGACCGAAACGGCATAACGATCCCGGCATTGCCTTCGACAAGCTGCCGAAGATCGATATCGTGCTGGTCTCGCACGGTCACTACGATCACCTCGACATCGCGACGCTGTCGCGGCTCGCCAAGAATTTTGCCCCGCGCGTGGTCACCCCGCTCGGCAACGACGTCACGATGCGGAGCACCGATTCCACGCTCAAGGTGGAAGCCTTCGACTGGCACGATCGCGTCGAGCTCGGCGGCGGCATCGCCGTGACGCTGGTGCCGACCCGGCACTGGTCGGCGCGCGGCATGTTCGATCGCAACAAGGCGCTGTGGGCGAGTTTCGTGCTGGAGACGCCGGCGGGGAAAATCTACGTCGTCTGCGATTCCGGCTACGGCGATGGCAAGCATTTTCGCCGCGTCGCCGAGAAGTATGGGCCGTTGCGTCTCGCGATCCTCCCGATCGGCGCCTACGAGCCGCGCTGGTTCATGCGCGATCAGCACATGAATCCGGAAGATGCGGTGAAGGCGCTGGCGGATTGCGGCGCGCAAGCCGCGCTGGGGCATCATCACGGCACGTTCCAGCTGACCGATGAGGCAATCGACGCGCCGGCCAAGGCGCTGGTCGGGGCGCTGGATGCAGCAAAGATTCAGCAAGAGCGGTTCGTGGCGATGAAGCCGGGGCAGGTGGTGGAGATTTAACGTCCTGGCAAACCGCTGGTGCCCCGGACGCAGCGCAGCGTCTCTTCGACGGTGCGCTGCAGAGCCGGGGCCCATGCTTGCGGCACGCTGGGTCCCGGCTCAGCGCAGCAGCGTTTCACGCTGCAGCGCGTCCGGGACACGAGACCTACTGCTCCTTTGGCTTGATCGCCCAGCTCACATTCACCGTCACCGATAGTGTTTCCTCGCCCGGTGCGACGGCGGCGCCGCCTGCGGCCATTGGAGCAGCGGCCATGCGGCCCTTGAACAGCGGCATCGGGGCACCGCCTTCGGACACGCTGAGCGGCGCACCTAATGTCACACCGGCGGCCCTGGCATAGATCTCCGCCTTGCGGCGGGCATCGGTGACCGCCTGCTCGCGGGCGTCGTCGAGCAGTTTTGACGCCTGCGTCACTTCGAAGGAGATATTGCCGATATCGTTGGCGCCGGCGCCGACCAGCGTGTCGATGATGCCAGCGACCTTGGTCACGTCGCGGATTTTCACGGTGACGCGGTTAGAGGCGCGGAAGCCGACCACGGGCGAGGCGCCGGTGGATTTGTTCTGGCCATATTGCGGTTGCAGCGACAGCCGCGAGGTCTGGTAATCCTTCTCGGCAATGCCTGCGCTCTTCAGCGCCAGCAGCACCTTGCCCATCGCCGCATTGTTGGCGTCGGAAGCTTCCTTCGCCGACTTGGCGTCATTGGCTACGCCAGCATTGATCTGCGCCAGATCAGGCGCGGCGGAAATCGTGGCTTCGCCGCTCACCGAAATCGCGGACGGAAAATCGTCGGCGAGCGCAGGCGTTGCCGGCAGCGCGGCGGCAAAGGACGTAACAAGGGAGGCAAAAAGGATGGCAGGCTTTTTCATCGGTCTCACTTCAGCGGCACGAAAACATTGATCACGAGCTTGTCCTCCGCCGTCTTCAGGGGATCGGTGAGGTACTCCTCGATGAAGGTGTCCTTGGCTTCCAGCTTCTTGTCGTCGAGGTGATTGGTGATCGCCTCGTAGGTGTTGTCCATGTTGTCGTAGGAGCCGCGATGGACAAATTTCAGGGCTTTGCCCTCCGGCGATTTGCCGACGCTCATGTCCTTGGGCAGGTTCTTCGGGTCCTGCTCGACCGGGATCTCGGCAAGGAAGGTGAAGCCGGTGTCGTCGGTCGAGGTGTAGACGATCATCGAATTGCCGGCGTGCTTGATGCCCTGCTTGTCCAGCAGCGTGTTCAGCGCCTTGAAGGCGTCGATCAGCGTGTCGAAGGCCGAGTCCCAATTGGCGGTGCCCTTGACCATCACGACCTTCTTGGGCTCGAGCGTGGCCTCCTGGCCGAAGGGATCGGCGGTCTGCACGGGAGCCGGGTTTGCGGCGGCAGCGGGCGGCGGGGCGGCGGGGCTCGGTGAGGCACTGGCTGCGGGTGAGGGCGACGTTGCAGGGCTTGACGTCGCAGGGCTTGGCGAGGCGCTGGCCGCCGGCGAGGGCGTAGCCACGGGTGCGGGCGAGGCACTTGCCGCGGGGGCGGGCGAAGCCGACGGGGCCGGCGAGGGGCTCGCTGATGCGGCCGGCGCCGGGCTCGGCGTTTGGGCCAGCGTGGCGGACAGACCAAACGACAAGGCCGCTGCCGGGATCAGGGCGGCCAAAGCGAGACGACGAAACCTGAACATTTTTACTCTCCCCAAAACCTTATGCACCAAGGCCTTAATCCACCAAGGGCTTAACCCGGCTGCGCGTCCCGGTTTGCGCGAATTGCGTCGTTCTAACACGCGACCGCCGAATTCGTCCCATGACAGATGCGTCATGGCAGACGTCCTGACGTCAGGTGGCAAATCACTGGCCAAGCCGGCAAGGATCGCCATATAAGGCAGGCGAAATTCGGGAATTTTCATGAGCGCGCTGGCCAATCACGCATTTGCCAAGATGAACGGCATCGGCAACGAGATCGTCGTTGTCGACATGCGCGATTCCACCTCGCCGGTCACCCCGGACGATGCCCGCGCGGTGGCGTCGGCTCAAGGCGGCGTGCCCTACGACCAGTTGATGGTGCTGCAGAAGCCGCGGTTCGACGGCACCGAAGCCTTCATCCGCATCTACAACAATGACGGCTCCGAGGCCGGCGCCTGCGGCAACGGCATGCGCTGTGTGGTTCGGCGCCTGTTCGAGAAGACCGGCCAGACGACGGTGACGTTCGAGACGGCCGCGGGCCTGCTCAATTGCTGGCAGGGTCCTGCGCCCGATCTCTACACTGTCGACATGGGCGCGCCGAAGTTCGGCTGGCAGGACATTCCGCTCGACCAGGAATTCCGCGACACCCGCTACATCGAACTGCAGATCGGTCCGATCGACAATCCGATCCTGCATTCGCCCTCGGTGGTGAGCATGGGCAATCCGCATGCGGTGTTCTGGGTCGATGACGTCAACGCCTACGATCTCGAGCGCTTTGGTCCGCTGCTGGAAAATCACCCGATCTTCCCCGAGCGCGCCAATATCACGCTGGCCCATATCGTCGATCGCGACCACATCACGATCCGCACCTGGGAGCGCGGCGCCGGCCTCACCAGGGCCTGCGGCTCCGCGGCCTGCGCCACCGCAGTCGCGGCGGCGCGGCTGAAGCGCGCCGGGCGCAATGTCGAGATCACGCTGCCCGGCGGCAAGCTCGGCATCGAATGGCGCGAGCGCGACGACCACGTGCTGATGACGGGCACGGCGACCTTCGAATATGAAGGCAGTTTCGATCCGGCGCTGTTCGCGCCGGTCGGCTGATGGCCGTCGACATCGTCACCTTCGGCTGCCGCCTCAATGCCTTCGAGGCCGAGGTGATCCGCCGCGAGGCCGAGAGCGCGGGCCTTTCAGATACCATCGTCATCAACAGCTGCGCCGTCACCAACGAGGCGGTGGCGCAGGCGCGCCAGTCGATCCGCAAATTGAAGCGCGAGCGGCCGGGAGCGCGCATCGTCGTCACCGGCTGTGCCGCGCAGACGCAAAGCGGCATGTTCGCCGCTATGGCCGAGGTCGATCGCGTCGTCGGCAATGACGACAAGATGCGGTCGTCCGCCTGGCGCGAGGCGCGCAATGCGTTCGATCTCGGTGCCAGCGAAAAAATCGCCGTCAGCGACATCATGGCAGTGAAGGAGATGGCGCCGCATCTTATCGACGGTTTTGCGAGCGGCTTGCCGCGCGTGTTCGTGCAGGTGCAGAACGGCTGCGACCATCGCTGCACCTTCTGTATCATTCCGTTCGGGCGCGGCAATTCGCGCTCGGTGCCGATGGGCGCCGTCGTCGATCAGGTGCGGGCGTTGGTCGAGCGCGGCCATGCCGAGATCGTGCTGACCGGCGTCGATCTCACCAGTTACGGCAGTGATCTGCCGGGTGCACCGAAACTCGGGATGCTGACGAAGCAGATTTTGCGGCATGTGCCGGAGCTCAAGCGGCTGCGCATCTCTTCGATCGATTCGATCGAGGCAGATCGTGATCTGTTAGATGCTATCGCCGACGATTCGCGGCTGATGCCGCATCTGCATCTGTCGCTGCAGTCCGGCGACGACATGATCTTGAAGCGCATGAAGCGGCGGCATTCGCGTGGCGACGCAATTGCGTTCTGCGACCAGGTGCGCCGTCTGCGGCCGGACATCGCGTTCGGGGCCGACATCATCGCGGGCTTTCCGACCGAGACCGAGGAGATGTTCTCGCGCTCGCTCGATCTGGTCGAGGAATGCGGCCTGACTTTCCTGCACGTCTTCCCCTATTCGCCACGCCCCGGCACGCCGGCCGCGCGGATGCCGCAGGTCGCGGGGCCAGTCATCAAGGAACGCGCGAAGCGGCTACGTGCGGCGGGCGAAGCGGCATTGCGCCGCCGGCTGCAAGCCGAGATCGGCGCCACGCGTGAAGTGC
Organism: Bradyrhizobium sp. 197; assembly: GCF_023073375.1. NCBI lineage: Bacteria > Pseudomonadati > Pseudomonadota > Alphaproteobacteria > Hyphomicrobiales > Nitrobacteraceae > Bradyrhizobium > Bradyrhizobium sp. 197. The sequence continues at coordinate 75,553 of NZ_JADPJJ010000058.1, read as the reverse complement.
TGATCGAGAGCGCGGAGCAGGGACGGACGGAGCACTATCTGCCGGTGGCGATTGGGGGCGAAGAGGTGGGAAGCGTCGTGCCGCTCAGAATTACGGCTAGTGATGGCGAGCGGTTAGCCACATAGTCAGTGTCGTCGCCCGGCTTGACCGGGCGACCCAGTACGCCGCGGCCCCTCCGTACCTCACGAATGTCTCTGGAATACTGGATCACCCGCTTTCGCGGGTGACGACATCTTCAACTTGGTACGCAGCGTACGCCTACAACGCCCGCACCTGCCAGAACCTGAGCGTCCGCCGCGCATTCTCCGGCGTCATGCGTGCGTAATGGCCTTGCGCCCTCGCGATGTCCGCCGGCTTCATCGCGCCCGTCGCAAAACGGCTTTCGAGCACGGCGGCGGTGGTCTCCCAGCTGAGCTGTGCCGCCTTGCACGGCACCAGCAGGCCGTCCTCGCGCAGGCTCTGCATCAGTGGGCGAATCACTTCGACGGTCGATCCGGACAGTGCCGCCAACGCCGCCACGGCTTCTTCATAGCGCCGCTGCGTGGCGAAGCCGAGCAATGTCGTCTCGGTCAGCTGGCCGCCCGCCTTGAGGTTTGCAATTGCCCGTTTGGCACCTTCGAAGTCGCGGACCCCCGACATTTCGCGCTCGACGCCGACGGTGACCGCTGCAATCGCGCCCTGGATCTCGTCGAACAGATGCGTCGGCGCGCGCGACAACAGGCGGGTGCGCACGGCGTCGGTCGCCGAGCGCAGCAACTCGCGGCGCAGATCCGATGGCAGGTCGACGCGGACGCCGACGCTGACGGCGAGTTCGGGATCGGCCTCGGCCTGTCCGACGATGACGGCAAATCCGTTGCCGGAAACGCGCGCGCCGGGATTGGCGGCAAGTCGCCGGCTGACGCTGGGATAGCGCCGCGCCAGCAGCGCATCGGTGACGATCTCCTTTAACCACCAGCGCCCGGCGACCGCGAGCAGATGCGGCTCGCCTTTGCTCGATGCGATCTTCACCAGCTCGCCATCGTCGAGGCGCGCGGATTCCTGGAGCACGGGACCGGCGATGCGGATCTCGTCATTGTTGGCGAGGCGGCGGATGACCGATGGCGGCGCCTGCGCGATCGGCGCGAGTTGCGCGCTGATCTCGGCGAGCGCAACGCGCGCACCCATGTCGGCGATGGCCCGGAGCTCGATGGTGCCGATCAGGCGCTCGAGCACGTCGTCGAACAGTGCGATCTGCTCGTCGTCAAAGCTGCCGGCGGAGGACAGGAACAGGTCGGTGACGCGGCGGGCGGTTGCCAGGCCCTTTTCCGCGGAGCCTGTCCGAAGCGCGCACTCGACCTCGTCGATGATCGATAACCCGGCCGTGGACATGACGCGCAGCTCGTCCTGAGCAGATTGACGGAAGCTTGTTCTAAGCAACCGCTATCATGAGGGACGAGCACTGAACGTTTCGTAAACTATAGGAAGCCCGGCGGGCACTGATCCTCATCCTGAGGAGCCCGCGAAGCGGGCGTCTCGAAGGATGGCCGCAGGTGAGATCCGGGCCTGCATGGTTCGCCCGGCGATGCAAGGCATCGTCCGGAGACGCGCGTTCCGCGCTCCTCACCATGAGGGTCTAAAATGGCTATTCTCCGTTCCACCCGCAGGCGCGGAGCCGCTCGTGCATGTGGGGCGGCGCCGGCGCCACGACGCGGACCGGCTCCTTATTCCGGGAGATCGGCACCACGATCTCGCGGGAATGCAGGTGCAGTTTCGGTTCCCCGAAACGCGGGCCGTTGCCGTAAATGTTATCGCCGAAGATCGGCCATCCCGTCGACGCCGAATGCACCCGCAATTGATGGGTCCGCCCGGTCACAGGTTCCATGGCGAGCCAGGTGAGGCCATTGCCCCGGCCCATCACCTTCCAGTTGGTGACCGCCTTCTGGCCTTCCGGATCCGGCTTCTGCCACCAGCCACGTTCGGCATTGAGCCGGCCGAGCGGCATATCGACGATGCCTTCGTCCTGGGCGGGGCCGCCCTCGACGATGGTCCAGTAGGTCTTGCCGATCTTGCCATGCTTGAACAGCAGGCCGAGCGAGGCGGTCGCCTTGCGATGACGGCCGAGGATGAGGCAACCGGAGGTGTCCTTGTCCAACCGGTGGGCCAGCACCGGCGGCCGCGGCAGGCCGAAACGGAGCGCGTCGAAGGAAGTTTCCAGATTGGCGCCACCCTTGGGGCCGCGATGCACCGGCAGGCCGGCCGGCTTGTCGATGACCAGCATCAATCCGTCGCGATGGAGCACGCGCGCCAGGATTTCATCAGCGGTCAATTCGGGAACATCGAGCAATTGCAGGACTTTCGGTCAAGACTTTCGTTTGGGAGCCGGAACGGCTAACACACCGCCACCATGAACGATACCACCCCCGAGACCCCCAAGCTGAGCTGGTGGCGCCGCCTGTCCGACGGGCTGAAGCGCACCTCGTCCTCGCTCGGGACCGCGGTCGCCGACCTCGTCACCAAGCGCAAGCTCGACCGCGCCATGCTCGACGACATCGAGGACGTGCTGCTGCGCGCCGACCTCGGCACCTCTGTCGCGGTGCGGATTGCGGACGCCGTCGGCACCGGGCGCTACGACAAGGCGATCTCGGCGGACGAGGTCAAGGACGTCGTCGCGACCGAGGTCGAGAAAGTGCTGGCGCCGGTGGCGAAGCCGCTCGAGATCGACGCCGGCAAGAAGCCCTTCGTCATCCTCGTGGTCGGCGTCAACGGCTCCGGCAAGACCACCACCATCGGAAAACTCTCGCAAAAATTCGCGTCCGAAGGCCGCAAGGTGATGCTGGCCGCCGGCGACACGTTTCGCGCCGCAGCGATCGAGCAGCTCAAGGTTTGGGGCGAACGCACAAAGACGCCCGTCATATCGGGCGCGCAGGGCTCGGATTCAGCGAGCCTAGCTTTCAACGCGCTGACGGCGGCGAAGGAGCAGGCCGTCGACGTGCTCCTGATCGACACCGCCGGTCGGCTTCAGAATAAGGCCGAGCTGATGAACGAGCTCGAAAAGGTCGTGCGGGTCATCCGCAAGGTGGACGCAACTGCGCCCCATGCGGTGCTGCTTGTGCTGGATGCCACCGTCGGCCAGAACGCGCTATCGCAGGTTGAGGCCTTCCATCGCACGGCCGGGGTCACCGGCCTCGTGATGACGAAGCTCGACGGCACCGCCCGCGGCGGCATTCTGGTGGCGCTCGCGGAAAAATTCAAACTGCCGGTGCACTTCATCGGCGTCGGCGAAGGCGTCGACGATCTCGCGCCGTTCACCGCGCGCGATTTCGCCCGCGCGATTGCCGGAATCGAATCGTAGGTTTCTATCGTCATGCCCCGCGCAGGCGGGGCATCCAGTACGCCGCGCCGTTAGTTGTGGATCACAAGCGTCTCGGAATACTGGATCCCCCGCCTCCGCGGGGGATGACAGCAACAAAGGTCAAGGAATGGACAAGACCCAGCCGCATCCGCTGTTCAAGCTTGCGACCGAGCTCGGCCCGCTGCTCGTGTTCTTCTTCATGAATGCGAAGTTCAATCTGTTCGCCGCGACCGGCGCTTTCATGGTCGCGATCGTCATTGCAATGATCGCCTCCTATGTGGTGACGCGGCACATCCCGATCATGGCGATCGTGACAGGCGTCATCGTGCTGGTGTTCGGCACGCTGACCCTGGTGCTGCACGACGAGACTTTCATCAAGCTCAAGCCGACCATCATCTACGCCCTGTTCGCCGCGATCCTCGGCGGTGGCCTGTTGTTCGGCCGCTCCTTCATCGCCATCATGTTCGACCAGATGTTCAACCTGACGCCGCGGGGCTGGCGCATCCTCACACTGCGCTGGGCGCTGTTCTTCGCCGGCATGGCGGTGCTGAACGAGATCGTCTGGCGCACCCAGAGCACGGACTTCTGGGTGAACTTCAAGGTGTTCGGCGTCACCCCGCTGACCATGGTCTTCGCCATCGCCCAGATGCCGCTGACCAAGCGTTATCATCTCGAGCCGGCGTCGCTGGAGGCAAGCGAGGCCGAGGCGGGGGATGTGCGGAAGGGTTGAGCTCTCTCAACTCGTCATTGCGAGCGAAGCGAAGCAATCCAGAATCCCTCCGCGGGGACAGTCTGGATTGCTTCGTCGCAAGAGCTCCTCGCAATGACGGTGACTATTTCAACGCCTTCTCCATCTGCGGCAACAACACCGTCCGCAGATTGTCCGGCGTGATCGGTCCCACCATCTTGTAGACGATGGTGCCTTCGCGTCCGACCACAAACGTCTCCGGCACGCCATAGACGCCCCATTCGATCGAGGCGCGGCCGTTGGCGTCCACGCCGACGTGGCCGAACGGGTTGCCGTAGCGCCCTAGGAAGCGCCGCGCGTTGTCGGCGGCGTCCTTGTAGTTGATGCCGACGAGCTGGAAGCGTTTGTCTTTTGCCAATTCGGTCAGGAGCGGCGCCTCGTCGTGGCACGGCACGCACCAGGACGCCCAGACATTGACGAGGCTGACCTTGCCCTTGAAGGCGGCGGGATCGAGGCCGGGGATCTGCGCGTTATTAGCCTGCAATCCATCGAGCGGCGGCAGCGTGGTTTGCGGCGCGGGACGACCGATCAGCGCGGAAGGAATCCGCGAGGGATCGCCGCTGCCGAGCCGGAACCAGAATAACAGTGCCAAGCCGATGAAGGCGACCAGCGGCAGCACCATCAGGAAGGTGCGGCGCTGCGGCGGAGCGGACGTCGGTTGATCGCTCGTCATCGCTGATCACTCCCGCTGCGCCCCGAACGGCGGGTGATGCCGCTGCGGTCGAAATCGCGCAAGCGCTGGGTCTGGCTACGGTAGTCGAGCACGATCCAGCCGATCAGGATCACGACCACGAGGGCGGCGGCGGCGTAGGACGTCACGATGAAGGGCGCGTAGGGACCAAGCGACATCATCATGCAGCCCCAATTTCGTTTGACGCGTTTTCTTTACGCGAACCGGTGCCCACGTCGCTCGAAAACGCCACACGGCTCGCCTGCATCATTTGCAGCGAGCGGACACGGCGGCGCAAAATCTCGTTGCGCATCGCTGCCAGATGCAGCGTGACGAACAGAAGCGTGAACGCGATCGCCATCACCAGCAACGGGATCAAGAAGGATTTGTCGAGCGACGAGCCGCCCATCCGCATCACCGATGCCGGCTGGTGCAGCGTATTCCACCAATCGACCGAGAACTTGATGATGGGCAGGTTGATCGCACCGACCAGGGTCAGCACGGCCGCAGCGCGCGCCGCGCGGGAGGGATCGTCGACCGCGCGCCACAGCGCCATCAGGCCGAGATACATCAGGAACAGGATCAGCACCGAGGTCAGCCGCGCGTCCCATTCCCAATAGGTGCCCCACATCGGCCGGCCCCATAGCGATCCCGTCAGCAGCGCAAGAAAGGTGAAGGCGGCGCCGATCGGAGCGGCGGCTTTGGCGGCGACGTCGGCGAGCGGATGCCGCCACACCAGCGTGCCGAGCGAGGCCAGGCTCATCACGCCCCATACGAACATCGACAGCCACGCATTGGGCACGTGGATGAACATGATCTTCACCGTCGCGCCCTGCTGGTAGTCGTCCGGCGCGTAGGCCGATTGATAGAGCCCGATCGTGAGCAGGATGGCAGTCGCGGCCGCAAGCCATGGCAACACCCGCGCCGTCAGCGCGAGGAACCGTGTGGGGTTGGCGAGGTCGATCAGGGTCATGGTATTCTGATAGTCACAGGTAAGCGCTCAGGCAATCAGCACGAAAGTCCGGAGCGAAAGTTGATCGGGGTCAAGGTCAGTCCAGTCCATGCTTCAGGCTCGCCGCGGCCGCGAAAGGGCCAACCACGAGGCTGACCAGCGACAGCGCGCACAGGATCGAGAACGGCGCGCCGAACGTCATGGGTCCGACGATCACGGCCTGCGAGGCCGCGACCCCGAAAATCAGGACCGGAATCGACAGCGGCAGCACCAGGACGGCCATCAGCAAGCCGCCGCGGTGCAGCGTCACCGCCAGCGCCGCGCCGATCATGCCGGTGAACGTTAGCGCCGGGGTGCCGGCAAGCAGCGTCAGCGCCACAGCGCCGGTTGCGACCATGTCGAGGTTGAGCAGCAGGCCGAGCACGGGGGTTGCGACGATCAGCGGCAGGCCGGCGGCGAGCCAATGCGCCAGCGCTTTCGACGCGCAGGCGAGTTCCAGCGGTGTCCGGCTCATGGTGATCAGGTCGAGCGAGCCGTCCTCGTGGTCGGCCATGAACAGCCGGTCGAGCGTCAGCAGGCTCGCCAGCAGCGCGCCCAGCCACAGGATCGCCGGCCCCAGCCGCGACAGCAGCGCCAGATCCGGCCCCACCGCAAACGGCATCAGCACCACCACGGTCAGGAAGAACAGCACGCCAATCAGCGCCCCGCCGCCGACGCGAAGCGCGATCCGGATGTCCCGGCGAATGAGGGCGGACAGGGCGGTCATGGGGTGGCTCTCGCAAGGCAGCGGCGGAAGGACGAGGCTAGACCCGACCGCGTGGAAATCTGAGGGTCGGGCCGTCTCATGCCACACTCCCGATCCGAAGCTCCCGCGAATCGATGCCGAGCGGGGCGTGAGTGGCGGCGATGATCAGGCCGCCGCAGCTGAGGTGCTCGCGCATCAATCCGGAAAACATGTCCTGGCCGGCGACATCCAGCGCCGTGGTCGGCTCGTCGAGCAGCCAGACCGGACGGCGGACCGTCAGCAGGCGGGCCAGCGAGAGCCGGCGGCGCTGGCCGGCGGACAGGAAGGCGGCCGGCAGATGGGCGGCGTGGTCGAGGCCGACGATGGCGAGGCTTTCGACGGGGTCAAAACGCTCGCCGCCGAGAAAATCGGCCCAGAATGCCAGATTCTCCGCCGCGCTCAGGGCCGGCTTCAGGGCGTCGCGATGACCGAGATAGTGGCACTGCTCCGGCAAGGTCAGCTCGGCATCGCCTCCGTCCAGCGCGATCGTGCCGCCCGCCGGAACGAGCAGGCCCGCGATCAGCCGCAGCAGCGACGTCTTGCCCGATCCGTTGCGGCCCACGACCGCCACGGCTTCGCCGGCGCCGGCCTCGAAATCGAGCCCGGAAAACACGTCGCGTCCGCCCCGCACGCAAATCACCCCGCGTCCGGAAAGCTGCATCGTGCCTCGTATCAATCCGCTCAAGCCAGGCCTCAGGAAATCTTGGGGTAGCGCATGGGAATTTTTGGCTCGCGAATTGCTGCGGCACCATTGTGGCTGTGGCGGCGCCGTTAGAAAGCTTCTATAAGCCCGGAACTACTTGATGCAGCAACTTAACCTGCCCCTGCAAGCGACCTAGCCGGAATCGCTGACGGTGTTAAAATACCCCTTGCCGGGTATAACTAACAATTGGGATTTCCTTTCATGACCTCGCTCGACAGCTTCAAATGCAAAAAGACCCTCAAGGTCGGCGCCAAGACCTATGTCTATTACAGCCTGCCCACGGCCGAGAAGAATGGTCTGAAGGGAATTTCCAAACTTCCCTATTCGATGAAGGTTTTGCTCGAGAACCTGCTCCGCAACGAGGACGGTCGCTCGGTCAAGAAGGAAGACATCGTCGCGGTGTCGAAATGGCTGCGCAAGAAGTCGCTGGAGCATGAGATCGCGTTCCGCCCGGCTCGCGTGCTGATGCAGGATTTTACCGGCGTGCCGGCGGTGGTCGACCTCGCTGCCATGCGCAACGCGATGCAGAAGCTCGGCGGCGATGCCGAGAAGATCAATCCGCTGGTGCCGGTCGATCTCGTTATCGACCACTCCGTGATCGTGAACTTCTTCGGTGACAACAAGGCTTTCGGCAAGAACGTCACCGAGGAATACAAGCAGAACCAGGAGCGCTACGAGTTCCTGAAGTGGGGCCAGAAGGCGTTCACGAACTTCTCCGTCGTGCCGCCCGGCACCGGCATCTGCCACCAGGTCAATCTCGAATATCTCTCGCAGACGGTCTGGACCAAGAAGGAGAAGATGACGGTCGGCAAGAAGACCGGCACCTTCGAGGTCGCCTATCCCGACTCGCTGGTCGGCACGGACTCCCACACCACCATGGTCAACGGTCTCGCCGTGCTCGGCTGGGGCGTCGGTGGCATCGAGGCGGAAGCCTGCATGCTCGGTCAGCCGCTGTCGATGCTGCTGCCGACCGTCGTCGGCTTCAAGCTGAAGGGCGCGATGAGGGAAGGCGTCACCGCGACCGACCTCGTGCTGACAGTGACGCAGATGCTGCGCAAGCTCGGCGTCGTCGGCAAGTTCGTCGAGTTCTTCGGCCCCGGCCTCGACCATCTCTCCGTCGCCGACAAGGCGACCATCGCCAACATGGCGCCCGAATACGGCGCGACCTGCGGCTTCTTCCCGGTCGACGCCGCCGCGCTCGATTATCTCAAGACCTCCGGCCGCGCCCCGGCGCGCGTCGCGCTGGTGCAGGCCTATGCCAAGGCGCAAGGGCTGTTCCGCACCGCCAAGTCGGCCGATCCGGTGTTCACGGAGACGCTGACGCTCGACCTCGGCGACGTCGTGCCTTCGATGGCCGGTCCGAAGCGTCCCGAAGGCCGCATTGCGCTGCCGTCGGTCGCCGAAGGCTTTTCGGTCGCCCTCGCCAGCGAATACAAGAAGACCGACGAGCCGACGAAGCGCTTTGCCGTCGACGGCAGGAACTTCGACCTCGGCCATGGCGACGTCGTGATCGCGGCGATCACCTCCTGCACCAACACCTCGAATCCGAGCGTGCTGATCGGCGCCGGTCTGCTGGCGCGTAATGCCGCCGCGAAGGGCCTCAAGGCGAAGCCGTGGGTGAAGACCTCGCTCGCCCCGGGCAGCCAGGTGGTGGCGGCCTATCTCGCCGATTCCGGTCTCCAGGCCGATCTCGACAAGGTCGGCTTCAACCTGATTGGCTTCGGCTGCACCACCTGCATCGGCAATTCCGGCCCGCTGCCCGAGGAGATCTCGAAGTCGATCAACGACAACGGCATCGTCGCGGCTGCCGTGCTCTCCGGTAACCGCAACTTCGAAGGCCGCGTCTCGCCGGACGTGCAGGCGAACTATCTGGCCTCGCCGCCGCTCGTCGTCGCCCACGCGCTCGCGGGCAGCGTCACCAAGAACCTGGCCGTCGAGCCGCTCGGCGAAGGCAAGGACGGCAAGCCGGTCTACCTGAAGGACATCTGGCCGACGACGAAGGAGATCAACGCCTTCATGAAGAAGTTCGTGACCGCGGCGATCTTCAAGAAGAAGTATGCCGACGTGTTCAAGGGCGACACCAACTGGCGCAAGATCAAGACGGTCGAGAGCGAGACCTATCGCTGGAACATGAGCTCGACCTATGTGCAGAACCCGCCCTATTTCGACGGCATGAAGAAGGAGCCGGAACCGGTCACCGACATCGTCGAGGCGCGCATCCTCGCCATGTTCGGCGACAAGATCACCACCGACCACATCTCGCCGGCCGGTTCAATCAAGCTCACCTCGCCCGCGGGCAAATACCTCAGCGAGCACCAGGTGCGTCCGGCCGACTTCAACCAGTACGGCACGCGGCGCGGCAACCATGAAGTCATGATGCGCGGCACCTTCGCCAATATCCGCATCAAGAACTTCATGCTCAAAGGTGCGGACGGAAATATCCCCGAAGGCGGCCTGACCAAGCACTGGCCCGACGGCGAGCAGATGTCGATCTACGACGCCGCGATGAAGTACCAGCAGGAGCAGGTCCCGCTGGTGGTGTTCGCGGGCGCGGAATACGGCAACGGCTCCTCGCGCGACTGGGCCGCGAAGGGCACCCGTCTGCTCGGCGTGCGCGCCGTGATCTGCCAGAGCTTCGAGCGCATCCACCGCTCCAATCTGGTCGGCATGGGCGTGCTGCCGCTGACCTTCGAGGACGGCACCTCCTGGTCGTCGCTCGGTCTGAAGGGCGACGAGAAGGTCACGTTGCGTGGTCTCGTCGGCGATTTGAAGCCGCGCCAGAAGCTGACCGCGGAGATCGTCTCCGGCGACGGCTCGTTGCAGCGCATTTCGCTGCTTTGCCGCATCGATACACTGGATGAGCTCGAATACTACCGCAACGGCGGCATCCTGCACTACGTGCTGCGCAAGCTGGCGGCGTAAGCGCGGATTTGTGAACGGTGGCTCACTGCGAAGTGAGTAGTAGGTTACACGAAGGCGGCCTATCACAAGGCCGCCTTCGTGCCTTTGCGGCAGGCTTCAGATGGGCCCGTCCGGCAGAGAACTTCGCCAAGCGGTCGAATGTGCGAGGCTCGTAAGACTACGGTGACCATCCGGCGGTAAGATTTCCCCTCTCACGAGTAATGGTGTGCGGCGCTCGACATGACAACAATGACGGCTTCTCATCTGGTTTCGCGTTGGTCCGGTGCCCTCTGGTCGGGCGCACTCGGGATCTGCGCGATCGTCGCCGTCATTCGTCCTGCCGAGGCTGAGCCCCGCGCCGTTGTCGAATTGTTTACCTCGCAGGGCTGCTCCTCCTGCCCGCCGGCCGACAAGATCATCGGCGACCTCTCCAGCGATCCCTCGATCATCGCGCTGAGCATGCCGATCGACTATTGGGATTATCTTGGCTGGAAGGACACACTGGCGGATTCGCGTTTTTCTGCACGGCAGCGGGCCTACTCGCGCATGCGCGGCGACCGCGAAGTCTATACGCCCCAGGTCGTGGTCAACGGCTCCACGCATGTCGTCGGCAGCGACCGCACCGGCATCGAAAGCGCGATCGGCAAGACCGACAAGGGCACAGGCGTGATGAGCGTGCCGGTGACGATGTCGCTCGCGGGCAAGCAGATCAATGTCTCGGTGGCCGCGAGCAAGGAGCCGGCGGTCTCGCGTGGCGAGGTCTGGATCTGCTCGATTGCGAAATCGGTGCCGATCGCGATCAGCCGCGGCGAAAATCGCGGACAGCAGGTCATCTATCACAACGTGGTTCGCAACCTGCTCAAGGTCGGCGACTGGACCGGCCGTTCGGAAAGCTGGACGGTGCCGATCGAGAACCTCACGCGCGACGGCGTCGACGGCGCTGTGGTCTATGTCCAGGACGGCAGCCGCGAAAAGCCGGGGCCGATGCTGGGCGCGGCGTATACGTCGCTGCACTGATTTCGATTCTCTCTCTAAGAGTCGTACTGCCTAAGCGGCGTACTGCGCTCTCAATCTTCATGGTGAGGAGCGCGCCCTTGCGCGCGTGGCGGACGATGCTGCGCATCGCCGCGAGAACCATGCAGGCCCGCTGATGCAGCCCGGCCTCGATCCTTCGAGACGCCGCTTCGCGGCTCCTCAGGATGAGGGGAGAGAGTTTGTGGTGAGATATCCGTCGAGGCAGAAACATCCCGGCACAAACAAAAAAGGACCAACTTGCGTTGGCCCTCCTTGTCGTGCGAACAGACCCGATCCTGACGACCCCGGGGGGCTGGGGGCTGAGGAATCCGGAACCGAAAGGACCGGGTCAACGCACACCTGCTTTTTGGCAGGGCAGGGCGGCAGTCGCTTGGCGGAAAAGCGGCGACACTATGATTCTTGCTAACGATCCCGTGACGGTTTGCGCGACAGAGTTCCACCCTGCGTGTGCCCGGAATTCGCACCGGATTTTATGCGTCCTCTCAAGGCCCCCTTGCGGTGGGGAACAGTTGGGGCAATCATGCAGCTGTCATGATCCGCGGTTCCGGGGACGGTCTTCGCGGACGTGGTCATGCTGTGGCGACAGGAGGCTTTCTATGAGTCTGTCGGAGGATGCCGATCCGAGCGAACAGCGCGCGGCGGCGCGCCCAGCCGCTGCGAATGCGCAACTGGGCCGGGTGACGTTCAATCGGCTCGAGTTGCATCGTATTCTCAATCTCTACGGCCGTATGGTCGCCGACGGCGAGTGGCGTGACTATGCCATCGACTTCCTGAAAGACCGCGCCGTGTTCTCGGTGTTTCGCCGCGCCTCGGAAGTGCCGATCTATCGCATCGAAAAAGATCCGCGCCTCGCGCGCAAGCAGGGCATGTACAGCGTGATCTCTGCGACGGGTCTGATCCTGCGCCGCGGCCACGAGCTCGAACGCGTGCTGCTGGTGATCGATCGCAAGCTGGCTGTGGTGTAGCTGCCCACCCATCCTGCGAGAGCGAGCCTAGTTTCCCGGCACTGTACCCGCGCCCTCGCCGAGGTCGCGCTGCATCATCACCGTATCCAGCCAGCGGCCGAATTTCAGCCCGACGCTGGGGTGCGTGCCGATCATCTTGAAGCCGCCCTTGGTGTGCACGCCGATCGAGCCGGCATTGGCGGAATCGCCGATCACCGCGATCATCTGGCGGAAGCCTCGCGCCTCGCATTCGGCGACCAGACGCTCCAGCAACAGAAGTCCGACGCCGCGACGGTGAAAGCCTGGATCGAGATAGATCGAGTTCTCGACCGTGAAGCGGTAGGCCGGCCGCGGCCGGTAGGCCCCCGCATAGGCATAGCCGGCAATGCGGCCGTCGAGGATGGCGACGAAATAGGGATAGCCGCCGTCGATCAGCGTACGATAGCGGCGCGTCATCTCGGCGAGGTCGGGCGGGTCCAGCTCGAAGGTCGCGGTGCCCTCGCGGACGGCCTGCTGGTAGATGGCGGTGATGGCGGGAAGGTCGGCCTCGAGGGTGGGCCTGATTTCAGGTGCGGACATGGGGCGAGATTAGAGCGTTCCCGGGACGGCTGGAAGAGGCAACGGCTTCTCGGCGCCGTCTTCGCGAGCGCAGCAGGCCCCATCTTCTCCGCTGTCATGCCCCGCATAGGCGGGCGTCCAGTACTCCGAGACAGCGCGGCTAGAACGGAGCCGCTGCGGCGTACAGGATCGCCCGCCCCAGTGCGCAATTGCGGACAAGGCGGGGCGATGACAGCGGCGGGTGCTGCGACGTCCGGCCCCAAACAAAAACCCCGGCCTTTCGGCCGGGGCTCGTGTTGTTCGCTCTGGGCTTGCGCTTAGTCGCGCTGGCCGAGGAGCTGCAGGAGCAGCGTGAACAGGTTGATGAAGTTCAGGTACAGCGACAGCGCGCCGGTGATGGCCGCACGCTCCGCGACTTCACCGCCGGCCGAGGCGTAGCCGTAGATGTAGTCGTTCTTCAGCCGCTGGGTATCCCAGGCGGTGAGGCCCGCGAACACCAGCACGCCAACCACCGACACGACGAACTGGAGCAACGAGCTCGCCAGGAACAGGTTGACCAGGCTCGCGATGACGATGCCGATCAGGCCCATGAACAGGAACGAACCCATTCCGCTCATGTCACGCTTGGTGGTGTAGCCGTAGAGGCTGAGCGCGCCGAAGGTCGCCGCGGTGATGAAGAACACCCGCACGATCGAGGTGTGGGTGAACACCAGGAAGATCGAGGACAGCGAGACGCCCATCAGCGCCGCGAACACCCAGAACAGGATCTGGGCGGTCGAGGGCGCGAGACGGTTGATGCCCGCCGAGATCACGAACACCATGGCGAGCGGCGCGAGCATGAACAGCCACTTCAAGGGGCTGACGAACATCGCGTAGCCGAACGGCGTCAGGAACAGCTTGCCGACGCGGACGGCTTCCGGGGTCGGAACATCCGTCACGGCGGCCATGTAGACGCCGAGTGCGGCAAGGCCGGTGATGGCCAGGCCGATGCTCATGTAGTTGTAGATGCGCAGCATGTAGGCGCGCAGGCCGGCATCGACCGTCGCGGCGTCAACACGCCCGGCGGCCCTGCCGAAAGGAGAAGCGTAGTTACGGTCTAGGTCCGACATGGTCGAATTCCCGTTGGTTAGCCCGGTCCGGCATGAGGGCTCCATGCCACCGGTTCGTCAAATTCTATCTCGGATACCGATGTCTGCCGACTAAATTTTGGCTAACAATCGGGGCTCCGAACCCATTCGATATGTGGGAAACTAGCACATTCGCTGCAACCGTCCACGCGCGGCTGAATGTCGCCCTCGTCCGCAATCCTGGCGAGCAAACGTGGTTAATCGCCGGAATCGTGCGATTCCGCCCCCGCGCAGCCGCCCGCTACCATTTGTCACAAATTCCGCAACACCGTGGCGGGCTTTTTGTTCAACGCCAGGAGCGTGCCGGCGAGCCCGAGGCCGACCGTGACGACCAGGGCGGCCGCGACCACGCCGGCCGCGCTGCCGGCCTGCCAGACGAAGGTGAGCGTCATCAGCCGGGTCACGATCATCCAGGCCGCGACGCTGCCGGCGAAAACGCCGAAAACCGCAGTGGCGAGGCCGATCAGGAGGTATTCGAGCGCATAGGCGCCGAGCAGCCGCAGCCGGGTCGCGCCCAGGGTCTTGAGGATCACCGCATCGTAGACCCGGTGGCGATGGCCGGCGGCGAGCGCGCCGCCCAGCACCAGGATCGCCGAAATCAGGGTCACGGCGCTGGCGCCGCGGATCGCCAGTGCCAGATTGGTCACGACCGAGCCGACCGTCTCCATCACCTCGCGCACACGCACGCTCGTCACCATCGGATAGGCGTCGGCGACCTCCTTGATGATCTTGCCGTCGCCAGCCGCGTCGCCGCCGGCTTCCGTCAGCGTCGCGATGTGGGTATGCGGCGCGCCCTTGAATGCGTTCGGCGAGAACACCAGGACGAAATTGATACCGAGGCCCTGCCAGTCGATGCTGCGCAGATTGCTGATCTTCGCGGGGATGTCGCGGCCGAGGATATTGACCACGACCTCGTCACCGAGCTTGAGGCCGAGCCCGTCCGCGATCTTCTTCTCCATCGAAACCAGCGGTGGGCCGGTATAATCGGCGCTCCACCACTCGCCCTCGACCACCTTGGAGCCTTTCGGCAGATCGGCGGTATAGGTCAGGCCACGGTCGCTCTGCAGCACCCACTCGGAATCGGTGGCGGGCTTGAGCTCCTCGGCGCGGACGCCGCGGGCTCCGACGATGCGCCCGCGCAGCATCGGCACGTCCTCGACCTTCGCGCCAGGGGCGATCTGGCGCAGATAACCGTCGAACTGCTCGGCCTGCGTGCTCGGGATGTCGATGAAGAAGAACGATGGTGCGTGCTCGGGCAATGCCGCCAGGAACTGCCGGCGCAGATTGCCGTCGATCTGGGTGATGGTGACGAGCACCGCGAGCCCGAGGCCCAACGACAGCACGACCGAGGGCGTCAGCGCGCCCGGCCGGTGGATGTTGGCGATCGCGAGGCGCAGCATCGGCAACCGCGTGCGCGGCAGCCGCCGCGCGATCGCCATCAGCAGCACGGCAATGCCGCGCAGCAGCGCGAACACGACGACGGAGGAGGCCACGAACACCGCGGCGATGCGCTTGTCGAACGACAGGCCAATCACGACCGCGATGAGCAGCGCGACCACGACGGCCATGAAAACGAGGTAGCTCCAGCGTGGCCGGTGCCATTCGTTGCTGATGGTGTCGCGGAACAGCGCGGCCACCGGCACGTCGTGCACGCGCCCGAGTGGCCACAGGCCGAAGGCAAGCGCAGTGAGCAGCCCGTAGACGAACGACAGCGCGAGCTCGTCGGCATGCACCGCCGGGACCACCGGCAGCGGCAGCAGCTTGCCGAACAGGCCGACGATCGCAAAGGGCATGGCGGCGCCGAGTGCAAGGCCGATCAACGAACCGATCGCTGCGAGCAGGAGAACCTGCGCGAGATAGATGCCGAACACGTCGCGCCCGGTGGCGCCGACGGCCTTCAAGGCCGCGATCACCTCGAGCTTGTGGTCGATATGGCTCTTGACGGCATTGGCGACGCCGACACCGCCGACCAGCAGCGCAGCGAGGCCGACCAGCGTCAAAAACTGCGTGAAGCGGCTGATATTGCGTTCGAGCTGCGGCGAGGCATTGGAACGGCTGCGGACCTCCCAGCCGGCCTGCGGCGCGGCGTTGCGCGCATCCGCGATGAAGGTTTCGGTGTCGCGCTCGCTGTTGGCGATCTCCGGCAGCTTCACCCGATAGACCCAGCGCACCAGGCTGCCGGGCTGGATCAGGCCTGTCGCGCGCAGGCCTGCCTCGCTGATCAGGAAGCGCGGGCCGAAGCCGATGCCGCCGGCGAGTTTGTCAGGCTCGGCCTCGACCGTGCTGCGGATCTGGAACGTTGCTGAGCCGACGGTGACGCGATCACCGGTCTTGAGCGAGAGCCGCGCCAGCAGCGTCGGATCGGCGGCGGCGCCGAACGCGCCGTCGCGCTCCGCGAGCAGGTCGGACATCGGCAGCGGCGGCGCCAGCGTCAGCTGTCCGAGCATCGGATAGGTATCGTCGACCGCCTTCATCTCGACCAGTGCGAGCTGGCCCTCCGCCGACCGCGCCATGCCGCGCAGTGTGGCGGCGCTCGAGACGGTACCGCGCGAACGCAGGAAGGCGACTTCCTCCGGCTTCGCTTCGCGCTGAAACAAGACGAACGACACGTCGCCGCCGAGCAGCGTGCGGCCCTCGCGAGCGAGGCCGTCGCTCAGGCTCGCCGAGACCGAGCCGACGCCGGCGATGGCCATCACGCCGAGCGCGATGCAGGAAATGAATACGTAAAAGCCGCGCAAGCCGCCGCGCAATTCGCGCAGCGCGTAGCGCAGCGACAGCGCGACGCCGTTGGGCTTCGCGAACGGTTCGACTGCTGCGCTCATGCGGGCGCAGACTGCGTGTCGATGCGCCCCGAACGCAGGCGGATGACGCGATCGCAGCGATGCGCGAGCGAGGAATCGTGCGTGACCAGCACCAGGGTCATGCCGCGCTCGGCATGCTTACTGAACAGGAGATCGACGATCTGCTTGCCGGTGGCTTCGTCGAGATTGCCGGTCGGCTCGTCGGCAACGAGGATCGCGGGATCGGGCGCCAGCGCGCGCGCCAGCGCGACGCGCTGCTGCTCGCCGCCGGAGAGTTGCGTCGGATAATGATGCAGACGGTCGCCGAGCCCGACCGAATGCAGCTCCTGCGCCGCGCGCTTCGCGGCGTCGGGATTGCCGGCGAGTTCGAGCGGCACGGCGACGTTCTCCAGCGCCGTCATCGTCGGGATCAAATGGAAGGACTGGAAGACGATGCCGACCTGGCGGCCGCGGAAGCGGGCCAGCGCGTCCTCGTCGAGGGCATTGAAAGGCGTGCCGCTGACCACCACCTCTCCGCTATCAGGACGCTCCAGCCCAGCCATCACCATCAGCAGCGTGGATTTGCCCGAGCCTGACGGGCCGATCAGGCCGATCGTCTCGCTACGGCCGACGCGCAAGCTGATATCCTTGAGAATGTGAACGCGTGCCGCGCCCGTACCCAATGACAGATTGACGTTGGAGATGGCGATGGTGTCCGCCGAGCTGGCGGCGAGCGAAGAGGAAGAGATGCGAGTGTCCATGGTCCGGTCATATGGCAACTCCGTACGCGCGGTCGAGAGGCGTTACGGTTTGTTCATGCACATAGCCGTGTTGATGTTCGCTTTGATGACGGTCGCAAATCCGGCTTGGGCGGAATCGACAAAATCGGTCAAGCTTGTCGTTCTCGGCGATTCCTTAAGCGCCGGTCTTGGCCTCCCGGCCCAGGAAGCATTCCCCACAAAGCTTCAAAAAGCCTTGCAGGCCAAAGGCATAGACATCGACATGACCAACGCGGGGGTGTCCGGGGACACCTCGTCCGGCGGCCGTGACCGGCTCGACTGGTCGGTCCCTGATGGAACCGATGGTGTCATCATCGAGCTCGGCGCCAACGACGCATTGCGCGGCATCAATCCCGATTTGACGCGCGCCGCGCTGGCCGAGATCGTCCAGCGCCTCAAGGTGCGCAAGATTCCAGTCATGCTGTGCGGCATGCTGGCGGCGCCGAATTACGGCTCGGATTATGCGGCACGCTTCAATTCGATTTATCCGGATCTGGCGAGAAAATTCGACGTGCCGCTCTATCCGTTTTTTCTTGAGGGTGTCGCGGCCGACGCCAAACTCAACCAGGCCGACGGCATTCATCCGACCGCGCCCGGCGTCGACATCATCGTCAAGAATATCTTGCCCACGGTTGAGGCATTCCTTGGCACGATAGCTGAGCAACGGCGTTGAAAAGCAGGCAGCGCCGACCGTAATTCCCAGGGTTTTACCGGGGTGAGGCGCGCGATGCTTCGCAGGGTCACACAACTGCGATAGGAATTGGGGTACCGGTGATTCGTCGCCGGCTCTAAAATTTGGATATGGTCTTTCCGAGGATCATGCCCAAGCATCGGGAGTGCGAAACGATGCCGCGTTTGTTCACCGGTCTGGAAATTCCGGCCGAGATTGGCCAGTCGCTTTCCAATTTGCGGGGCGGGCTTCCCGGCGCCCGCTGGATCGACCCCGAAAATTACCATGTCACCCTGCGTTTCATCGGCAATATCGACGGCATGTCCGCCAACGAAATCGCCTCGATGCTGTTTCGCGTCGACCGCAAGCCGTTCGAGGTGAAGGTGCAGGGACTGCAGAGTTTCGGCGGACGCAAGCCGCGTGCGGTGGTCGCAACCATCGTGCCAAGCAAGCCGCTGATGGAATTGCAGGCCGAGCTCGAGCGCATGATGCAGCGGATCGGCCTCGACCCTGAAGGCCGCAAGTTTATCCCGCACGTCACGCTGGCCCGTCTGCATGACGCCACCGACCGAGATGTCGCCGACTATCTCTCGCTGCGCGGCTATTTTCCCAGCAAGGCGTTCACGGCCGAACGCTTCGTGCTGTTCTCCTCGCGCGCCTCCACCGGCGGCGGTCCCTATGTGGTCGAGGACGCTTACGAGTTGTGTGAGTGAGCTTGGCTCGCGAGCCATATGGCGCGTGGCGTCTATCGCGGTCAGAATGGCAACCCGTGTTTGTCATAGACAACAATTTCGTCTGCCGTCTGGTCGGCTACCACAGGCAGCTCGCTCCAGCGTCGGCGGCTCGCAGCCATATCGTCCAAGAGAGCAGCCTTGCGGTGCTGATTGTCGATCCGGCTAAGCCGCTCCTCGATAGCTCGCTTCGTCGCGACCACAACGGTCTCGCCGGTGAGTTGCGCCAGCCTCCACGCGAGATGCTCGGTCTCGGGGTCCTCGATACTAAGAGCCATGTCAGGAACCTCAAAGTAGCCGCTAAACTCTCTGATATTTCAATCATCCGCCCGCACCCACGTGGACCAGGGTAAGCGCATGCGCCCCTTGCGCCAATACACAGTTGCAATTTCCGCCGGTCTCTGGCGGTAAAGAGCCATGCTCTCGACCCCCAGTTCCCCATTCCGCGAGGCGTATCAGGCCCAGATCGCGTGCGGCGCGATCGAGCCCGACGCTGCGCAGGCCGAAATCGCCGAAGCCTATACGGCGCTCGACCAGCGGCTCGCCGATTACAAGCCGCCGCGCAAGCAGGGCCTGCTCAGTCGCCTGTTCAGCAGCGACAAGGACGACGCGCCGCACGGGCTCTACGTCCATGGCGAGGTCGGCCGCGGCAAGACCATGCTGATGGACCTGTTCTTTCAGCACAGTACCGTCGAGCACAAGCGGCGCGCGCATTTCCACGAGTTCATGGCCGATGTGCACGAGCGCATCTACGACTATCGCCAGGGCATCGCGCGCGGCGAGATCGCCGACGGCGACGTCATCACGCTGACCGCTAACGCCATCTTCGAGGAGAGCTGGCTGCTCTGCTTCGACGAATTCCACGTCACCGACATCGCCGACGCGATGATCCTCGGCCGCCTGTTCGCAAAGCTGCTGGAGCTCGGCACCGTGGTGGTCGCGACCTCCAACGTCGCGCCTGACGATCTCTACAAGGGCGGCCTGAACCGTTCGCTGTTCCTGCCGTTCATCAAGCAGATTACCGACCACATGGACGTGCTGCGGCTCGACGCGCGCACCGACTTCCGGCTGGAAAAACTTCAGGGCGTGCCGATGTGGCTGACGCCGGCAGACACTGAGGCGGACACCGCGCTCGACCGCGCTTGGTCGAAGATGTCCGGCAGCGCCAAATGCAAGCCGCGCGATATTTCGATCAAGGGGCGCATCCTGCACGTGCCGTGCTCGGCCCCCGGCGTGGCGCGGTTTTCGTTCGCCGATCTCTGCGAGAAGCCGCTCGGCGCATCCGACTATCTCAGGCTGGCGCACGACTATCACACTATCCTGGTCGACCATATTCCAGTGATGGACCTCTCCCAGCGCAACGCCGCCAAGCGCTTCATCACGCTGATCGACACACTCTATGACAATGCCGTGAAGCTGATGGCTTCCGCCGATGCCAACCCGATCTCGCTGTACCTCGCCCACGAGGGCAACGAGGCCAACGAGTTCAAGCGAACGTCGTCGCGCCTGATTGAAATGAGCTCGGAATCCTATCTGGCGCTGCCCCACGGCCGCAAGGATTCCACCGCCAGCGGCTCGACCAAGGGCTTGGTGGAGACTTAAGTCCTATTTGCCAGCGCTGTCATTCCGGGGGCCGCGACGGAGCCCGTCATCGGGCCATGTTTCGTGCAAACCGGTTGGATGCGCTCTGGAATGACAGGGATGCGCTCCAATACGCGGCAAGCCCGACAAATGGGCAACCGGCGACTTGAACGGGGGAGGCTAAAGGGATAACCACCCGTCTCAGTTTTCTCCTCCTGACGTGTCTAAAGGACAGGTTCACATGGCGCGCGACAAGATTGCTTTGATTGGCTCCGGTCAGATCGGCGGAACGTTGGCTCATCTCATCGGCTTGAAAGAGCTGGGCGATGTGGTGATGTTCGACATCGCCGAGGGCGTGCCGCAGGGCAAGGCGCTCGACATCGCGCAGTCCTCGCCGGTCGACGGCTTTGACGCGCATTTCACCGGCGCGAACTCCTACGAGGCGCTCGACAACGCAAAAGTCTGCATCGTCACCGCCGGCGTGCCGCGCAAGCCCGGCATGAGCCGCGACGACCTCCTCTCCATCAACCTCAAGGTCATGGAGCAGGTCGGCGCCGGCATCAAGAAGTATGCCCCCGACGCTTTCGTCATCTGCATCACTAACCCGCTCGACGCGATGGTCTGGGCGCTGCAGAAGGCCTCCGGCCTGCCGCACAAGAAGGTCGTCGGCATGGCCGGCGTGCTGGATTCGTCGCGCTTCCGCTACTTCCTGGCCGACGAATTCAACGTCTCGGTCGAAGACGTCACCGCCTTCGTGCTGGGCGGCCATGGCGACACCATGGTGCCGCTGGTGAAGTACTCCACCGTCGCCGGCATCCCGCTGCCCGACCTCATCAAGATGGGCTGGACCTCGCAGGTGCGCCTCGACGAGATCGTCGACCGCACCCGCAACGGCGGCGCCGAGATCGTCAATCTGCTCAAGACCGGCTCGGCCTTCTACGCCCCCGCGGCCTCCGCGATCGCGATGGCCGAGAGCTATCTGCGCGACAAGAAGCGCGTGCTGGCCTCAGCCGCCTACCTGAACGGCGAATACGGCGTGAAGGACATGTATGTCGGCGTGCCCGTCGTGATCGGCTCCAAGGGTGTCGAGCGCGTCGTCGAGATCGAACTCGTCGGCAAGGACCGCGAGGCCTTCGACAAGTCGGTCGGCGCGGTTCAGGGCCTGGTTGACGCCTGCAAGAAGATCGCACCCGATCTTCTCGGCCGCTAAGGTCAAAACGTCCCCGCCGAAGACCGAAACCCGGTCTTCGGCGGTTTCATTTCCGGGGGCCGCGTCGGGCGGGTTCCGGGTCCGCAAGTCCAGAGATCGATGTCAAAGAATCCGACTTGCAGTTCCTGTGGTATATGGTATGCCAGCCACAAGACTGAGGTGGGCCCATGCGGTCACCGCCCGCGGGTTCAGGGAGCGACCATATGAATATCCATGAATATCAGGCCAAAGCGCTGCTGAATGAGTTCGGCGTGGCGATCTCCAAGGGCGTTGCGGTCCTGAAGGCGGCTGACGCAGACGCAGCGGCCAAGGCCCTCCCGGGCCCGGTCTGGGTGGTCAAGAGCCAGATCCACGCCGGCGGCCGCGGCAAGGGCAAGTTCAAGGAGGCGTCCGCCGGCGACAAGGGCGGCGTCCGCATCGCCAAGTCGGCCGCGGAGGTCTCCGAGTTCGCCAAGCAGATGCTCGGCGCCACGCTCGTGACGATCCAGACCGGCGCCGCCGGCAAGCAGGTCAACCGCCTCTACATCGAGGACGGCTCCGACATCGACAAGGAATTCTATCTTTCGATCCTGGTCGACCGCGAGACCTCTCGCGTCTCGTTCGTGGTATCGACCGAGGGCGGCGTCAACATCGAGGACGTCGCGCACAACAGCCCCGAGAAGATCGTGACCTTCTCGATCGATCCCGCGACCGGCATCATGGGCCATCACGGCCGCACCGTCGCCAACGCGCTGAAGCTTTCCGGCGATCTCGCCAAACAGGCAGAGAGGCTCACCGCGCAGCTCTACGCGGCGTTCGTCGCCAAGGACATGTCGATGCTGGAGATCAACCCGCTGGTCGTGACCAAGCAGGGCCAGCTCCGCGTGCTCGACGCAAAAGTGTCGTTCGACGACAACGCGCTGTTCCGTCACCCCGAGGTGCTGGCGCTGCGCGACGAGACCGAGGAAGACGCCAAGGAAATCGAGGCGTCGAAGTACGATCTCAACTACGTCACGCTCGACGGCAACATCGGCTGCATGGTCAACGGCGCCGGTCTCGCCATGGCGACGATGGACATCATCAAGCTCTACGGCATGGCGCCGGCGAACTTCCTCGACGTCGGCGGCAGCGCCAGCAAGGAAAAGGTCGCGGCCGCCTTCAAGATCATCACCGCCGATCCCAACGTGAAGGGCATCCTGGTCAACATCTTCGGTGGTATCATGAAGTGCGACGTGATCGCCGAAGGCGTCACTGCCGCGGTGCGTGAAGTCGGCCTCAGCGTGCCGCTGGTGGTTCGCCTTGAAGGCACCAATGTCGAACTGGGCAAGAAGATCATCCGTGAATCCGGCTTGAACGTGGTGCCGGCCGACAATCTCGACGACGCCGCGCAGAAGATCGTGAAGGCCGTCAAGGGAGGCTAAGGCCATGGCCCAGGACCATCTCGCCGCATCATCCCCGCTGCCGGAGCACGCGCGTCTTGCCGCGTTCGCCGGCGAATGGAATGGCGAAGAGGTGGTCTTTCCGTCGCGCTGGACGGAAGGCGGGCCGGCCACCTCGCACGTCGTGGCGCATATGGATCTCAACGGGTTCTACCTGATCCAGGACTCGGTTCAGATGCGCGACGGCAAGCAGGTCTTCGCCACCCACGGTATCTTCACCTTCGACCGCGAGGACCGGACCTACAAATTGTTCTGGTACGACTCGCTCGGCTACACGCCGCCCTCGCCCGCCTCCGGCGGCTGGATCGGGAAGTCCCTGACACTGGTGCGCGGCTCGCTCCGCGGCAATGCGCGCCACGTCTACGAAATCATCGACGACGATTCCTATTCGTTGAAGATCCAGTTCTCGCCGGACGCGGAAGGCTGGGCCGACGTCCTCACCGGCGTCTACCGCCGCATCCACTGACCTCTCACACGTTAGTTTCGCGAAAGCAGACCTCATGTCCATCCTGATCGACAAGAACACCAAGGTCATCTGCCAGGGCTTTACCGGCAAGAACGGCACCTTCCACTCCGAGGCCGCGATTGCCTACGGCACCAAGATGGTCGGAGGCACTTCGCCCGGCAAAGGCGGCGCGACGCATCTGGGCCTGCCGGTGTTTGACACCGTGCGCGAGGCGCGTGAGAAGACCGGCGCCGACGCGTCCGTGATCTACGTGCCGCCGCCGGGCGCGGCCGATGCGATCTGCGAAGCCATCGACGCCGAGGTCCCGCTGATCGTCTGCATCACCGAGGGCATTCCTGTCATCGACATGGTGCGCGTGAAGCGTTCGCTGGCCGGTTCCAAGTCGCGCCTGATCGGGCCGAACTGCCCGGGCGTCATGACCGCCGGCGAGTGCAAGATCGGCATCATGCCGGCCAACATCTTCAAGACCGGCAGTGTGGGCATCGTCTCCCGCTCCGGCACCCTGACCTACGAAGCCGTGTTCCAGACCAGCCAGGAAGGCCTCGGCCAGACCACCGCGGTCGGCATCGGCGGCGACCCGGTCAAGGGAACAGAGTTCATCGACGTGCTGGAAATGCTGCTCGGCGACCCCAAGACCGAGTCGATCATCATGATCGGCGAGATCGGCGGTTCCGCCGAGGAAGACGCCGCCCAGTTCCTCAAGGACGAAGCCAAGCGCGGCCGCAAGAAGCCGATGGTCGGTTTCATTGCCGGTGTCACGGCCCCTCCCGGCCGCCGCATGGGCCATGCCGGCGCGATCATTTCGGGCGGCAAGGGCGACGCGGGTTCCAAGACCGACGCGATGAAATCGGCAGGAATTACAGTGTCTCCGTCTCCCGCCCGCCTTGGGCACACGCTTGCCGAAAAATTGAAGGGCTAATTCACTCCTTCGTACTTTTCCGGGCGAAGTTTCGCAGCAAATAGGGTAAATGGTGCCTGTCGCGCTGGTCCTCTGCCGGGGAGCCCAGCGCCAGCGCCGTTTGTTATGCGCGAACCGAAATCGCCAGGAATTCAAGTATGTCTCGCCAAGACGCGAACGCAGCCTTTGCCCTCTCATCCTTTTTGCAGGGCACCAACGCCACCTACATCGACGAAATCTATGCCCGCTACGAGAAGGATCCGTCCTCGGTGGATGCCGAGTGGCAGGACTTCTTCAAGAGCCTCAACGACCAGCCGGCTGACATCAGCAAGAACGCCGAAGGCCCGTCCTGGGAGCGCGCCAACTGGCCGCTGACCCCGCAGGACGATCTGACCTCCGCCCTGGACGGCAATTGGGCGGAAGTCGAGAAGACGGTCGGTGCCAAGATCGCCGCCAAGGCGCAGGCCAGGGGCGGCGACAAGGGCGGCGGCCTCTCCTCCGCCGACCTGCTCCAGGCCACGCGCGACTCGGTCCGCGCCTTGATGCTGATCCGGTCCTACCGCATGCGTGGTCATTTCCACGCCAAGCTCGATCCGCTCGGCATCGAAGCCCAGCGCAATCGCGAAGAACTCGATCCGCGGACCTACGGCTTCAGCGAAGCCGATTTCGACCGCAAGATCTTCCTCGACCATGTGCTCGGTCTCGAATACGCCAACTTGCGCGAAATCACCGCGATCTGCGAGCGCACCTACTGCCAGACGCTCGGCGTCGAGTTCATGCACATCACCAACGCGGCGCAGAAGGCGTGGATCCAGGAGCGGATCGAGGGGCCGGACAAGGAAATCTCCTTCACCCGCGAAGGCCGTCGCGCCATCCTGATGAAGCTGGTCGAAGCCGAAGGTTTCGAGAAATTCTGCGACACCAAGTTCACCGGCACCAAGCGCTTCGGCCTGGACGGTGCTGAATCGCTGATCCCCGCGCTCGAGCAGATCATCAAGCGCGGCGGCAATCTCGGCGTGAAGGAGGTCGTGCTGGGCATGCCGCATCGCGGCCGCCTCAACGTGCTGACCCAGGTGATGGGCAAGCCGCATCGCGCGCTGTTCCACGAGTTCAAGGGCGGCTCGGCCAACCCTGACGCGGTCGAAGGCTCGGGCGACGTCAAATATCACCTCGGCGCATCCTCGGATCGCGAGTTCGACGGCAACCGCATCCATCTGTCGCTGACTGCCAACCCCTCGCATCTCGAGATCGTCGATCCCGTCGTGCTCGGAAAAGTCCGCGCCAAGCAGGATCAGCACGGCGATCCGCCGGACCAGCGCATCTCGGTGATGCCGCTCCTGATGCACGGCGACGCAGCGTTTGCCGGCCAGGGTGTGGTCGCGGAATGCTTCGGCCTGTCGGACCTGAAGGGCTACCGCACCGGCGGCTCCGTGCACTTCATCGTCAACAACCAGATCGGCTTCACCACCTATCCGCGTTATTCCCGTTCTTCGCCGTATCCGTCGGATGTTGCGAAGATGATCGACGCGCCGATCTTCCACGTCAACGGCGACGATCCGGAGGCCGTGGTGTTCGCGGCCAAGGTCGCGACCGAGTTCCGGCAGAAATTCCACAAGCCCGTCGTCATCGACATGTTCTGCTACCGCAGGCATGGCCATAACGAGGGCGACGAGCCGGCTTTCACCCAGCCGGTGATGTACAAGAAGATCGCGGCCCATCCGTCGACGCTCGAGCTCTACGCCCGTCGCCTGATCAGCGAAGGCGTGCTGACCGAGGGCGAGGTCGAGAAGGCCAAGGCGGACTGGCGCGCGCGGCTCGATGCCGAGCTCGAAGCCGGCTCCGGCTACAAGCCCAACAAGGCCGACTGGCTCGACGGCAAATGGGCCGGCTTCAAGATCGCCGATCAGGAAGAAGATGCGCGGCGCGGCGTCACTGGCGTCGACACCGTCGAACTGAAGGATATCGGCCGCAAGATCACCAAGGTGCCGGACGGTTTCCGCGTCCACCGCACCATCCAGCGCTTCCTCGACAACCGCGCCAAGGCGATCGACACCGGCACCGGCATCGACTGGGCGACCGGCGAGGCATTGGCGTTCTGCACCCTGCTCAACGAGAATCACCATGTCCGCCTGTCGGGTCAGGATTCCGAGCGCGGCACCTTCTCGCAGCGCCACTCCGTCCTGATCGACCAGGAGGACGAGAGCCGCTACACGCCGTACAACCATCTCGGCCACGAGCAGGGTCACTACGAGGTCATCAACTCGCTGCTGTCGGAAGAAGCGGTGCTCGGCTTCGAGTACGGCTACTCGCTCGCCGAGCCGAACACGCTGACGCTGTGGGAAGCCCAGTTCGGCGACTTCGCCAACGGCGCGCAGGTCGTGTTCGATCAGTTCATCTCCTCGGGCGAGCGCAAATGGCTGCGCATGTCCGGCCTCGTCTGCCTCTTGCCGCACGGCTATGAGGGCCAGGGACCGGAGCATTCCTCGGCGCGGCTCGAGCGTTTCCTGCAGATGTGCGCCGAAGACAACATGCAGGTGGTCTACCCGACCACGCCGGCGAACTACTTCCACGTGCTGCGCCGGCAGCTTCATCGCGAGATCCGCAAGCCGCTGATCGTGATGACGCCGAAGTCGCTGCTGCGTCACAAGCGGGCTGTGTCGCGTCTCGAGGAGCTCGCGAAGGGAACGACCTTCCACCGCATCCTCTACGACGACGCCCAGATGCTGCCGAGCGAAGCGGTCAAGCTCGTTCCCGACGAGAAGATCCGTCGCATCGTGCTCTGCACCGGCAAGGTCTATTACGATCTCTACGAGGAGCGCGAGAAGCGCGGCATCGACGACATCTACCTGATGCGCGTCGAGCAGCTCTATCCGGTGCCGCTGAAGGCGCTGGTGGCCGAGCTGTCGCGTTTCAAGAAGGCCGAAATGGTGTGGTGCCAGGAAGAGCCGCGCAACATGGGTGCCTGGCACTTCATCGAGCCCTATCTGGAATGGGTGCTGAACCAGGTGAACGGTGTGAGCCGGCGTCCGCGTTATGTCGGCCGCGCCGCTTCCGCCGCGACCGCCACTGGCTTGATGTCGAAGCATCAGGCGCAGTTGAAGGCGTTCCTGGACGAAGCATTGAGCTGAAAAGTCTTTACACCTCGTCATGCCCCGCGAAGGCGGGGCATCCAGTATTCCGCGCCGCCCGTCTTTATCACGACTGTCACGGCGTACTGGATCGCCCGCATCCGCGGGCGATGACATCTGCACTTATGTCTGCATTGGCGATCTCCTTAAGGAAAAGACCATGACTGAAATTCGTGTGCCGACCCTCGGCGAATCCGTCACTGAGGCCACCATCGGCCGCTGGTTCAAGAAGGCGGGCGATCCCGTCGCCGTCGACGAGCCCTTGGTGGAGCTCGAGACTGACAAGGTCACCATCGAAGTCCCGGCGCCCTCCGCCGGCACGCTGAGCGAGATCGTCGCCGCCGATGGCGCGACTGTTGCGGTCGGTGCGCTGCTCGGCCAGATCACCGAGGGCGCCGCTGGCGCTGCCAAGCCGGCTGCCGCTGCGCCCGCAAAGCCCGCGGCTGCCGCTCCTGCCGCCGCCGCGGCTGCTCCCGCTGCGGCGTCAAAGGCGCCGCCGGCCGACGCCCCGCTCGCCCCGTCCGTGCGCAAACTCTCGGCTGAGACCGGCATCGACGCCTCGACCGTTCCGGGCTCCGGCAAGGACGGCCGCGTCACCAAGGGCGACATGCTCGCCGCGATCGAGCGTGCGGCGTCTGCGCCGACCCCGGTCAACCAGCCTGCCGCCGCCGTTCAGGTCCGCGCGCCGTCGCCGGCCGATGACGCCGCCCGCGAAGAGCGCGTCAAGATGACCCGGCTGCGCCAGACCATCGCGCGCCGCCTCAAGGACGTGCAGAACACCGCGGCGATGCTCACGACCTTCAACGAGGTCGACATGACCAACGTCATGGCGTTGCGCGCGCACTACAAGGATGCGTTCGAGAAGAAGCACGGCTCGAAGCTCGGCTTCATGGGCTTCTTCACCAAGGCCGTCGTGCAGGCGCTGAAGGACATCCCGGCCGTCAATGCCGAGATCGACGGCACCGATCTGATCTACAAGAACTACTACCACATCGGCGTCGCCGTCGGCACCGACAAGGGCCTCGTCGTGCCCGTGGTGCGCGACTGCGACAACAAGTCGATCGCCGACATCGAGAAGGGCATCGCCGATTTCGGCCGCCGCGCCCGCGACGGCCAGCTCAAGATCGACGAGATGCAGGGCGGCACCTTCACCATCACCAATGGCGGCATCTACGGCTCGCTGATGTCGACCCCGATCCTGAATGCGCCGCAGTCGGCCATCCTCGGCATGCACAAGATCCAGGAGCGGCCGATGGCGATCGGCGGCAGGGTCGAGGTCCGCCCGATGATGTACCTGGCACTGTCCTACGATCACCGCGTTATCGACGGCAAGGAAGCCGTCACCTTCCTGGTTCGCGTCAAGGAGAGCCTGGAAGATCCGGCTCGCCTGGTGCTCGATCTCTGATCCCTGATGCTCTGCGAGCGCCGTCGCCTTTCGCGGCGGCGCGTGTCGAACCATGGAGGCGCGCGTGACGGATAAAGTCGTTGTCATCACCGGCGGCAGCCGCGGCATCGGCCGCGCGACCGCGATTGCGGCGGCCGCGCGCGGCTTCCGCGTCGTGGTCGGCTATGCCAGCAACAAGCAGGCCGCCGACGAGGTGGTTGCCGCGATCGAGGCCAGCAACGGCAAGGCGATCGCGGTCAAATGCGACGTCGCGGAGGAAAGCGACATCCTCGCGCTGTTCCAGGCGGCGGACAAGTTCGGCACGCTCGGCGCGCTCGTGAACAATGGCGGCATCGTCGGGACCAGCGGCGTGCGTGTCGACGAGATGTCGGCCGAACGCATCCAGCGCGTCATGGCGGTCAACGTCACCGGCTCCATCCTCTGCGCCCGCGAAGCGGTGAAGCGGATGTCCACGAAACACGGCGGCACGGGCGGCGTCATCGTCAATCTGTCATCGGTTGCTGCCAAGCTCGGCGCACCCAATACTTATGTCGATTATGCCGCCTCCAAAGGCGCGATCGATTCCTTCACCATCGGCCTGGGCTATGAGGTCGCGAGCGAAGGCATCCGTGTCGCGGGCATCCGCCCCGGCCTGATCGATACCGAAATCCACGCCTCTGGCGGTGAGCCCGATCGGCATCATCGTCTGGCCCATATGGTGCCGATGAAGCGCGTCGGTACCGCCGACGAAATCGCCAACGCCATCGTCTGGCTGATGTCGGACGAGGCCTCCTACGTCACCGCAGCCACTCTCGATGTGTCCGGCGGACGCTGACGCGCCGCGCGGACGCTGACACATCCTCATCACGCTAAACTCACGGGACTTTCTCTCATGGCTACCTACGATCTCGTCGTCATCGGCACCGGACCGGGCGGTTATGTCTGCGCGGTGCGCGCAAGCCAGCTCGGCATGAAAGTCGCCGTGGTCGAAAAGAACGCCACGCTCGGTGGCACCTGCCTCAATGTCGGCTGCATGCCGTCGAAGGCGCTGCTGCACGCCTCCGAAATGTTCGAGGAAGCCGGGCACTCCTTCGCCAAGATGGGCGTGTCGGTCTCGGCGCCGAAGCTCGATTTGCCCTCGATGATGAATTTCAAGCAGCAGGGCATCGACGGCAACGTCAAGGGCGTCGAGTTCCTGATGAAGAAGAACAAGATCGACGTGCTCAAGGGCACCGGCAAGATCTTGGGCACCGGCAAGGTCGAGATCTCCGCCGACGGCAAGTCGCAGGTCGTCGAAACCAGGAGCATCGTGATCGCCACCGGCTCGGACATCGCGCGTCTGAAGGGCATCGAGATCGACGAGACCCGCATCGTGTCGTCGACCGGCGCGCTCTCGCTGGACAAGGTCCCCGGCAAGCTGCTGATCGTCGGCGCCGGCGTGATCGGCCTCGAGCTGGGCTCGGTCTGGCATCGTCTCGGCGCCGAAGTGGTCGTCGTCGAATTCCTGGACCGCATCCTGCCCGGCATGGACGGTGAGATCGCCAAGCAATTCCAGCGCATCCTGGAGAAGCAGGGTTTTGCGTTCAAGCTCGGCGCCAAGGTCACAGGCGTGGACACCTCCGGCAAGATGCTGAAGGCGACGATCGAGCCCGCCGCCGGCGGCGCTGCCGAGACGCTGGAAGCCGACGTCGTTCTGGTCTGCATCGGCCGCGCGCCGTACACGGACGGGCTGGGGCTGAAGGAAGCGGGCGTAGCGCTCGACAATCGCGGCCGCGTGCAGATCGATCCGCATTTCGCCACCAGCGTGAAGGGCGTCTATGCCATCGGCGACGTCGTGGCGGGCCCGATGCTTGCACACAAGGCCGAGGATGAAGGCGTCGCGGTCGCGGAGATCATCGCCGGGCAGGCCGGTCACGTGAACTACGATGTTATCCCGGGCGTCGTGTATACCACGCCGGAAGTGTCCTGCGTCGGCAAGACCGAGGAGGAGCTGAAGCAGGCGGGCGTGGCTTATACGGTCGGAAAGTTTCCCTTTACCGCCAACGGCCGCTCCAAGGTCAACCAGACCACCGACGGCTTTGTGAAGATTCTCGCAGATGCGAAGACCGATCGCGTGCTCGGCGTGCACATTATCGGCCGCGAAGCCGGCGAAATGATCCATGAAGCGGCCGTTCTCATGGAGTTTGGCGGCAGCGCCGAGGATCTTGCCCGCACCTGTCACGCGCACCCGACCCGCTCGGAGGCCATCAAGGAGGCCGCGCTTGCAGTCGGCAAGCGGGCCATCCATATGTAGGTCGCGCCCAGCTCCGAATCGGGCGGGAAACACATGCTGCGCCGCCTGCTTCAACCGGTCTGGGTCCTGCTTGCGATCATCTTCCTGATCGAAGCCTGGCTGTGGGATCATCTCGAACCGATCGTCGCGCGGGCTGTCGCAATCATTCCGCTCGCGCGGTTCAAGCAATGGCTGTCGGAGCGTGTCGACGCGCTGTCGCCGGCGATGACGCTGATCGTGTTCGCGGTCCCGATCGTTCCGCTGTTTCCGCTCAAGCTGGTCGGCCTGTGGCTGCTCACGCACGAATACTGGACCAGCGCGGTCGTCACGATCCTGTTCGCAAAGCTGCTCGGGGTCGGCGTCACCGCTTTCGTGTTCGACGTGACGCGCGACAAGCTGATGGAGATGGGCTGGTTCGAGCGGCTCTATCAGCTCGTGATGAAGCTGCGCGCCAAGGCCGCCGAGCTGGTCGATCCGGTCAAGCGCCGCATCAGGGAGCTGATCGCCGGCAACGGCGAAGGCTGGTCCTCCCGCACGCTCCGCCTGATCCAGCGTTTTCGCAAGAGCGTGCACGAAGCGCGCTGATCATCGCCACTTGTTCGGTGTCATTGCCCGCGAAGGTGGGCGGCGTACTGGATGCCCCTTCGCGGAGCATGACAACGGTGTACGTCGCTTCAGCGCATCAATGCAAATGCAGCAGATGGGGCATCCACAGGCCGAGCGCCGTCATGAAGATGCCGGCCAGGGTCAAAACACCGGCGACATAGGCGAGCGCGATGATGCCGGTGATGATGGTGGCCGAGGCCAGCACGATGCCGATCTGGAAGGCGGCCGACGCCAGTTCGAAGTGATGGTATTTCGCGGTCGCCTCGTCGCGCTCGTGCTCGGCGTGCTTGGCCTTTTCGGCGAGCTGCTCGGTGCCTTCGCCGGTCTCCGGCTCGGAGCGATAGCGCGCCGCGGTCTTGGTCCAGTCGTCGATCTGCTTCTGCACCGTCGCCTTGATGGCGTCGTCGGTGGTGGCGCCGAGCGTGAGCTTGCCCTGCTCGGACGCGGTCAGCACCACGGTGCGGCGAACGCTCTTCGCCTGGAAGAACGCCCAGAGATTGGCGGCCTCGACGTTCTTGCTGATCGATTCGGTCTGGGCGCCCTTGCCGAGCGTCTCCGAGATCGCCAGGAACAGCGCCAGCACGGCGATCAGGAGGGCGATCTTCTTGTTCGAGCCGGACGCGTGCTCGGCATGCTCGGCATGCTCCATGCTTTCATGTGCGCTCATAAGTCCCTCCTGGCTCGGTTCCCCACGATTGACCGAACCGTTGTTCCGGCGCAAGCGCCAAGCGATCATTTGAGCGGATGCTTTAAGGGATTTTTTTGTCACGCGTCTTACGTTCAGCGCATGACTACAGCGGAATTCATCGCCTGGGCGCTTTGGCCGATCGTGGCCCTTTTCGTCGTCCTGCTGGCGGCGATCAGCCA
The DNA here is from genome assembly GCF_023073375.1 of Bradyrhizobium sp. 197. Classification (NCBI taxonomy): domain Bacteria; kingdom Pseudomonadati; phylum Pseudomonadota; class Alphaproteobacteria; order Hyphomicrobiales; family Nitrobacteraceae; genus Bradyrhizobium; species Bradyrhizobium sp. 197. The sequence goes on along the minus strand of NZ_JADPJJ010000058.1, from coordinate 43,010 downwards.
TCCCCGGCTGCGCCTCTACGTCATCGTGGCCGCGATCAGCGCGTTCTTCGTCTACTTCGTCCTCGGCCTTCTCTACTGGCGCAGCTCGATCGCGGGCGTCACGGATGCCTATCTGTTCGGCGTGATGTTCTCGCTGACTATGTTTGGATTGGCCCTGCGCAGGTTGATGAACGGCGGCCAGGGTTCGCCACGGCTTTCCAAGTGGAAGCTTGTGGTCGCCCTTGTGCTTGGTGCTGCCGGGACCTGGCTATTCGCCAGCACATTGTATTCGGACTATGCCGAGCCGCGCCTCGTGATTGAGGGGCGCGTGGAGAGCTTACGCGGGTCCGGCAAGCGAATCGCCGAACATCTTGCCGATATCGGGGGTCACACGGTGAAGGCGACGACGCCGGTCTATGACCGCCTCAAGTTCAAGCCCTATGTTCGCGCCGAGATCGGCCGCGGCTCGAACTACATCTTTGACATTGAGTATCTCGCCGACTGATGCCTCACCGCCGCGGATGCGCGCTGGCATAGACTTCCAGCAGCCGCTCGGAATCGATGCCGGTATAGATCTGCGTGGTCGAGAGCGAGGCATGGCCGAGCAATTCCTGAATTGCGCGCAGATCGCCGCCGCGTGACAACAGATGCGTCGCGAAGGAATGGCGGAGCGCGTGCGGCGTGGCGCTGTCGGGCAGGCCGAGCGCGCCGCGCAGCCGCTCCATCGCGAGCTGGATAATGCGCGGGCTCAAGGGCCCGCCGCGTGCGCCGACGAAGATCGGGCCTTCGGCCGGCAGCGGATACGGGCACATCGCGACGTACTCCTGCACGAGCGCGAGCACGTTCTGGAGCACCGGCACCATGCGGGTCTTGTTGCCCTTGCCGGTCACGATCAGCACGTCGCCCTCGCCGGGACGCGGCACCTCGCGGCGCGTCAGGCCAAGCGCTTCGGAGATACGCAGGCCTGATCCATACAGAAGCGCCATCACCGCGGCATCGCGCGCCAAAATCCAGGTCTCGCGATCCTCGCCGGCGCGTTCGTCGGCGTCCGCAAGACGTTTGGCGGACGCCATCGGCAACGGTTTTGGCAGGGTCTTGGCGACTTTCGGCGCGCGGATCGCCGAGAGTGCGCCGACCTTGCCCTTGCCTTCGCGTTCGAGAAAGCGGCCGAACGAGCGCAGGCCCGCGAGTGCGCGCATCAGCGAGCGGCCGGCAATATCGTCGGCGCGGCGCATCGCCATGAAGGCACGGATGTCGGTGGCCTCAAGGGCGGCGAAACGCTTGAGCGTGACGCGCTCGCCCCAATGGGCGCAGAGGAAATCCAGGCACTGCCGCAAGTCGCGGCTATAGGCTTCCAGCGTCTTCGGCGACAGCCGCCGCTCCGCGCCGAGATGCGACAGCCAGCGCGTCATCTCCTGCGCGATCGAGGGATCGGCGCTGGCGAGCTCGATTTGTGGGGCGGCCGCTTTGCTCATGCGCTCTGGACGTAATGATTCCACTCAGTATATCGCATCACACTCGTTTACTGTTCGCTAAGGCCTCCCCCAGGCGTTAGCTTCAAGGCCCCCAGGTTCCGATTCTCCCTCATGGATCATTCGTCGCGCAGCCAGACCGCCCCCGCCAACGCGACCCGCATGGTCGACGTGCTGGTGCCGGTCGCGCTCGACCAGACCTATTCCTACAAGGTGCCGCGCGGGATGGAGCTGAGGGCGGGCGATCTCGTCGGCGTGCCGCTCGGCCCGCGCGAGGTGATCGCGGTGGTCTGGGCCGAAAACGCCAATCCGGATCCGCGCCTGCACAACCGTCTCAAGGAGGTCAGCGAAAAGCTCGACATCCCGCCGTTGAAGCCCGAGCTGCGTTCCGTGGTCGATTGGGTCGCCAATTACACGCTGAGCCCGCGCGGCATGGTGCTGCGCATGTGCCTGCGAATGGGCGAGAACCTCGGCCCAGAGCGGGTGCGCGCCGGCGTGCGCCTGGTCGGTGATTCCCCGCGGCGGCTAACGCCGGCGCGGCAGCGCCTGATCGAGGTGCTGTCGGACCGGCTGCTGCACAGCAAATCGGAAGCCGCCAAAGAAGCCGGCGTTTCGGCCGGCGTGATCGACGGCCTCGTCGACGAAGGCACGCTGACGGTCGAGCCGATGCCGCCGCCTCCGCCGCCGCCGGCCCCCGATCCGGATTTCAGCCGGCCGGATTTCACACAGCTCCAGTGCATTGCTGTCGATACGATGCGCGCGCTCGCGGCCAACGGCACCTTCCACGTCGCGCTGCTCGACGGTGTCACCGGCTCGGGCAAGACCGAGGTTTACTTCGAAGCCGTGGCCGAGGCGATCCGCCGCGGAAGACAGTCGCTGATCCTGATGCCGGAGATCGCGCTGACCGGCCAGTTCCTCGACCGCTTCGCGCAGCGTTTTGGCGTGCGCCCCTTGGAATGGCATTCGGAGCTGACGCCGCGCACCCGCGCGCGCAATTGGGCGGCGATCTCCGAGGGCAGCGCGCCGGTCGTGGTCGGCGCGCGCTCGGCGCTGTTTCTCCCTTACGGCAATCTCGGCCTCATCGTCGTCGATGAAGAGCACGACCAGGCCTACAAGCAGGACGAGGGCGTCCATTATCACGCGCGCGACATGGCGGTGGTGCGCGCGCATATCGCAAAGGTCCCGATCGTGCTGGCCTCGGCGACGCCGTCGGTCGAATCCGAGGTCAATGCGCGCAAGAACCGCTATCAGCGCATCGCGCTGCCGTCGCGCTTCGGCGGTCAGCACATGCCGCATATCGAGGCCATCGACATGCGCCGCGGGCCGCCGGCGCGCGGCCGCTTCATCTCGCCGCGACTCGCTTCCGAGATCAAAATCGCGATCGAAAAGCGCGAGCAGGCGCTGCTGTTCCTCAATCGCCGCGGCTATGCGCCGCTGACGCTGTGCCGCGCCTGCGGTCATCGCTTCGCGTGCACCATCTGCGATGCCTGGCTGGTCGATCACCGCTTTCGCCAGCGGCTCGTCTGTCACCATTGCGGCTTCTCGATGCCGCGTCCGCAAACCTGCCCGCATTGTTCGGCGGAGGAATCGCTGGTCGCGGTCGGGCCCGGCGTCGAGCGCTTGCAGGAAGAGGCGGCCGCGCTATTCCCGGAAGCGCGCACCATGGTGCTGTCGAGCGATCTCATCACCTCGATCGAGACGATGCGCTCCGAACTGAATGACATCGCGGAGGGTCGCGTCGACATCATTATCGGCACGCAGCTCGTCGCCAAGGGCCACAATTTCCCGCGGCTCAATCTCGTCGGCGTGGTCGATGCGGATCTCGGCCTGTCCAATGGCGATCCGCGTGCGTCGGAACGCACCTGGCAATTGCTCAACCAGGTGATCGGCCGCGCCGGGCGCGAGCAGGGTCGCGGCGTCGGCTATCTGCAGACCCACCAGCCCGACCATCCCGTGATGAAGGCGCTGATCGCCTGCGACCGCGAGGCCTTCTACGACAGCGAGATCGACTTGCGCGAGCGCACGCTCTATCCGCCGTTCGGGCGGCTCGCGAGCCTGATCATTTCCGCCGGCGACCGACCGAGCGCCGAAGGATTTGGTCGCCGTCTCGTGGCGCTCGCGCCGCGCGACGAGCGCGTGGTGGTGCTGGGCCCGGCGGAAGCCCCGCTCGCGGTCATCAAAGGCCGCTACCGCTTCCGCATCCTGGTGAAATCGGCGCGCGGCTTCGACCTGTCGGATTATTTGCGCAACTGGCTTGCCGTGTGCCCGAAGCCGAAAGGCAATCAAAAGCTCGAAGTCGACGTCGATCCGCAGAGCTTTTTATAGGGACTACAAAACTCTCTCCCCGTCATTGCGAGCGCAGCGAAGCAATCCAGATTCTCTCCACGGAAGCCGTCTGGATTGCTTCGTCGCTGCGCTCCTCGCAATGACAAAAGGGATAAAACAAGCCCGCCGTCCCCCAAGACGGCGGGCTTGTTTCACCCGCGCTGATCCCGCTGCTCACACGTCCATGCGGACGATGACGGGAACTGCACTTGTGCGGTGAGGCGCTGTCGCGCCTTAGGAGACGACTTCCGCGGTGACGCGGCCGACGCCGGCACCGGTGAGGCCGATGGCCCGGGCGGCGCCCGTGGAGAGGTCAAGGACACGGCCGCGAATGAACGGTCCACGGTCGTTGATGGTGACGATGACGCTCGAGCCGCCATGGGTGACGCGCAGCTTGGTGCCGAACGGCAGCGAACGGTGCGCCGCGGTCATGGCGTTCTGGTTGAAGCGCTGGCCCGAGGCGGTCTTGCTGCCGGACTCGTTGCCGTAGAACGAAGCCATGCCGGAGAAGGAACGTCCGGTGCCCTGCGATGGCGTCATCGACGCATTGGCGTTACGCCAATCGGTGGTCGCGTTGGCATCGTTCTGGGCGTGATGGCGGTGATGATGGTGAGAATACCGATGGTGATGCCGGGATTTGGCGGAAGCTTCGGTGGCGGTTCCGCCGACGAGGAGTGTTGCGGCAACAAAAGCGATCGCCGTACGCGGCCGGGTCATAGAGCCCAGCGTCTTCAAAGTCAGCATTTAGTGGTCCCTAAGCTAGTATTGCCGCATATGTGGCAAGTGGAGCCCTCGTAAGTTTGCGAGCGGGATCGCGTTTCGATTCCTAATGAGGCGTGAATTGGGCAGTAATTCCGTTCTGTGTCCTTATGAAACATCTTGTTACTCTCGACCGGTATTCAGCTGATGTTCCGTAATATTTCGTTTTAACGGTTTGTTAACCTTCTAATTACTTGTAAGTACTGTAAACTGAAGTCATCGCTTCCAGCGTTTAGAATTGGGTAAGTATTCGGCGAGTGAAGCCGGCGGGCGGGAATCACGCCTCAGCGATCCGTGTTCATGGCCGCTATGCGCTGAGGGCAGGAACCACGGGCGGGTATCGGTGCCGAGCGCGCGACAATTCCGTCAGGTGGCAGGTCGTCGTTGCGTCGTCGTGGACTGCGCCGAACTGGCGACAGAACGTCGTGCCTTTAATTTGGCGTCATGTTGCACGTGCGCGCCTGCTATGTTAGCAAAGCCGCGATTTCAACGAGCCCGGCACTTCTCGTGCGGGGTCGAAAATCGAAGTCCCGCTTGAATTCCAAGGGCTTGGATCGCTAGGCGCCGCTTTGTGGCGACGGTTTTTCCCTTGCGAGTTTGACAGCAAAAAGAGCGCGTCTGTGGCTGCAGAAGATACGTCCGTTTCCGGTGTGTCGGGTCGTTATGCAACGGCCTTGTTTGAACTGGCCCGCGACCAGAAAGTGGTCGACGAGGTCAAAGCCGATCTCGACAAATTCGAGGGCTTGCTGAACGAAAGCGCCGATCTGACGCGCCTCGTCCGCAGCCCGGTGTTTGCGGCCGAAACGCAGTCCAGGGCCCTCTCGGCCGTGCTGGACAAGGCCGGCATCGCCGGCATCTCCGCCAATTTCCTCAAGGTTCTGACCGCCAACCGCCGCCTGTTCGCGGTGGCTGACGTCATCCGCGCCTACCGCGCCCTCGTCGCCAGGTTCAAGGGCGAGGTAACGGCCGACGTCACCGTGGCGGAAGCGCTCTCGAACAAGAATCTCGACGCCCTCAAGGTTGCCCTGAAGTCGGTGACCGGCAAGGACGTCGCGCTCAACGTGAAAGTCGACCCCTCGATCATCGGTGGCCTCGTGGTCAAGCTTGGCAGCCGTATGATCGATAGTTCGCTTCGCACCAAACTCAATTCGATCAAGCACGCGATGAAAGAGGCAGGCTGATGGACATCCGCGCCGCGGAAATTTCCGCGATCCTCAAGGACCAGATCAAGAATTTCGGCCAGGAAGCTGAAGTCTCCGAAGTCGGACAGGTGCTGTCCGTCGGTGACGGTATCGCTCGCGTCTTCGGTCTGGACAACGTCCAGGCCGGTGAAATGGTCGAGTTCGAGAACGGCACCCGCGGCATGGCGCTCAACCTCGAAACCGACAACGTCGGTATCGTTATTTTCGGTGCCGACCGCGAGATCAAGGAAGGCCAGACCGTCAAGCGCACCCGCGCCATCGTGGACGCGCCGGTCGGCAAGGGCCTGCTCGGCCGCGTCGTCGACGCGCTCGGCAACCCGATCGACGGCAAGGGCCCGATCCAGGCCGACAAGCGCATGCGCGTCGACGTCAAGGCGCCCGGCATCATTCCGCGCAAGTCGGTGAACGAGCCGATGGCGACCGGCCTCAAGGCGATCGACGCCCTGATCCCGATCGGCCGCGGCCAGCGCGAGCTGATCATCGGTGACCGTCAGACCGGCAAGACCGCGATCGCGCTCGACACCATCCTCAACCAAAAGCCGCTCAACGCGCAGCCGGACGAGAACATCAAGCTGTATTGCGTCTATGTCGCGATCGGCCAGAAGCGTTCGACCGTTGCCCAGTTCGTGAAGGTGCTGGAAGAGCAGGGCGCGCTCGAATACTCGATCATCGTCGCCGCCACCGCCTCCGATCCGGCGCCGATGCAGTACATCGCGCCGTTCACCGGCTGCACCATGGGCGAGTACTTCCGCGACAACGGCATGCACGCCGTCATCATCTATGACGATCTGTCCAAGCAGGCCGTCGCCTACCGCCAGATGTCGTTGCTGCTGCGCCGCCCGCCGGGCCGCGAAGCCTATCCGGGTGACGTGTTCTATCTGCACTCCCGCCTGCTCGAGCGCGCGGCGAAGCTGAACAAGGACCAGGGTTCCGGCTCGCTGACGGCGCTGCCGGTCATCGAAACCCAGGCCAACGACGTGTCGGCCTACATTCCGACCAACGTCATCTCGATCACCGACGGCCAGATCTTCCTGGAAACCGACCTGTTCTTCCAGGGCATCCGTCCTGCCGTGAACGTCGGTCTGTCGGTGTCGCGCGTCGGCTCCTCGGCGCAGACCAAGGCCACCAAGAAGGTCGCCGGCAAGATCAAGGGCGAGCTCGCGCAGTACCGCGAAATGGCGGCGTTCGCGCAGTTCGGCTCCGACCTCGACGCCTCGACCCAGCGCCTGCTCAACCGTGGTTCGCGCCTGACCGAGCTCCTGAAGCAGCCGCAGTTCGCGCCGCTGAAGATGGAAGAGCAGGTCTGCGTGATCTGGGCCGGCACCAACGGCTATCTCGATCCGCTCCCGGTCAACAAGGTGCGCGCGTTCGAGGACGGCCTGTTGTCGTTGCTGCGCGGCAAGAACGTCGAGATCCTCAATGCGATCCGCGACAGCCGCGACCTCTCCGACGACAGTGCTGCCAAGCTGAAGTCGGTGGTCGAAGGCTTCGCCAAGAGCTTTGCATAAGAGCCGTCGCATGGCCGGGCTTCTTGTCCCGGCCGTCCGTGCCTCATCGCATGGCGGCGAAGACGTGAATGCCCGGGACTAGCCCGGGCATGACGACAGGGACAGGCTAACGGTCTGATCGCAAGAGATCGAACCGTCGGGGTGAACGAAGAATGGCCTCACTTAAAGACATGCGGGTTCGCATCGCCTCGACCAAGGCGACGCAGAAGATCACCAAGGCCATGCAGATGGTCGCTGCGTCCAGATTGCGCCGCGCCCAGCAAGCGGCCGAGGCGGCGCGGCCCTATGCCGACAAGATGAGCGCGGTGATCTCCAACATCGCCAGCGCCGCTGCGGGTTCTCCCGGCGCGCCGGCGCTGCTGTCCGGCACCGGCAAGGACCAGATTCACCTGCTGCTGGTCTGCACCGGCGAGCGCGGCCTGTCCGGCGCTTTCAACTCCTCGATCGTGCGCCTCGCGCGCGAGCGCGCACAGGCGCTGATTGCGCAGGGCAAGGAAGTCAAATTCTTCTGCGTCGGGCGCAAGGGTTATGAGCAGCTCCGCCGCCTGTTCGACAAGCAGATCGTCGAGCACCTCGATCTGCGCAGCGTTCGCCAGCTCGGCTTCGTCAACGCCGAGGACATCGCGAAGAAGGTTCTGGCGCGTTTCGACGCCGGCGAGTTCGACGTCTGCACGCTGTTCTACTCGCAGTTCAAGTCGGTGATTGCGCAAATCCCGACCGCGCAGCAGATCATTCCGCTGACTGTGGAAGCAAAGGCGGCGAACGCGCCGTCGACGTCCTACGACTACGAGCCGGAGGAGGACGAACTTCTCTCCGGCCTGTTGCCGCGCAATATCGCCGTGCAGATCTTCCGCGCGCTCCTGGAAAACAACGCTTCGTTCTACGGCGCGCAGATGAGCTCGATGGACAATGCCACCCGCAATGCCGGCGAAATGATCCGCAAGCAAACCCAGATCTATAACCGAACCCGTCAAGCCCAGATCACCAAGGAGCTGATCGAGATCATCTCCGGCGCCGAGGCGGTCTGACGCACGAACCAAACGACGGTCGTTCAAGTAAAGAATTTCGAAGGAGAGCTAATCATGGCCACAGCAGCTAACCAGGTCGGTCGCGTCACCCAGGTCATGGGCGCCGTCGTCGACGTTCAGTTCGAGGGCCACCTGCCGGCCATTCTCAATTCGCTGGAAACCAGGAACGGCAGCATCCGCCTCGTGTTGGAAGTCGCGCAGCATCTCGGTGAGTCCACCGTGCGCACGATTGCCATGGACGTGACCGAAGGTTTGGTGCGCGGCCAGGAAGTGACCGACACCGGCCAGCCGATCGAGGTTCCGGTGGGCGCCGGCACGCTCGGCCGCATCATGAACGTCATCGGCGAGCCGATCGACGAAGCGGGCCCGATCCCGTCCGAAGGCAAGCGCGCCATCCACCAGGAAGCGCCGACCTACACCGACCAGGCCACCGAGGCCGAAATTCTCGTCACCGGCATCAAGGTCGTCGACTTGCTCGCGCCTTACGCCAAGGGTGGCAAGATCGGCCTGTTCGGCGGCGCGGGCGTCGGCAAGACCGTGCTCATTCAGGAGCTGATCAACAACGTCGCCAAGGCGCACGGCGGCAATTCGGTGTTCGCCGGCGTCGGCGAGCGTACCCGCGAAGGTAACGACCTCTATCACGAGTTCATCGAATCCAAGGTCAACGCCGACCCGCACAATCCCGACCCGAGCGTGAAGTCGAAATGCGCGCTGGTGTTCGGCCAGATGAACGAGCCGCCCGGTGCCCGCATGCGCGTCGCGCTGTCCGGCCTGACAGTCGCCGAGCACTTCCGCGACCAGGGCCAGGACGTGCTGTTCTTCATCGACAATATCTTCCGCTTCACTCAGGCTGGCTCGGAAGTGTCGGCGCTGCTCGGCCGTATTCCGAGCGCCGTGGGCTATCAGCCGACGTTGGCAACCGACATGGGCGCGCTGCAGGAGCGCATCACCACCACAAACAAGGGCTCGATCACCTCGGTGCAGGCGATCTACGTGCCGGCCGACGACTTGACCGACCCGGCGCCGGCGACGTCGTTCGCGCATTTGGACGCCACCACGGTGCTGAACCGTGCGATCTCGGAAAAGGGCATCTATCCGGCGGTCGATCCGCTCGACTCGACCTCGCGCATGCTGCAGGCGAATATCGTCGGCGAAGAGCACTATACGACCGCGCGCATGGTCCAGCAGGTGCTGCAGCGCTACAAGTCGCTCCAGGATATCATCGCCATCCTCGGCATGGACGAGCTTTCGGAAGAGGACAAGCTGACGGTGGCCCGCGCCCGCAAGATCGAGCGCTTCCTGTCGCAGCCGTTCCACGTCGCCGAAATTTTCACCGGCGCGCCCGGCAAGTTCGTCGACCTCGCGGACACCATCAAGGGCTTCCGCGGTCTCTGCGAAGGCAAGTATGACCACCTCCCGGAAGCCGCCTTCTACATGGTCGGCACCATCGAAGAGGCGCTCGAGAAGGGCAAGAAGCTGGCGGCTGAGGCGGCCTAAGCTGCGAACGGCGAGTAGGGAGTAGCGAATGGTCTCGCTGCTCCCGCTCCATTCGCTATTCGCTACTCACCATTCGCAGGTTTCCCATGGCCACCTTCCACTTCGATCTCGTCTCGCCGGAAAAGCTCGCATTCTCGGGCGAGGTCGACCAGGTCGACATCCCCGGCGTCGAAGGTGACTTCGGCGTGCTGGCGGGACATGCGCCGGTCGTGGCTGCGATCCGGCCCGGCATTCTCACCATCACCACCGGCGGCAAGCACGAGAAGATCATCGTGCTCGGCGGTCTCGCCGAAGTCTCCGAAAAGGGTCTCACTGTGCTCGCCGACGTCGCGACGTCACTGGCCGAGCTCGACCGTGCCCAGTTCGCCGCGACCGTCTCGGAGATGGAAGAAGGGTTGAAGGAGCACGAAGGCAGCGAGCTCGATCAGGCCATCGCGCGGCTCGACCACTTCAAGAGCATCCAGCAGCAGCTCAACAGCACGGCTATGCACTGAGCCCCGGCGCATCGCACCGGGGCTCAAGCTACCAATTCCTGAACAAGTTCAGCGCTCGTCACGGAAGTGGCGGGCGCTGAAACTTTGTTGCACCGCGCCGCCGATAGCGGCATTCTGCGCTCGCGAATTTGTTCCGGGGCGGGCAGCAGATGAAACGCAAGATCGCAGCGATTTTCGCGGCCGATATTGCCGGTTACTCAAGGCTGGTCGCGGAAGACGAGGAGGAGACGCTGCGGCGTATGGCCTCCTATCGTGAGGTCGTCGACGATTTCATCGCGAAGGCCGGCGGACGCATCTTCAACACCGCAGGCGACGCCGTGCTCGCGGAATTTCCAAGCGCAGTCGATGCGGTGCGCTGCGCGATCGACATCCAGGAATCGCTGCGAACCCGCAACATGGCCTATCCGCCGAGCCGGCAGATGTCGTTCCGCATCGGCATCACCATCGGCGACGTGGTCGAGCGCGACGGCGATCTGCTCGGTGACGGCGTCAATATCGCCGCCCGGCTCGAGGGCCTCGCCGAGGTCGGTGGCATCTGCGTCTCCCGCGCCGTACACGAGCAGGTCGCCAACAAGCTGTCAGTGCAATTCGCCGATATCGGCGCGCAGGAGGTCAAGAACATCCCGACGCCGGTGCACGCCTACATGGTGGCGATGCGGCGCGTGGACGGCAGTTACGCAACGCCGCAGATCAAGAAGGTGGCGAAAGTAGCGCCCGCGCTGAACTGGATGTGGCCGCTGGTGGTCGGTGTCGTCTCCGTCGTCGCGATTGCTGTCGGCGGCTTTCTCTATTTCACCAAGCTCGAGACCACAAAGGCGCCGGCGATCGCAGCGATCGCGCCAGGCCCAGCATCAAGCCCGATGCCCATGCCGGCACCATCCGCCTCGCCGATGGTCGGCAAGTTTCCTGCCGACAGCGTGCCCTTCATCGGCGAGCGTATCCGCGGCTATCTCGGTGGCGAATATTCCGCCGCCGGTGACTACAAGGCCTTTGCGCTGAACGTCGGCGGCGTCACCGGCTCCGCACTCAATCAGCCGAACGAGGAAGCCGCGCGCAACGCTGCGCTCGATCAGTGTCAGAAGCGGGCGGATGCCGCGCAGTCGCCGCGGCCCTGCGAGCTCTATGCGATCGGCAACAATGTCGTCTACACGCACGGCAAGCCGCCGATGCCGCCGCAGCCCTTTATCCGGCACGATCCAATGACCGAGCGCGCCTTCGTCCCAAAGGACTTTCCGATGGTGCGCGATCCCGCAAAAGTCCGGCTCGAGAACATGTTCGTCCCCGCGGCAAAATCCCGCTCGGTCGCGCTCGGCCCGGGCGGTCAATATTTCATGGTGATGGGCGCATCATCCGCCGACGATGCTGCGCGGCGCTCCCTGGAATCGTGCGGCGCGATCACCGGCGTCGCCTGCATGGTCGTTGCGGTCGACGAGAATTTCGTCGTGCCGATCCCGACCCTGCTGAGGATCACCGGCTTCTTCCATGCGGCGTCCAATGCCTCGGTCGTCGCAGATGCGCGCGACGAGGTCGTGCGCAAGCTCGCCGATGGCATGGGCTGGAACGCAGTCGCGGTCGGCAGCGCGGGCCGGCCGGGCCTCGGCCTGAAGGCCGCGGACGAGCAGACCGCCGTCAATTCCGCGCTCGCCGACTGCGCCAGGCGCGACAGCGATTGCCACGTCATCGCGATCGGCCCGTTTACGGTGGGACCGGTGAATTAGGCGTGTGCTGATTAGGCCCGATCGTTAACGCTTGCGAGATGCGCTCCCTCCCCCCTTGTGGGGCTCGCTTGCGGGGGAGGGCTGGGGAGAGGGTGCATCTGCAAAGACACAGTCCCTAAACGGAGAAAGCCCTCACCCGGCACTTCGCGCCGACCTCTCCCGCAAGCGGGAGAGGCTGAGCGAACCCGTGGCTGGTGGTGCGGTCACCCATGCCCGTCCTAAACGCTGGAATGCGCTCTGCAACGACACCGGCTTGTTCTCGCGTTTTTTAGTTTGCGAAGGGCGCAAACTGTTGGGCCACCGCGCGGTAGACCTCGCGGCGGAACGGGACCACGACATCGGGGACACGGTCGAGCCGCTCCCAGCGCCAGGCGTCGAACTCCGCGGGCTGGTCGTTGCGCGGTGTCAACGGATCGATCTCGTCATCCTTGCCGGTGAAGCGCAGGGCGAACCATTTTTGGCGCTGCCCGCGGAATTTCGCCAGCCGATGCGTCTGCGGTCCATCGTAAGGCGGGAATTCGTAAGTCAGCCAGTCGGTCTCGCCGAGATAGGTTGCGCTCTTGACGCTGGTCTCTTCCCAGAGCTCGCGCAGGGCCGCATCGCGCAGGTCCTCGCCTTCGTCGACGCCGCCTTGCGGCATCTGCCAATCGAGGCCCGGCAGGACGATCTCGGGTCCGTCGCCCTTGAAGCGATGCCCGATCAGCACCCGGGCGTCGGCATTGAACAGCGCGATACCCACGTTCGGGCGATAAGGCTTTTGATCGGTCACGTGCGGATCTCTCGTCGTCATTCCAGGCGATGCATTAGCATCAACCTGGAATGGCGACTTGAACTAATCCTCCGCCAGCGCGGAAAATTCCTTCACTACGCGCTCATAGACCGGGCGCTTGAATGGGACGATCAGCCCGGTCAGGTTCTTCATCGGCTCCCAGCGCCAGTTCACGAACTCGGCCTTGTGACCGCCGCCGGGCTTTTCGACGTTGATCTCGCTGTCCTTGCCGGTGAAGCGGACCGCGAACCATTTCTGGCGCTGGCCGCGATAGCGACCCTTCCAGGCGCGGCCCGCAACAGTGCGCGGAATGTCGTAAGTGAGCCAGTCCGGAACCTCGCCGAGCCGCTCGACCGAGCGCACGCTGGTCTCCTCGTAGAGCTCGCGCCTGGCGGCGTCCCAATTGTCCTCGCCGGGATCGACGCCACCCTGCGGCATCTGCCAGACATGGGTGTCGTCGACATGCTCGATGCCGCCGGCGCGGCGGCCGATGAACACCAGGCCTTGCTTGTTGATCAGCATCACGCCGACGCAGGTCCGGTAGGGCAGATCCTCGTAACGCGCCATTCCGCCAGGCCTCTCGCATGCTGTCGGTAAGGCTTGATCCGGCCCCGCAGGACCCGCGCCGTACCAATCCGTTGATTTAGCTGGATTTTGATTTCAGCATCGCGGTTGTCAATGGCACCAAAAGGATACCTCGGTCGCTCAATGTCTTGGTCCAGGCGCCGATGCGCTCGATCGAGACCGGGAGGGCGGAGGCGGTGCCCACGGCCGCGCCGCGCTCGCGCGCCGCCGCTTCGAGCTTGTTCAGGGCGCGGTCGATCTCGGCCGGGGTCGGCACCACGTCGATCGCGATGTCGCCCCTGCCGAACGGCATCGCCTGGCTTGCCGCGGCCTGGGGCGCGATGCTGCGGGGCGAGGAGCCGTCGTCGAAGAAGCCGAGGCCACGTTTGGCCGCCTCGCGGATGATCGGCTGCATCGCCGGCTCCGTGGCGATGAAGCGGGCGCCCATGAAATTGGTGAGGCCGGCATAGCCCTGCATCCGGCTCAGATGCCAGTACAGGCGGTCCATGTTCTGGTCGGCACTCAGCGAGGTCAGCAGCGTCTGCGGTCCCGGATCGTTGTCGGGGAAGTCGTAGGGCTCCATCGGGATCTGGAGGAAGATCTCGTGGCGCTGGGCGCGGGCTCGCTCGGCGAGTTTTCCTGGATCGGAACCATAAGGCGTGAAGGCCAGCGTCACCGCCGCCGGCAGCCTCATGATGGCGTCGGTGGTCTTGGCTGCGCCGACGCCGAGGCCGCCAATCAGGATCGCAACCACGGGCATCTTGGCGGCCTTGGCGCGGTCGGCATCCGCCGCATAGACGTTGAACGGTTTCAGATCCCCGGCAACCACGGGGATCATGCCGTAGCGCGATTTCTCAAGGAGTTTTGGGTCGATCCCGGTCATGACGGGCAGCGGTGCGGAGGCCGCTCCGCCCTTGTCGGCGGGATCGCTGCCGCCGATCACCACGTCCTGGCGCGTGCCGGTGGAACCGTCGATCATGGTGACGGTCTTCTGCTCGCCCGCCTGCTTCGGCGCTTCCCTGGTCTCGTGCTTGCTTTCCTGTTTGCTTTCCTGGCCGTGGCCGGAAGCGGCCGGCTTCTCGTCGCTGGCCTTGTCCGTAGCTTGGGGCTCGCGGATCGCGAGCCGCGTCATCGGCTCGCCACCGAGCGGATCCTTGTTGAAGATCGCGAAACCGGCAAAAGCGACCAGGAACAGGCCGAGCAGCATCGCAAGCGCCTGCATGGCCGTGAACGGCAGCCGCCGCCGGTGTTTGCGGCGCGGCTTATCCTGTCCGAGCGGGGCGCTCAGATCATCGGCCGTTTCAGTCATGCGCGATCCCGAATCACTCACCCATGACGATACCACGGCGGGGTCAAGCGGCGGCAGGCCGGGATAGGCCGGGGGTGTCTGGCGTTCCAAGCAAAAAGGGCGGCTCCGTGAGCCGCCCTTTCCGTCAGATCGCGATGCGCCGACCTAGTTTGCCGCTTTGGGCTTGTCGGCCGTGGTCTTGTTGTCGCCGCCCGGCGTGGGCGCCGCGGAGGCGCTGTTCTTGATGCCATGGAGCAAATCGTCGGCGAGCTTGAGCGCCTTGTCGTCCTTGGCGTCCGGCGGCACGTAGGACTGCGACCCGGTCTTCTCGTCGCCGTCGTTCTTGAGATGGCCGCGCAGCGAAGCCTCGCCCTTGGTGTCGGTGCGCGACTTCAGTTCGTCCGGCACGTCCTGCAGCACTTCGATGTCGGGCACGATGCCCTTGGCCTGGATCGACTTGCCCGACGGCGTGTAGTAGCGCGCCGTGGTCAGACGCAGCGCGCCGTTGCCCGAGCCGAGCGGAATGATGGTCTGCACCGAGCCCTTGCCGAACGAGCGCGTGCCGACGATGGTCGCGCGCTTGTGGTCCTGCAGCGCGCCGGCGACGATCTCCGATGCCGAGGCCGAGCCGCCATTGACCAGCACGATGACCGGCTTGCCCTTGGTGAGGTCGCCCGCATGCGCGGTACGGCGCTGGGTCTCATCGGCGTTGCGGCCGCGGGTTGAGACGATTTCGCCCTTCTCCAGGAAGGAGTCGGAGACGGTGACCGCTTCCTCGAGCAGGCCGCCCGGGTTGTTGCGGAGGTCGATGACGTAGCCCTTCAGCTTGTCGCCGATCTGATTCGAGAGGTTGGCGACCTCGCGCTTCAGGCCTTCGGTGGTCTGCTCGTTGAAGGTGGTGATGCGGATATAGGCGATGTCGTCGGCCTCGATGCGGGCGCGCACCGAGCGGACGCGGATGTTGTCGCGCACCAGCGTGACGTCGATCGGATTGTCCTGGCCCTTGCGGATGATCTTGAGCTTGATCTTGGTGTTGACCGGGCCGCGCATCTTCTCGACCGCCTGGTTCAGGGTCAGGCCCTGCACCGCTTCGTCGTCGAGACTGGTGATGATGTCGTTGGCCATGACGCCGGCGCGCGAGGCAGGCGTGTCGTCGATCGGCGAGACCACCTTGATCAGGCCGTCTTCCATCGTGACTTCGATGCCGAGGCCGCCGAACTCACCGCGGGTCTGCACCTGCATGTCGCGGAAGCTCTTGGCGTCCATGTAGCTCGAATGCGGATCGAGCCCGGTGAGCATGCCGCTGATGGCTGATTCGATCAGCTTGGTGTCGTCGGGCTTCTCGACATAGTCCGAGCGCACGCGCTCGAAGACGTCGCCGAAAAGGTTGAGCTGGCGATAGGTGTCCGCGGTGGCAGCCCGTGCGCTGGAGCCCATGAAGACCGCGCGCGGCTGGGTCACGAACAGCGTCAGCGCCGCACCGGTGGCCGCGCTGAGGAGGATAACTGAAGTCTTGCGCATCATCCGCGAACCTTCTCGCCTTCATTTGCGGCCCACCATGGGCCTGGATCGATTGGAGTGCCGTCTTTGCGGAACTCGACATACAGCACAGGTTGACTCGCGTTCGTGGCGAGAATGGAGGCGACTTGAGAGGTCGACCCCATGGACGCGACAGGCTCCCCCGTGAGGACAAACTGTCCGATGTTTACCGAAATGCGCTCCATCCCGGCGATCAGGACATGATACCCGCCCCCGGCATTGAGGATCAAGAGTTGTCCATAGCTGCGGAACGGGCCGGCATAGACCACCCAGCCGTCACACGGCGTCGTGACCTGGGAGCCGGGCTTACTTGCCAGCGAAATGCCCTTTTGGACCCCGCCGAGCCCGTCGGAACCGCCAAAATCCCTGATCTTGTTACCGTTAACTGGAAGAGGCAGGAGGCCTTTGGCGGCGGCGAAGGCCATCGCGGGAGTGGTCCGGGACCGGTCCTTGAAAGCGCCGGGGCCGGGTTTGGCGTTGAGGGCGGCCTTTGCCTCGGCCTGCTTTGCGGCCTCAGCTGCCTTCTCGGCTGCCTTGGCGGCGCTTTGCAGCTCCTGCTCCATCTTGGCGATCAGCCCCTGGAGATCGCCGACCTGCCTTGAGAGCGTGATGGCGCGCGAGTTCTCGGCATCCAGGTCCTTTTCACGCGACGCCTGCTGGCGCTGCCGCTCGTCAACCAAGGCGGTGAGCCGGGTCTGGTCGTTGCGGACCTTGTCGCGGTCGGAGGCGAGCTGGTCGCGTTCGGTCGCGATGGTCTTGCGCAAGGACACGAGCTCGCCGAGCTCGCCGGCGATCTTCTCGGCGCGGCCGCGCAATTCCGGCACGACGGCGCCGAGCAGCATCGCCGTGCGCAGCGATTGCAGCGCGTCCTCGGGCCGCACCAGCAGCGCCGGCGGCGACCGCCTTCCGGCGCGCTGCAAGGCCGCCAGCACCTCGACGATGTCGGCGCGGCGCGAATCGAGCGAGCTGCGCATCGCCTGCTCGCGGCCGTTCAGCGAACGCAGCCGCGCTTCGGCTTCGTCGATCTTGGTCTCGACGGTGCGCACATTGGCGGCGGTGTCGATCAATTGCTGATTGAGCTGGGTGCGGTCCTGGCCGAGCGAGGTGATCTCGGTCTTGAGCTTGGCCTGCGCGTCCTCCGCGCTCTTCTTGCTTGCGCGGGCGGCCTCGAGCTCCTGCTCGCGCTGCTTGATCGCATCGGGCGAGATGGCCGCAGCCTGCGGCGCAATTGTTTGGCCTTGCGTCTGAGCTTGCGCGAGGCTTGCGCCAGTCACGCCGGCGATCAGCAGCAGGTTGAGAATCGGCGCTCGCATCGCTTTAGGCAAAGGTGCTCGTTGTAGCGCGCATCATGCGCGGTGATAGGGGTGGCCGGCCAGAATGGTGGCGGCCCGATAAAGCTGTTCCAGAAGCATGACGCGGACCATTTGATGCGGCCAGGTCGCAGAGCCGAACGCGATCGCGAGCTTAGCCTTACGGCGCAATTCGGGCGAAAGTCCGTCCGCCCCTCCGATCATGAAGATAGTATGACCGGCCCCCTCGTCGCGCCAGCGGCCGAGATGCCGTGCGAATACGGTGGAATCCAGATTCTGGCCGCGCTCGTCCAGCGCCACCAGGATCGATTTCTCGGGAATATGCGCGGAGATCGCCGCGGCCTCTTCGGCCATCCGCGTCGCCGTGTCGCGCGCGCGGCTTTCGGGCAATTCGTGGATGGCGAGCTCGCGGAATCCGAGCTTTCGGCCGACCTCGTCGAATCGTTCGAAATAGCGGTCGGCAAGCTCCCGTTCGGGACCCTGCTTCAGCCGGCCCACCGCAATGACAGCAACACGCATGATAGCTTCAAGGTCGCATTTTCAAGACCGCACGCAAATTGCGCGCGCACGACGCTAGCATGCGCGTCAGCCGATTCGAAATCGGCCAGAGCCTCTAGATCGCCTTCGCCGCCCCTGGGCCCTGTGTGTACAATCTCTCGAGATTGTAGAACTCGCGGACCTCGGGTCTGAACACGTGAACGATCACATCGCCGGAATCGATCAGCACCCAGTCGCAATTGGGCAAGCCCTCGACGTGGATGTTCTTGATGCCGTTTTCCTTGAGGCCTTTGGCGACGTTCTCCGCGATCGCGCCGACGTGCCGGTTGGCCCGGCCGGTGGTGACAATCATGTAGTCGGAGTAGGCCGATTTGCCGCGAAGGTCGATGGTGACCGTCTCTTCCGCCTTCATGTCGTCGAGGCGGGAGAGGATCAGGCTCAGCGTCTTGTCGGCGTCGGGTTGCGCCTTCAAGGCTGCAGCTTTGGTCGATGTTTTACGCGCCGGCTTGGCAACCTTGGGTAAAACAGACTTCGTCGAAGCTGACTTGGACAATACAGATGTGGCCAGGGACCATTCCTTTCACTGTATCGCGAACGCCGAATCCGACGCTCACTGGTTACACTACATCATGTGGGGTTAAGGGTTTCAATATGCCAGAGAGCCCGAAGTTGACAACGACCTCCGCAGAGTCTGACTCACTTCGTACCTTTCCAGCTTCCGTCCGGGTTCCGTAAGCCGGTCGAAGAGAGATTCAGCTTCATTCCGGTCAGGAAGACCCACGCCGGCGCAGCCCGGTCCGCAAGCAATGCTGCCTCATTCTCGGGCACGCGGTAGCGCTTGAGCGCCTGGGCGGCGGGAGAGGCGAGCGCGCGAAAACTCTGCGGTGGGCGATCGATGACCGCAATCGGCACCTGGCCGGCGATACGCTGCCAGTGCTGCCAACGATGGAATTGAGCGAGGTTGTCGGCGCCCATGATCCAGACAAAGCGCAAGCCGGAGAGGCGGCGGCGCAAGGTGTTGATGGTGTCGATAGTATAGCGCGTGCGAATGACGGATTCGAGACAGCTCACCTCGATCCTGGGATCGTCGGCAATTTCGCGCGCCGCCTGCATGCGCCGGCCTAGCTCATGCAGCGTGCCGTTCTCCTTCAAGGGATTGCCCGGCGTCACCAACCACCACACGCGATCGAGCTGAAGGCGTTTCAGCGCGAACTGGCTGATCGCGCGATGGGCCTGGTGCGGCGGATTGAACGAACCGCCGAGCAGCCCGATGCGCATGCCCGAGGTGTGGGTTGGTATGGCCTGCGCGAAGGAACGTGGCGCGACGAAATTGTTGCTCAATGCCCCGCGCCCCGCGTCGTTTACGGCCGCGTCTGCCCGGTGCCGTGGATGCGATACTTGAAGCTCGTCAGCTGCTCGGCCCCAACCGGACCGCGGGCATGGAATCTGCCGGTGGCGATGCCGATCTCGGCGCCGAAGCCGAACTCGCCGCCGTCGGCGAACTGCGTCGAGGCGTTGTGCAGCACGATCGCGGAATCGACCTCGCTCAGGAATTTCTTCGCAGCGGTCTCGTCCGCGCTCACGATCGCATCGGTATGGTGCGAGCCGTGGTTCTGGATATGCGCGATCGCGCCGTCGACGCCGTCCACCACTTTCGCCGCGATGATCGCGTCGAGATATTCAGTGTCCCAATCCTCTGCGCTCGCAGCCTTGACGCGCGCATCGGTCTTCTGCACGGCGTCGTCGCCGCGTACTTCGCAGCCGGCCTCGATCAGCATCTCGACCAGCGGCTTCAGCTTTGTGCCGGCAGCAGCGCGATCGACCAGCAGCGTCTCGGCGGCGCCGCAGACGCCGGTGCGGCGCATCTTGGCGTTGAGCACGATCGACTTCGCCATGGCGAGGTCGGCGCTGGCATCGATATAGACGTGGTTGACGCCCTCGAGATGCGCGAACACCGGCACGCGCGCTTCCTGCTCGACGCGCGCGACGAGGCTCTTGCCTCCGCGCGGCACGATCACGTCGACGGCGCCGTTCAATCCCGACAGCATCATGCCGACCGCCGTGCGGTCGCGCGTCGGCACCAACGTGATCGCGGCCTCGGGGAGGCCGGCTTCACGCAGGCCCTGCACCAGGCATTCATGGATGGCGCGGCAGGAGCGAAAACTGTCGGAGCCGCCGCGCAGGATCACGGCATTGCCGGACTTCAGGCACAGCACGCCGGCGTCCGCCGCAACGTTCGGCCGGCTCTCAAAAATCACGCCGACGACGCCGAGCGGCACGCGCACGCGCTCGATGGTCATGCCGTTCGGCCGTTGCCAGCTCTCGGTGACGATGCCGACCGGATCGGCAATGCCGCGCACGATGCCGATGCCCTCGGCCATGCCCTCGACCCGCGCCGGCGTCAGCGTCAGGCGGTCGATGAAGGAGGAGGCGGCATTGCCGGAGGCGCGGGCATCAGTGACGTCCTCGGCGTTGGCGGCGAGGATCGCGGCAGAGTTCGCGCGGATCGCCCGCTCCATGGCTTCGAGCGCCCGGTTCTTCTGCTCCGGCGGCGCCAGCGCCAGCACGCGCGCGGCAGCGCGGGCACGGGTACCGAGATCGGTCATCAGCGCCTGAAGATCGGCATTGCCGTCGACGGCTTTGAGGGGGGCGGCCATAGCTCGTTCAACCTTCTGCTAAGGCGGTGTCCTAGCACGGAAATCCCGCTTTTGCGAAGCGTCGGGAGGGTATGGCAGGGCTTCACGTGCCGGACGACAGCTCGGTCAATGGCCTAGCTCCGGCGTCATGGCCGGGCTTGCCGGCCATCCACGCCTCGGCCGGCGCCTGCAAGAACGTGGATGCCTGCCGGTCTACCCGCCCATCACCAGATCGTCGCGGTGGATCATCTCTGACCGCCCGCTGATGCCGAGGATCGCCATCACGTCCGGGGAAGAGCGGCCCTTGATCCGCTCGGCGTCGTCGGCATCGTAGGCGATCAGGCCGCGGCCGACCTCGCTGGTGTCGGGGCCCCGGACGATCACGGCGTCGCCGCGGGCGAACTGGCCCTCGACCTTGATCACGCCGGCCGGCAGCAGGCTGGCGCCGGCACGTAGCGCGGCGACTGCGCCGGCGTCGATGGTCAGCGTGCCCTTCGGCTCCAGCGAGCCCGCGATCCAGCGTTTTCGCGAAGTGATGGGATTGGCGGGCGTCAGGAACCAGGTGCAGCGGCCGCCATCGGCGATTGCCTGCAAGGGATGCTCGATCTTGCCGGAGGCGATCAGCATATGCGTGCCGCCGGTGGTGGCGATCTTCGCCGCCTCGACTTTGGTGCGCATGCCGCCGCGCGACAGCTCAGACTCGGCGTCGCCGGCGACAGCCTCGATCTCCGACGAGATGCTGTCGACGACGGGAATGAGCTTGGCGTTCGGATTGTTCTTCGGCGGGGCATCGTAGAGCCCGTCGATATCGGACAGCAGCACCAGCAGATCCGCGCTCGCCATGGTGGCGACGCGCGCGGCGAGGCGGTCGTTGTCGCCGTAGCGGATCTCGTTGGTGGCGACCGTGTCGTTCTCGTTGATCACGGGGATCGCGCGCCACTCCAGGAGCTTGCCGATAGTGGAGCGCGCGTTGAGATATCGGCGGCGCTCCTCGGTGTCCTGAAGCGTCACCAAAATCTGGCCGGCGCCGATGCCGTGGGCACCGAGCACCTCCGACCAGATCCGCGCCAGCGCGATCTGACCGACGGCGGCGGCCGCCTGGCTCTCCTCGAGCTTCAGCGGTCCGCGCGGCAATTTCAGGCGGCTGCGGCCGAGCGCGATTGAGCCTGAGGAGACCACGAGCACGTCACGGCCCTCGCCGTGCAGCTTGGCCATGTCGTCGGCGAGCGCGGCGAGCCAGGACGCCCGCACCTCGCCTCTGTCGGAATCGACCAGCAGCGCGGAGCCGACCTTGACGACGATGCGGCGGAATTGACTGAGTTCGGGGCTGGCCATGAGTGTATGTGTTGGCGCGTGTGACGGATTGCTCTGCATCGGACACGGCGGAGCGGAGCGCGGCGCCGGTAAGGCCTGCTTTTGCAGCAGGACGATGGCCGGCGCAAGGCGGCAGGCCCGGTAAACAGCGCTTGTCCGGGACGCCTGTCTGGCTCTAATTGTCGCCAACGATAATGGGCTCAAAGAGGAAACCAATGGATCGCCGCAACTTCATCGCCGGATGCCTGGGGTTGCCGCTGCTGGCGCAAGCGGGCGGGTCGCAAGCGCAGGCCGGGCTGACGAAAATGATCTTCCCGTTCGCGGCGGGAGCGGGCGGCGACACGCTGTGCCGGCTGATCGCACAGGAGATGGCGCCGGCGCTGCAGCGGACCATCGTGGTCGAGAACCGCACCGGCGGTGACGGCCTGATCGGCATCAAGGCGGTGAAGGGGGCCAGCCCCGACGGCAGCATGGTGCTGGTGACGACCGGCCCCACGATGTACCTGCTGCCGATGGTGGAGGCGACGCCGAGCTTCGATACTGCAAAGGATTTCGTCCCGGTATCGCTGCTGGCCCGGTTCGAATTCGCCGTCGTGATCGGCCCGGGGATCGATGCCGCCGACTTCAAGGCATTTGTCGCCTGGCTGAAGGCGCATCCGGACAAGACGTCGTTCGGCGTGCCGAGCAACGGCACCATTCCGCATTTCATGGGCTCCAAGCTCGAGAAAGACCTCGGCATTCCCATGACGCGGGTGCCCTATCGGGGCAGCGCGCCCATCCTCAACGACATCATCGGCGGCCACATCTCGTTCGGCATCACCACGTTGGCCGACGCGCTGCCGCAGAATCGCGCCAAGGGCGTGAAGATCATCGCGGTCGCGAGTGCGGAACGCTCGCCGTTCGCGCCCGCCGTCCCGACGCTGAAGGAGAGCGGCATCGATCTCGTCGCGGACGCCTGGTACGGCATGTGGCTTCCCGCCGGCAGCTCGCCGGAATTCGCGAGCAAGCTCGGCGCGGCCGCAAGCACCGCGCTCGCCAAGCCCGAGGTGAAGGAGAAGCTGACAGCGATCGGGCTCATTCCGGTCGGCAGCACTGCGGAGGATCTGACGAAGGAGCTCGCCGCGAACACCGCCTTCTGGCAACCGATCGTGAAGGCGACGGGCTACAAGATCGAGAATTGAGAAGCGTAGCGCGATTTCTCCCCTCATCCTGAGGAGCGCGCTCTTTGCGCGCGTCTCGAAGGATGCAGGCCGAGGTGCGAGAGCCGGGCCTGCATGGTTCGAGACGGCGCTTCGCGCCTCCTCACCATGAGGATTACAACTTCGCGCGCTGTTCGATGCCGTCCTTGATCGACGCGAGTTCTTTCTCGTCCCAGATGCCGATCAGGACGCCGCCCTTCACCTGAAGCTGGTTGTCGGCATAGTTCGCGATCTTCTCGCGGGGTGTGGTGATGTGGTCGTTGGGATGCAGCGCCCAGTCGAACAATTCCGCCTGTAATCGCGCGATGATGCCGGCGCACTCCGGGTCGTCGCCGCGATCCAGAAACTCTTCCGGATCGGTTTCGAGGTCATACAGCATCGGGCGGAAGCCGGAGGCATGGATGTATTTCCAGCGGCCGTCGAACACCATGAACAGGCGGCAGCGCTCGATCGGCTGGTTCAATTTCAGCCGGACGTCCTGCATGGAATAGTCGTATTCGGAGAACGCGACCTTGCGCCAATCCGGCGGCGTCGGCCCGCGCAGCAGCGGCAGCAGCGAGCGTCCTTCGAGGATGTGGCCCGGCACCTTGCCGCCGAAATAATCGACGAAGGTGGGCGCGAGATCGATGGCTTCGACCAGCGCGTCGCTGCGCTTGCCGCGCGTGGCGTCGGCTTCCTTCGAGGGATCGATGATGATCAGCGGAATCTTGGCCGACTGCTCGTGGAACAGATCCTTCTCGCCCATCCAGTGATCGCCGAGATAGTCGCCATGATCGGAGGTGAACACGATCATGGTGGATTCCACGAGATCGCGCTCCTCCAGAAACTTCATCAGCACGCCCATCTGGTCGTCGATCTGGGTGATCAGGCCCATATAGGTCGGGATCACCTTCTCGCGGGCCTCGTCGCGCGCCATGTTGCGGGAGTAGCGCATGCCCATATAGGCGCCGAACACCGGATGCGGATTCTGGCGCTCGCGCTCGGAGCGGATCACCGGGATCATGTCATCCGGCGAATACATGCTGGCGTAAGGTTCGGGCGCGATGTAGGGCCAGTGCGGCTTGATGTAGGACAGATGCAGGCACCACGGCTTGCCGTCGGTTTCGGCCTCGCTGATGAAGTCCATCGCGCGGCGCGTCATGTAGGGCGTCTCGGAATGTTCGTCCGGCACGCGCGCGGCCTTGTCGGCATGCACGAGCAGCCAGCCGTTTTGCAAGGAGCCGTCTTCCGCCGCACCTGAATTCGCCCAATGCTCCCAGGGATTGGTCGCTTCAAAACCCTGCTGGCGCAGATATTCGTCGTATCTCGGACGCGGACGGCCGGTCGGATGCAGGCCGTCGTCACGCTCATAAGGCTCGAACCCGCATTCGGCGACGTGCACGCCGATCACCGATTCCGGCGGGATGCCGATCGCCTTCATGCCTTCGAGATCGGGTGCCATGTGGGTCTTGCCGACCAGCACGTTGCGCACGCCGAGCTTCTTGAGGTGATCGCCGAGGGTGGGCTCGCCGACGCGCAACGGCCAGCCGTTCCAGTGCGAGCCGTGCGAGCGCATGTAGCGCCCGGTGTAGAACGACATCCGCGAGGGGCCGCAGATCGGCGACTGCACATAGGCCTTGCTGAACAGCACGCCGCGCTTCGCCATGGCGTCGATGTTCGGCGTCTTCAGCGTGGGATGGCCGGTGCAGCCGAGATAGTCATAGCGAAGCTGGTCGCACATGATCCAGAGAACGTTCTTCGCGCGCGCCATGCGTCATCCCCGCCGTGTCTTGATTGTTCGATGCTGCGCTAGCGCGCCAGCGAAGACAAGCAGGGCGGGATCAGGCCGACCAGATCAGACCGACCAGCTCAAGCCGACCACGGCTCGGCTTCGGCCGCGCTCTTCGCCTTGGCGGAGACCGGGCTTTCGCCGATCACTTCCGCCAGCGCGCGCAACGCTTCCTTGACGCCATCGCCGGTGACGGCGGAGAGCAGCAGCGGCGTCTTCTTGGCGGCGCGCTTCAGCCGGTCCTTCTGCTTCTTCAACTCGTCCGGCTCGACCGCGTCGATCTTGTTCAGCGCGACGATCTCGATCTTGTCGGTGAGCTGCCCGGCATAGGCGTCCAGTTCCGTTCGCACCGTTTTGTAGGCCTTGCCGGCATGCTCGCAAGTCGCATCGACGAGATGCAGCAGCACGCGGCAGCGCTCGACATGAGCAAGAAAGCGGTCGCCGAGACCCACACCTTCATGCGCGCCTTCGATCAGGCCGGGGATGTCCGCCAGCACGAATTCGCGGCCGTCGGCATTCACGACGCCGAGCTGCGGATGCAGCGTGGTGAAAGGATAGTCGGCGATCTTCGGCTTGGCCGCGCTGACTTTGGCGAGGAAGGTCGATTTGCCGGCATTGGGCAGGCCGACGAGGCCGGCATCTGCGATCAGCTTCAGCCGCAGCCAGATCCAGCGCTCTTCGCCGGGCTGGCCGGGATTGGCATTGCGCGGCGCGCGGTTGGTCGAGGTCTTGAAATGCGCGTTGCCGAAGCCGCCATTGCCGCCCTCGGCCAGCACGAATTTTTCGCCGACATTGGTGAAATCGTGGATCATGGTCTCGCGATCCTCGTCGAAGATCTGCGTGCCCATGGGAACCTTCAGCACGATCGCCTTGCCGTTGGCGCCATGGCGGTCCGAGCCTGCGCCGTTTTCGCCCTTTTGGGCCTTGAAGTGCTGCTGGTAGCGATAGTCGATCAGCGTGTTCAGGCCGTCTGCGACCTCGATGATGACATTGCCGCCGCGGCCGCCATTGCCGCCGGAGGGGCCGCCGAATTCAATGAATTTTTCGCGGCGGAACGCCACGCAGCCGTTTCCGCCGTCACCGGAGCGGATATAGACCTTTGCTTCGTCGAGGAATTTCATCGGCCATAGGTAGGCCAGCCGGTCCCGCGCGGCAACCCGGATGGACCCGCAAATCGGCCGAAATTCGGCGATTTATGGGCCTTGCTTAACCGCAAGACCAGGTCCAGGACGGCGTCAGAGCGGCCGCCGCCGGATCAGGAATTTCTGCGTGCCCTCCAGCACCAGCTCCTTGCGCTGGTTGAACACGGTGCTTTTGAGCGTCACCGTGCCGGTCGTGCGTCCCAGCACCAGCTCGACGACCTCGAGCGCGGGATAGATGGTGTCGTCAGCGAACACCGGCTTGAGGAACCGGCTCGACTGCTCGAGGAAGCCGACCAGGGATTCCTCGACCATGAACGGAAACAGACCCGCGCCGGGTGCGGTGTGGATCAAGGTCTGAAAACCGTGGGCCAGCAAATGCGGCATGCCGCGGCTGCGGCAATACTCCACATCATAGTGCACCGGATGGGTGTCGCCGCTCGCGGTCTGGAACGCCGCGAACACCGCATTGGTCTGCGTGCGGCTCGGCAGCACGAAGCGCTCGCCGACCACGAAATCCTCAAACCAGCGTTGCGCGGGGATCATGCGATGCCGGGCCGGATCGAAGTCGGTCATGTCTTAGCTCTTTTCTTGGCTCTCTTCTTGGCTCTTGCGTTCGTGGGCAGCCTATCGCTACTTCGACGCGAAGAGTGCGACAATCCGTTCAATTCGTCCAACGCGGGCTTGTCCCGGCGGCCTGCGTCATTACAACGGCGCTCGATGCCCCTTTTCAAAAATCTCTCGGCCTATGACGAGCGCTCGGCGCGCCTCGCCGGCATTGCGCTCATGGTGCTGTCGATCTTCATGTTCTCGTTCGGCGATGCCATGGGCAAGTTCCTGGTCGGGACTTATTCGGTGGGGCAGCTGCTGTTTCTGCGCGCCTGCGCGGCGCTGCTGCTGCTGTCGCCGCTGGTCTGGCGGCAGCGTCACCAATTCCGGCATCTGGAGCGGCCGGGCCTTCAGCTCTTCCGCGTGATGCTGTCGACGCTGGAAGTGGCCGCCTTCTTCCTCGCGACGGTCTATCTGCCGCTCGCCGACGTCATCACCTATTATCTCGCCGGCCCCATCTTCGTCACCGCGATGTCGGCGATCTTCCTCGGCGAGAAGGTCGGCTGGCGGCGCTGGACGGCGATCCTGATCGGCTTCTGCGGCGTGCTGATCGCGCTGCGGCCGTCGGCGCAGACGATCAGCCTGCCGGCGCTGATCGCGCTTGGCGGCAGTCTTTCTTTCGCAACGCTGATGCTGATCACGCGCAGCCTGCGCAAGACGCCCGATATCGTGATGGCGTCGTCGCAATTCGTCGGCACGTTTTTGCTGGGCGCTGTGCTGTCGGCGTTCCACTGGGTGCCGCCGACATCAGGCAGCCTCGTGATCTTCGCGCTGGCGGGATGCGTCTCGGTCACCGCGCTGTTCTGCGTCAACCGCTCGCTCAAGCTGGCGCCGGCCAGCGTCGTCGTGCCCTATCAATATTCGATGATCGTCTGGGCGGTGATCTTCGGCTTCGTCGTGTTCGGCGACGTGCCTGAAGTCGCCACCATCGTCGGCGCCGCCATCATCATCGGCGCCGGGTTCTATATC
Source organism: Bradyrhizobium sp. 197 (assembly GCF_023073375.1). Classification (NCBI taxonomy): domain Bacteria; kingdom Pseudomonadati; phylum Pseudomonadota; class Alphaproteobacteria; order Hyphomicrobiales; family Nitrobacteraceae; genus Bradyrhizobium; species Bradyrhizobium sp. 197. Next base: position 15,426 of record NZ_JADPJJ010000058.1, on the reverse strand, counting down.
TACCTGCGTGAGCGCGATCTCGGCCGCGCCGGCGGAGAGGTGAATCCGCCGGCGTAGTGCCTACCTCACGCGCCTCGCACTGCTCCAGCTCTTCAGCGACGCCCACACACTGCGCGAGAGGCGGAAGCAGTCGACGGGCGTGGACGAGCCCAGCGCCAGGAACCGGTGCAGCTGGACGCCGCTCCATTGGAAGCCGCACTTCTCCAGCACCTTGCGCGACGCCGGATTGGTGACGCGTGCACCCGCATAAAGATGGTCGTCCTCGAACTCCTCGAAGAAGAAGTCGATCGCGCCGCGTGCGGCCTCGGTGGCAAAGCCCCGGCCCCAATGCTCGACGCCGAGCCAATAGCCGAGCTCGGCATTGTCGGGCGTGGAGCGGTCGATGCCGACCATGCCGACCGGACCGGAGTCCTGCTCGATCAGGAACACGGTCTCGCTGCCGAGCGCGGCGGTGGCGCGGACGAATTCGACGGCGTCGTCCTGCGAATAGGGATGGGGGAGGCGGCGGGTGTTCTCGGCGACGCGACGGTCGTTGGCCAGGAGGGCGATGGTCCTGACATCGGCGAGGGTCGGCCGCCGCAAGGTCAGCCGCTCGGTGGCGACGACGCTTGGTCTCGTCTCCCGCAAGGTCGTGCTCGAAAAATCCTGCAACATGTCCGGCTCCGTCGAAGTCACTAAGTGAAAAGTGAGCAAGTCAAACGAAAGGGGAGGCCGGTTTCCCGCCTCCCCTGGAGCCTTCGATCTCTTTGATCTCAAGGACTCCGCCGGTTCGGTCTGGGACCCGGCGGACTCCAAATTTGACCCACCGTCTATTCAGCCGCCTCTGCGAGCGGGAGCACCGAGATGAAGGTGCGACCGTTGGCTTTGGCCTGGAATGTTACGCGACCCTCGATCTTGGCGAACAAAGTGTGGTCGGTGCCCATGCCGACATTAAGGCCGGGATGCCAGGTGGTGCCGCGCTGACGCGCAATGATGTTGCCGGGAATCACGACTTCCCCGCCGAACGCCTTGATACCGAGGCGCTTGCCTTTGGAATCGCGACCGTTGCGCGATGAACCGCCTGCTTTTTTGTGAGCCATGGCTCGTCTCCGAAATCTTACGTATTTCTAGATCAATTCCTTGACGGAATCATTTCACAATTTCTCACGCATCACTTCGTGATGCGCGTGATCAAATTATGCGGCGTCGGCTTCTTCGGTCGTGGTCTCTGGCTTGACGACCTTTTCCCGCTTCGGACGCGGGCCCTTTGTGGGCTTGGCGCCGTCCGTCAGGATCTCGCTGATGCGCAGCACCGTGATCTCGTCGCGATAGCCGCGCTTGCGGCGCGAGTTCTTGCGGCGGCGCTTCTTGAACGCGATGACCTTGGGGCCACGCTTGTGGTCGAGCACCTCGACCGCGACGGACGCACCTGCAACCGTCGGCAGACCCAGGAGCGGCGTGTCGCCGCCGACCAGCAGAACTTCGTTCAATTGCACGATCGAGCCGACTTCGCCTTCGATCTTGCCTACTTCCAGGACATCATCCGGAACGACGCGGTACTGCCGGCCGCCGGTTTTGATGACTGCGAACATCGTTGTTTTCCTTCGTGTTCATTCCCGGCCTCGCGACATAGTGTCGGGGCCGGCTTTTTGTCAGTCGCGGGTTTATGCGAATATGGGTTTATGCGAGTTTTGTGCGGGCGGGAGTTATCCCTTTGAAAACCCACGCAAAAACAAGCGGCGCGAGAAACGCCCCGCGCCGGTTGCGGGATTTATAGCCGCTCGCTCCCGGGAGTCAAGGAAAAGCAGGCGAAAACGGCCCGAAATTGAAGGATTTGGGCCAGATCGGAGCTCTCTACTGAATCCCGCGCCGCGCTGCAACCAACCGGTTCCGCCGCCGTTGTCCTGACGAAGTTCGCAAAGGGCGAGGGGGCATCCATGGCAACGGAAGAGTTGGTCAAGACGACGGGCATCGCCACCCACGGCGCGGCACGGCTGCCGTCGGTGGACGTCGACAGTTTGAACATCGAGATGAAGGACGACGACGGCTTTCTCGGCGACCGCGCCAGCAAGGGCGCGTTCCGCGAGATCCTCGATCGCTGGCGCAAGCCGCTGCGCAAGACTGGCGAGGACCCGTTCGGCAAGGAGCCGTCGGAGGAGGTCAGCAAGAAGACCCTGGATGCCATCCTGGTCGGTGACGATGTCGAGGCCTCCGCGGTCGTGCACAGCGCGATCGAGGACTTCGCGCAGGAGCTCGCTTACGTCACGCGCCGCTTCCTCAAGTCCAAGGCCTGGGCCAAGACCGAGCGGATCGTGGTCGGTGGCGGTTTCCGCGATTCCCGGCTCGGCGAGCTCGCGATCGCCCGCGCCGAGATCATCCTCAAATCCGAGGACTTCAAGATCGACATGATGCCGATCCGCCATCACCCCGATGAAGCCGGCCTGATCGGCGCGCTGCATCTGGCGCCGTCATGGATCTTCGAAGCCTATGACAGCATCCTCGCCGTCGATATCGGCGGCACCAACATCCGCTGCGGCCTGGTCGAGACCGGCTGGAAAAAGGCAAAAGACCTGTCGAAGGCCAAGGTCGTGAAGTCCGAGCTGTGGCGTCATGCCGACGACGAGCCGACGCGCGAAGGCGCAGTGAAGCGGCTCACCAAGATGCTGAAGGGGCTGATCACGGAGGCCGAGGCGGAAGGCTTCAAGCTGGCACCCTTCATCGGCATCGCCTGTCCTGGCGTGATCGACGAGGACGGCTCGATCGAGAAGGGCGCGCAGAACCTGCCGGGCAATTGGGAGAGCAGCAAGTTCAACCTGCCGGCGAGCCTGATCGAGGGCATTCCTGAGATCGGCGAGCACGACACCGCGATCCTGATGCACAATGACGGCGTGGTTCAGGGGCTCTCCGAGGTGCCGTTCATGCAGGACGTCGATCGCTGGGGCGTGCTCACCATCGGCACCGGGCTCGGCAATGCCCGCTTCACCAATCGCCGCAAGGACAGCGGCCAAGGCAAAGATAACGGAAAAGACCGGGATTCCACGGACAACGGCAAGAAAAAGAGCAAGAACGGCAACAAGGCCGACTAGCCAGCGTTTTCGAGCGAAGTGGATGCCGGTTCGCGTCAGGAAAACACGCCAAAACAACAATCTGGAGACCCGTTCCGATTTCATCGGAACGGAAACGGCTCCAGAGTAACCTTGACTGGTTAGGTTAAGGGCCGGTTTGCGTTGCGGCGCACGGGCCGCGCGCTAGGGTCGAATCGTCGCCTCACCTGGCCGGCGAAGCCGCCCTTCCCAGCCAGTATTTTAATGAGCGGCACGGGACCGCCAGTGTTTACCGCGTCTGGCGGTCCCACCTCCCTTTGGGGGTCACCTATGGGCTTACCGGGAAACCGGTGATTCGGGCGGCGATGGCGCCGCCTCTGGGCTCGCGCCGGGTCATCGGCGAACGGTTCACGCCCAATTCGCTCAAACTGCCGCCGAAATCCGAGGGTCGTTCCCATCGCCCCCGCGACATCGTGGGGTCCGGCCGGAAAACCGGTCTGATTTTCCGCTCGCGCGCCTTGTCTGGCCCGCCATCCTCGCCTATTAACGCCCCCAACCACAGGGGCCCTGCTCCTTACTTGGCGCCTTCAGGAGAGGTGGCAGAGTGGTCGAATGCACCGCACTCGAAATGCGGCATAGGTGCAAGCCTATCGGGGGTTCGAATCCCTCCCTCTCCGCCAATTGATCCTCCAGGTACCGGCGACAAGCGCCCGCTTCAAGGCCGCCCGCGTTCGACGAACGGCGCATCACGTCCCAGACTCGTGGCGAGGTCCGTCGGGCAACATTGAGCCGCAAGAACGTGGGCGCTGTCCTGTCCCTTCTATCAAGCGGATTGGCTGATGCTTGGCCGAGGGCGAGAAACTTTAACCACCTATGGGTAGAATTGTTGCCGACTGAAAGGCTTGTGACAGCTGACGAAACTTGTGAAAGCAAAGCTTAGTCGGAGCGGTGAGGGCGGCTTTGCTGGATACAAGGCCGTAGTCGCTTGCTAATGTCGGTACAGGACGGCTCCGGAACGAGATCGTGAAATAAGGACTATGACGACCGCTCGCCACATCGTCGCGCTGCTGCAAAGTCATATCGATGGGGATGAGGATCGCTTCCTCTCCATTGCGACGCAGCTCGCTGCGCATCAGGCAAGGCAGGGCCACGGCAAGCTCGCCCAGGAACTGCGCGAGCTGATCGATGCTGCAAAGGGGAAGGGCATCAATGTAGGGCGGCGCGGCGCGGGGCCGGTCCCGCTTGCCCAGCCAAAGGGCGAACTCAGTAATCTGCTCTCGGCCCGCTATTCCGACATCCGCCTCAATAGCATGGTGCTGGGGCCTGAGCTGAAGGCGCGACTAGCGCGTATCCTGACCGAACAGCGTCAGCAAGAGCGTCTGCGCGCGCGTGGTTTGCAGCCACGTCGCAAGGTGCTGCTCGTTGGCCCCCCCGGTTCGGGCAAGACGATGACGGCTTCGGCTCTAGCGGGCGAACTGAAGCTTCCGTTGTTTGCCGTTTTATATCAGGGCCTAATCGGCAAGCTCATGGGAGAGACGGCCACACGTTTGCGCCTCGTGTTCGACGCCATCGCGGTCCAGCGTGGCGTTTACTTCTTCGATGAGTTCGATGCGATTGGCTCGCAACGTTCGCAGCCGAACGATGTCGGCGAGATCCGACGTGTGCTCAACTCGTTCCTTCAGTTCCTTGAAAACGACGATGGGCCGAGCCTGATTATTGCCGCGACGAACCATCCCGAATTGCTCGACAAGGCCGTTTTCCGTCGCTTCGACGACGTCATTAATTACGGATTGCCGGACCCGGAGATCGCGCTCGGCATATTGGAGTCGCATCTGACAGGGTACGACCTTTCGGACATCAATTGGACATCGGTTTTGGAAGCCACTGCGGGCTTGAGCCAGGCGGAAGTCTCACGGGCAGCCGACGAGGCGGCGAAAATCGCCGTGCTCGAAGACTCGGATGAGATCAAAACGCCGACGCTGCTCTCGACGTTGGCGGAGCGCCGAGCCGTCACAAGTTGAGGCGCAGTCGATAGATGGCCCGACCGCCGCGCAATCGGCCGCATTTTCATCTTGAGGGTGGCGGTGAATCCGAGCCGTACACTTCGCCGCGCATTGTCATCACGGGACTGCCTCCAGCGCGGGTAAGAGCGCAGCACGCAGAAAAGCTCGGCCGCGCGATCGGGACCGCGGTCCAGCAGGCTCGACAGAAGCTCGGGACTCGCGACCAAGCGGTCGCTGAAGGCGAGAAGGGGTTCTATCTTGAATTCCAGATCCCGGCTGCGGAGCGGGATGCCGTCGAAGGTCTTGAAAACAAGCCCGCCGAGATTGAACTCGTCGCCGTTAGGCCCGCCGCTGATAATCAGGAGATGGTCTCGGCCACCGTGTTCGTGCCTGAACGCTCAGCCGAGTTCTTTGCCAAAAAGGTCGAGACATATCGCGACAAGAACTCGAAGTCGGGAAAGCCCAGGAACGAAGCTTTGGTCGCTCGAATCGAGGATGTTCGCCTTGGAGCCGTTCGTTCGCTTTTCACGGACAGTATGGCGCTCTTCCCGGGGGCTGGTCGTCAGGCGTGGTGGGAGGTCTGGGTTCGTGACGGTCGCTTGGAGACACTTCGGCATGTCGCGCAGCGCCTAAACGTGGCGCTAAAGGAACATGCCATCAGCTTTCCCGAACGTGATGTGATCCTGGCGCTCGCCAACGAAGAAACGATAGCGAGGCTCGTCGATAACAGTGACGCCGTGGCTGAACTGCGTATCGCCAAGGATACGCCGACGCTTTTTCTCGAAATGCGGCCAATTGAACAGGCCGGCTGGGTAGGCAATCTGACCGAGCGGGTCGAACCACCTGATGCTGCGGCACCCGCAATCTGCCTTCTCGACAGCGGAGCGACTCGCGCGCACCCCTTGATCGAGCCGGGCTTGGATGCTGCTGACCAGCACGCCTATGACAAGGACTGGGGCGTGGGCGATAGCGCTTACTGGAACGGCCACGGCACGTCGATGTCAGGTGTCGCGCTCTATGGCGATCTCGAAGCAGCGCTAAACCATGGTGGTCAGGTCGAGTTACGCCATCGGCTGGAGACAGTGAAAATTCTGCCGCCGGCTGGCCAGAACGATCCCGAACTTTATGGAGCAATCACCGAAGCCGGCATTGTCAAGGCTGAGGGGCAGGCTCCACGTCGCCGACGCGTGTTTTGCTTGGCAATGACGAGCGAAGTCGGTCTTGGTCGCGGTCGCCCATCATCGTGGTCGGCGGCCATCGATCAGCTTTGCTATGGAGGTGGCGACCGCCGGCGCCTTATGGTGCTCTCTGCGGGTAATCTGCGAGGCGAAATTGCGGCTGAGGACTATCCTGACCGAAACGACCTTGAAGAGATCGAGAGCCCCGCTCAAGCGTGGAATCCCTTGGTTGTCGGTGCATACACAGACAAGATCGGTATCTTTCATCCCGACTTTGACGGTTGGCAGCCAGTGGCGCCGGCCGGCGACTTATCCCCGGCGAGCCGAACGTCTGGCATCTGGGATCGTCAGTGGCCAATCCGACCAGACGTCGTCTTTGAAGGTGGTAACTTCGCCCATGATGGTGTCAATCCAGCTTCTGCGATCGATGATCTTCAACTCCTAACGACGCACTACCGCCCGCAAATGCGCCTCTTCGAGACGTTCGGCGACACGAGCGCGGCTGCGGCGTTGGGTTCGCACCTTTGCGCCGGTGTTCTGGTCGCGCGGCCCGAACTCTGGCCGGAAACTGTACGAGCTCTCGCGGTGCATTCGGCCGAATGGACACCGGCGATGCGCGCGCAGATCGAGGGGGCTGCCCAGTCACAGAAGGTGGCCATGCTTCGCCGATATGGATGGGGCGTACCGGATATCGGTCGTGCAGTGATGAGTGCGACGGACGATGCGACCTTAGTCGTCGAAGATGCGCTTCTGCCGTTCCGGAAGGATGGCTCGACGATAAAGACTCGCAGCATGAACCTTCACCGCTTGCCTTGGCCTCGAGACGAATTGCTCGCGTTAGGGGAGCATGATGTCGAGTTGCGGCTGACCTTGTCCTACTTCGTCGAGCCCAATCCCGGGGAACGGGGATGGACTCGACGGCATCGCTATTCGTCTCATTCGATCCGTTTTGCGGTGAAGCGATCACTGGAGAGTCTCCAGCAATTTCGTCAGCGTATCAACAAGGCTGCCGAGGCGGAAGAAGAGGGGCAGGCTGGAGCCGCGGTAGGTGGCGACAATTGGGTGCTTGGTCCGATCCGCGATAAGGGATCTATCCATTCGGACATCTGGCGTGGAAGTGCGGCTGAGCTCGCTGAGCGCGATGCGATCGGCGTGTTCCCGATCAGCGGCTGGTGGAAAGAAAAGCCCGCGCTTCAGCGTTGGGACCGCTCGGCTCGGTATGCGCTAATCGTATCGGTGAGGGCACCTGGAGCAAACGTCGATATCTATACGGCGATTGCCACCAAAATTGAGGTTCCGATACCTGCTGCGTGAAGAAGCGGGTGGCTCGATTGTTGATCGCATATACCCACGTGAGACGATCGCCTCTGCATGCGGATTCACGTCTCGCGCCGCATCCCAGCCGCTGCGGACGAGGCAGAGCTCGATGACATTTTTGAGAACTGAAAGGCAATTACTCTACGTCGCCTGCGCGCGAAGTCGGGTTGATCGGGATGCGTTTGCCTGAAGGGCGATTCTTCAGCTAAGATATCCTCGACTGCGTTTGCCCCGCCGGGGGCGTAACGTCCCTGCAGATCACACGCTCTTCAATGAAGCCATCTTGCCCCTGTTTTGCCCGACGGGTCAAATGACGCGCGATGTCATCCGGAGTCCGCCGACGCTAATCTCTGCCGACCTCGGGAAACCAGGCAGCAGTGTCGGCAATAACGCGCTCCAGTGCCGGTTCAGACCCATCATGCTTCGCCGCGCATCGCTCTTGAAAGTTTGCCCGCCGCATCACACGACTCCGCCCCCTCGCGTAAGTCATTGATCTTGCAGCCGCCGGCTACTGTGCATGGGGTTGTTTTCGAGTTTTTTGTTGTCCGGTCGCGGAAGACGTGGGACTTGATCGTCACGCACGCTGGCCGACGCCATCGGCAAAGGCCGATGATCATCACCCAAAAAGCGAGATGAGCATGCAATCTTCCGGGAGCGGCTGGGGCAACGGGCTGCTCGGCGTCATCATCTTCAGCGGCTCGCTGCCGGCGACGCGCGTGGCGGTCGGCGATTTTTCCGCGCTGTTCCTGACGTCCGCGCGCGCGGTCATCGCGGCACTGATCGGTGTGGCCGTGCTCGGCCTGCTTCGTCAGGCGCGGCCGCAGCGGAAGGATCTCGTCTCGCTCGCCATCGTCTCCATCGGGGTCGTGGTCGGCTTCCCCCTGCTGACGGCACTCGCGCTCCAGCACATCACGTCTGCGCATTCGATCGTCTTCATTGGCCTCTTGCCGCTCTCGACCGCGATCTTCGGCGTGCTGCGCGGCGGCGAGCGGCCGCAGCCGATGTTCTGGCTGTTCGCCGTCCTCGGCAGCGCCACGGTGGCGGGCTTTGCCTTCTCCAACGATGGCTCCGCATCGCTGACCGGCGATCTCCTGATGGTCGCGGCGATCGTGCTGTGCGGGCTCGGCTACGCCGAGGGCGGCGCGCTGTCGCGTCGCCTCGGCGGCTGGCAGGTGATCTCCTGGGCGCTGCTGCTGGCGCTGCCGCTGATGGTGCCGATCGTGATCCTGACCTGGCCGTCGACCTGGAGCGGCGTCGGCGCGCCCGCCTGGATCGGGCTCGCCTACGTCTCGGTGTTCAGCATGTTCGTCGGCTTCATCTTCTGGTATCGCGGGCTTGCGATCGGCGGCATCGCCCGCGTCGGCCAGTTGCAGCAGCTCCAGCCGTTCTTCGGCCTCGCGCTCGCAGGCTGGCTGCTGCACGAGCCCGTCGCCTGGAGCATGATCGCCGCGACCGCGCTGGTGGTCGCCTGCGTGTTCTTCGCGCGGCGGTTTGCCTGAGGCCGCCTCACGCGCCTCCCATCACCGTCCGCGTCAGCGTGCTCCTCGCGAACTTCTTCAGCGGCATCGGCTTGCCGAACAGAAAGCCCTGCACGCAGTCGAAGCCGAGCTCGTTCGCCGCGACGAGATCGGCGCGGCTCTCGACGCCTTCGGCCACGGTGCCGGCGCCGTAGCCCTGCGCGAGCTCGACGATGTGGCGGCACACCGTGCGCTTGAGGCGGTCACTGCCGCTGCCGGTGACGAAGTGCCGGTCGGCCTTCAGCTTGATGAAGGGAATCTTGTCCATATCCATCAGCGACGGCCAGTTGGCGCCGAGATTGTCGATCGACAGGCCGATATTGTGCAGGCGCACTTCGCGGGCGACCTCGGCGAGGTGATCGAGGTCGCGGATCGCCTCGTCGCTGTCGATCTCGATCGTCAGCCCGCCGAACGCCGGATGCGTCGGCATGCGGCGGCAGAGATCGCGCACGGCCTGCGGCTCCGTCAGATACGACGCGGGCAAATTGATCGAGAGATCGACCGGGCTCTGCTGCTCCAGCAGATAGTGCCAGTCCTGCATGGCGCGCTCGATCACGAATTCGGACAGGTCGCGCAGATGCGGGTCGTGCTCTTCGGGGATGAAATAGGCCGGCGGCACCACGCCCCAGGTCGGATGCCGCATCCGCACCAGCGCCTCGGCGCCGCTGCGGATCAGCGTGCGCGCGTCGATCCTGGGCTGGTACCAAAGCTCGAGCCAGCCGGCATGCAGAGCCTCGCCGACATGCACGGCCGGGCTCGGCGCCGGCTCGTTCGGCAGCAGCATCGCGACGCGATCGCGCAACGTCTCCGCGGCAAAGGGCGTCGTCAGCGGCGGCAGCATCGCAAGGCCGTATTCCTCGCCGACCTGCTGCACGGCCCTGACGATGATCGACTCGCGGGCGCCGACGGCCAGAACCTTGCCGTCGAATGCCTCGCGCACCAGCGTCTCCAGAAACATGCCTGGCTCGATGCCGTCGGCAGCGATGCCGAGCAGGATCAGGTCGGGCAATTCGCTCGCCAGTACCGTTCGCAGCTCGTCGGCGCTGGCGCATTCGGTGGTGACGAAGCCGAGATCCTCCAGCACTTCGGAGAGAAAAGCGCGCAGATGGCGCTTGCCGTCGGCCACGCATGCGCGCGGCGTCACCTTTCGTCGTCCGAAGGTTTTTGGCCTTCGTCCAGCGAGTTCAACAGTTTCATCTTTCATCGCAAACCACTCCCGTTCCGCGACCGGTGTGTTAGCGACGTGAGCAGTTTCAAATATGGAAGGCTTCAGTCGATTGTTGAATTATCTGGGTAACGTTAAAGCACCCATCATGTCTAAAATTGTCGGGATCTCGTTGGAGAAGTTTTTACGTCTGCCCGCGCGGCGCGCGCAGGTGTGCGGCAATCAACGGAGATTTTCGCGACGTGCGGTGCGGCGGTATGCACGCGCACTGTCCTGCAATTGGACGAAGCCGCGCGCGCCTTCGCCCAATTGAATAATGGCCGCCTCAATTGCCCGTGGGCTTCGCGCGATGCGCGTATGTTCCCGCTTCGCTCGTGACGGTTCTGCGACGATGCGTCCGGCTGCGCCGGCGCCATTGTGAAGCACATCACATGCGTATTGCTGCAGCTGCGCTATTGCTCTGGGCAGCCGGTGGTGGGCTGTCAGGGATCGCAGCAATGACGACGCGGCGAATAATGTATTGGTGGTTCAGATTCGTGCTGTCAGGACGATTTCTCGATCGCTTCCTGTGCCTGCCGCGCGCGCAGTAGCGCGGGATCAGGTTTGGCCGATCAATTTGCGGAGCGCGGCCGCACCGTCTTCGATCGCATCGCGTCCCTTCCAGGCCAGATAGCTCAGCTTTCCGCTGAGCGTGTCGTGGCTGCGCAGCCGGCGCGAGCCGAGAATGTGGCCGACATTGGAAGGGAAGCGGCTTACCTCGGCGGACACCAGCGCCGCGATCGCGTCCATCAATTGCTGGAGGCGAATGCCCCATTCGCAATTCTCGATGCCGTCGATGCGCACCTTGAGCGCATATTCGGTGTCGTAGATCTCGGTGAGCAGGTCGCGCGCGACCAGCACCCGGTTGTGACGAAGCGCGATACGCAAAGCCAGGCGTTTGTCGTCGAGCTGGTCGAGCACCATGTGAACGACGAAGGCATAGGGCGTGGCGGCAACATCCGCGGCGCTCTTGCTCGCGGCGGCCTTGGTGGCAAGGCGCACCAATTGCCAGAACGTCTTCAGCCGCCTCGCCACCAGCGTCAGCGCGAATGGCAGCGCCTCGGGATGGGCCTTCTTGAAGGCGTCGAGTTGCGCGGTGATCTGGGTAACCTGGCCGTCGTCGAATTTCGCGATCTTCTCGGGCAGCTTTTCGTTGAACTTCGGCAGCGCAGCGCCGGCGCGCAGCACATGCTGCATCTTCTTCACGTCGTCGAAGGCGGTGCGCGACGCCGTGTATTGCGCGAGCTTGCCGCGCGCGAACTCGGTGCTCTCCACCGATGCGAGCGTGCTCTCGAGAACCTTGACGACCTTGGTCTGGAAGGTCGATGCGATCTTCAGCACTTCCTTCGGGTTGTTGGCGGCGACCTGGTCGTTGATCGCCTTGATGTAGTCGCGCGCCATGGTCGGCAGCAGGTCGCGGCAGATCCACTCCCAGATCGGGGTGAGGGTGTTGCGCGAGATCCGCCCCAGATTGGCGTGCTCGGGCGCGCCGTCGATCAGGAGCAGCTCGAGCGGCGCGAAGAAATATCGCGAGGGGCTGGTGGCGCGCGCCTGGCTCGATCCGTCCTTGCGAAATTCGGCCCGCAGCTTGGAGTGGATATCGGCCGCGCCGGGCATGTCGATGCCGCATAGCTCAAGCCGCTCGATCTCGCTGAGCAGGCAGCTGCGCGACAGCGGCGTCAGCTTCTGCAGGAAGTCCGATAGCTGGTCGATCTCGTTCATGGCACGCAATCTTCCGCAACGATTCCAGCAGGCCTACCGGCCCAATGCATGGAGGCATTTGCGCGCTCTCAAGTGCGACATAGAGAAGCAAGCCGCCGTTAATTTATCCGTAAAGTCCGGGAGCAGCGGTATTCGGCGGGGATGCGATGGTTAAAAGGCTCCGGCCCATCTGCCCAGCATTTGGGCAGATTTATCAACCTAAGCATATTGGGGGACGAAGCCACTCAAGCACAAAGTGTGCCTACGCCGGTGTTTCAGCACAAAACTGCCAAAATGACCGTAGTCTTACGGAGCAAAAAGTTAATCACAGATCGGTCTGGGTTCCGCTAAAGAGTGACATGGGGTCACAGAATGATACGGCCACTGATTCGCGGCCTTCGGAATGGTACGAAAGCAAAGCTGCTCCAACTGAAGAGCTCGATGCCGTCCGCCTGAACGCCGCCCGTGCCAAGGCGGCCGACGAAATGGCCGCCGCCATCGCCCGCGAGCTCAACGGCCCCCTCACTGCCCTCCTGCTCTACATGGGCGAAATCAAGCACCACAGCGATCAGCTCGCGCCTGTGACGGGCGACCGTGCCTATTTGCAGCGGGTGGTGGAGAATGCGCTGGCGCAGACCGAGCGGGTTTGTGGCCTGGTCAAGCAGCTTGCCGGTTCTCACAAGGGCGGCCTGCCGACCGCGTCCAGGACCGAGGACGCCGAATCGAAGGCCACCGCACGCGCGCCGCAGCGGGTGCCGAGCGCCGAAATCCTCGGCCTGTCAGGCCAGAAGCGGCTGACCAAGCGCGAGCGCGAGGTGCTGAGGCTGATCAGCGAGGGCTATTCGAACAAGCAGGGGGCGCTTCGGATGCAGATCAGTCCGCGCACCTTCGAGAGCCATCGCGCCGAGGCGATGCGCAAGCTCGGTGCGCGCAACACCGCGGATCTCGTCCGTGCGGCGCTGCTGCATTCGATCGACTGAAGGCTCTTGTGCCGTGCCGCCCGTCGGCGGCGAGGGCCGGGCCCGAGCAATCTCGCGATAAAGCCCGGAGCCCGATCGCGCTCAGAAATAATCTTCAGCGAACGGACGTGCGCGCGACGAGGGCCGCAGCGGCTTGAGCTCTTCCTTCGGCCCGTTGGGAATGATGGTGATGGTCCAGCGGGGCGGTGTGCTCGATTCCTGCACCAGCACCGAACGCACGAAGCCAGTCACCGTCGCCTCGCCAGCGGTCACCGTCGCCATCCGGCCGTTGAACTGTGCGATGCGGAAGCGACGGACCTCTTTCTGGTCCGCAGTCTCGTAGGTGAACATGGAAACCCTCCTGGTTTCCGGTGACTATCGCCACTTATGATTAGCCTTCTGTGAAAATCCCAAACCGTAGAAGTACGGCGGGGATGCACGCATGAGTGGTCAGAGCGTTTTCGAGCGAAGTGGATGCCGGTTCGCGTGAAGAAAACGCGTCAATAAGAATCTAGGCCTCCAAGAATCTAGGCCCCGGGCTCCTGCGCGCGCGCGGCGGCGTAGGCGGCGTCCATCAGGTCCAGGAGATCGCGGAATTCGGGGCCACCCAGCATCTCCGCGGTCATCTCCAGCCGCAGCGCCAGCGCCGCGAGCCTGACATAGCCGAACGTTGCGGCCGCGCTCTTCAGCGAATGCGCTTCGCGCGCGATCCTGCCGTGGTGCTGCGCGAGCGAGAGCGTGCGGAACTGTTGCAGGCGCGCGCAGGTCTCGCACCAGAACACGTCGCGCACTTCACCGGCACCGTCCTCGCCTATCTCGCGCACCAGCGCCTGGTACGCGCCCGGCTCGCGCGCGGGCTCGGCATCGAGCCCTGTCTGTGCCGCCGCGACGGTGACTTCGAACATGGTTTTGCCTGCCTCGATCACGGTCCGTTTGCCGCCCGGCCCGTAACGGCTGCGCGTCAGGCCCGTGTCTACGGCATCCCGATTTCAGTTCCGATAGCAGGATGATCGGTGTTTGCAGGCCGGAATTAGCCGCCGGTTCACCACGCGGCGGCGCCGGTCAGCGCGGGCCGAGCAACCGGTCGTACTGCGCCTTCACGGTGGCGTAGCATTCGCACGCCGTCTGGCGCAGGCCGTCGAGGTTGAGGATCTGGATGTGCCCGCGGGTGTAGTGGATGAAATTGGCCTGCTGCAAGGTATTGGCGACCAGCGACACGCTGTTGCGCCGCGCTCCGATCATCTGCGCCATGGCCTCCTGGGTCAGCAGCAGCCGAAAGTCGCCGGAGAGGTCATGGGTGTGCAACAGGCAGCGCGACAGCCGCGATTCCACCGGATGGGCGGCGTTGCAGCCCGCAGTCTGCTGGACCTGCGCGTAGACCGCCAGCCCGTGACGCGTGAGTAGCGTCCGCAGGGTGCCGCTCTGGTCGGCCGCGACGCGCAGCACGTCGAGGTCCATCACGGAGGCGGAACCAGGAACCAGCACGATCGCCGTGTTCAGCGCGCAGGCATCGCCCATGGTCGAGAGCGTTCCGAGCAGGCTGTCGCGGCCGATCATGGCGACCTGCACATGCTCGCCCCTGGCGAGTTCCACCACCAGCGAGATGACGCCGCGGTGGGGAAAGTAGGCGCGCTTGAGCGTCTCGCCGGTCTCGACCAGCACCGCCTCATGCGGCAGATCGACCATACGCAAATGCGGGCGGATCAATTCATAATCGTCTGCCGACAGCGCGGACAGGAAACCGTTGGATGAACGCACCATCGTTTCCAAAGCTGCCTCCCGTCTCCTGGACCAGCGAGTCGCAGCACGCGAAACTGCTTGCTGCCCGGGTAAGTTTCATCATGTTCCCGTCGGGACATATTGGCAATTGGGACAAGATGTCCGTCCGCGGCTGCGACCGCGTGCACATCCGCGTCCAGAGGATGATCGCGTCGCTCGCCGCCATCAACGATTGTCTGCGGAGCACCGTCCCGACGGCGACCTTGCCTCGGCGTGGCGCCTCGGTTAGCGCGGCACCGGCCGCAGCGGACGCGGGTAACCGTTCGTTTACCGCAAAAGGCGGATCTGGCGAATCCCGGCAAAGCACCAAGCGACGGTGGCGAGAGCGCCCCGGATTGCAGGCGGCTCGGTTCAATTCCGCGAAGGCCGTGCATATCGTGCTTCACGAGCAGGGCTTTCCTGCGCGCTTGGCCTTGCTGTTGTCGGCACGTTTACCCAAAGCGTGCGGCCGTCGCGGCGTGGTGCCGGTCTGGCCGAAAAACGCTGTCGCATGCGGTCGAACGACAAACTTCTCTTCAATATCCGTATTAGCACGGAGGATGAAATTAACGGGACCGTGAAAGGGGATGTCTAACGATCCAAGGTAGGGCTTCCGTCCATGCCAAGCGCGGCTCGGGCGTCGAGATCCAGGTCAGTAAGGCGTAGCTCATGGATGATCTGTTGCGGGAGTTTTTGACGGAAACCGGCGAGAGCCTGGACACGGTGGACAATCAGCTTGTGAAGTTCGAGCAGGAGCCGAACAACG